>CAYPFH010000105.1:0-11419 GCA_964409825.1 uncultured Desulfobacterales bacterium | reverse complement strand
TGTGGTTGTCTTAAATCCGAAATTCGAATATTTCGTGCTTCGAATTTTTCCGCTTTGGATTGAAAGGCAGAGCCAATTGCCTCTGACCTGGTCCTGATAACCAGGATTGTGAGACTGCATTCGATGAATTCTCCCCCCTCTCCTTTGCAACGGTACCACCCCATCATCGAAGATGTTCCGGCCTTCGAAGAGGCGATTCGGCGCCCCCTGGCCCGGTTTATCTGGACCCATAAGCAGCGGATCGAACCGGCGAAGCTCGAATCACTTCTTCATGCCGGCGGCTATCGTCTGACCCCTCTCGATTGGTATCCGGAGGCGTTCCGGGTCACGGTGGAACCCGCCCCCCTGGGCGGACACTGGACGTATCAGGCCGGATTCTTTCACATCCAGGAGGCGGCATCCATGGTGCCGGTCCGGCTCCTGTCGCCCCGGCCAGGCATGCGGATCATGGACCTGTGCGCGGCTCCGGGAAATAAAACGGTTCAGGCGGCGGCCGCCATGGAAAACAGCGGAACCGTGGTGGCCAACGATCTGCGCCATCAACGGATGGCCTCGATCCGGATGCATGTGGACCGCCTCGGCCAGGTCAACGTCAGCACCACCTGCCGGGACGGCGGCAGCTACCCGCGAAAGGCCGGCCTGTTCGACGCCGTGCTGGTGGATGCCCCCTGCAGCTGCGAAGGCACTTCCCGGAAGAATGCAGACATCCTGCAGCGGCCGGTTCCCGGAAGAGACCGCCTCATTCTCCGCCAGCAGCATCTGCTGGAACGGGCCGTCCGCCTCTGCCGCCCGGGAGGCCGCATCGTTTACAGCACCTGCACCTACGACCCGGAAGAAAACGAAGCCGTCGTCGACGCGGTTCTCCGCGACATGCCGGACAAGGTCGAGGTGCTGCCGGCGTCGCTGCCCGGGCTCCGGGCCGCTCCGGGCCTGACGAGCTGGCAGCAGGAGCGATACCACCCCGGCCTTCGACACGCGCTTCGCATCTGGCCGCACCTGAACGACACCGGCGGCTTTTTTGTTGCAGTGCTGCAGCGAACCGGCGGATTGTTTCTGCCGCCGGAGCCCTCGCCGACCCTCTCGGACCCCGGATACGAGGAGGAAAACCGAAACGGCTGCCGGCTTTTTCCGGAAGCCGAGCAGATCATCTCGCTTCTTTCGAAACGTTTCGGTATCGGTCGATCCGCGTTTGACAACCTGCGTCTTTTGACGCGAACCAAGCGCCGGGTGTTCGTCGCCGCCTCCGATCATCGCCCGACCGTCGAGCCGCCCCCGGCCACGGGTCTTCCGCTGCTGCATCTGTCCATGAAAACCCCGAAGCTGACCACCGCCGGGGCCGCTTTTCTCGGACGCTTCGCCCGGCGGAACGTGATCGACGTAGACGCCGATCAGCGCCGCCGATACCTGAGACGACAATCTTTCTTTCTTCGGCCATCCCAGCTTGGCAAAGACACGGAAGACGGCCATGTGCTGATCCGCTTCGACGGCGCCGTGCTCGGCGTCGGCAGGCTTCGAAAAGCTCAAATGGAAGTGGACAGTTTTTACCCCAAGCGGTTTGCCGCCCTCGATACCAACGGTTAACTGGTCGATTGGTCAAACGGTTAATTGGTAACTAAGGAACCACTTGTGCACCTGACTTGAATTAAAGTGCGGGCGGAGGCGATGATGTCTGGAACGCAAAGAATCCAATCATCGAAAACAGGCTGGGCATATCTGCTTGACAAACGCTTTGCACTTGCCAATGTCTGTTTGACATTTCCGAAAAAAGCTCTGGAAAATGAACCAAAGCCAGGGCATCGTCGTGAACTCCTTGGGAGAAAAGGTTCCCGCGATGGAACGGGATCGCATTTTTTTAAGTCCCCGGGAAGCGTTCGATGCGATCCGGGATGACTTCAGCCAATACGAGGCCCAGGTACCGCTGTACCTGAATCTATGCCCGCTGGTTTTCGGCGCCGGGGGGTGGGCTCAGGACGCCCATGGAAGGGGCGTCTGGATTCTGATCGGCTCCCGGGGAAAGATGCAGCGGGTCGATTTCCGTGAACTCGGAAACCGGATCTGCCAAAGGCTCGAAAGCGCCGGCTTGACCCTGGCGCAGCTGGCCCGAATCTGCCGGCAGGTGTTCCGCACCAGCGCGTGGCCCGGTGAAAGCGAAGGCATCGAGGGGGTCTGGATCGAAACCGGCGTGGAATCGTTTGACTGCATCCAGTGCGGGCAATGCTGCGGAAATATCGGATACCCCAAAGAGGTCGAAGAAAGCGACGTCACTCGCTGGCAGGAAGCCAGCAGAGAAGACATCCTGCGCTGGGTCGGCCTGAAAAGACCCGAGGAGGCAGGTTATGTCTATCGGATCTGGATCACGCCGGGAAGCAACCAGCCGGCCGCGGTATGCCCGTGGTTGGAAAAACAGCCGGGGACCCATCGCTATCGATGCCGGATCCATGACCTCAAGCCCGACATCTGCCGCCAATATCCGGGCAGCCGCAAACACGCACTCATGACCGGATGCCGGGGGTTTGAAAAAGCCGCGAAATTGAACCGCCCATAGGAGGCAGCATGGCGCATCCGGAAACCTGGCCCCTGGGCCGGCTGCTTGAGGAACTCGCCGCCGAAAGACAGGCCATGAAAAAAAATCGCTGATGCGATTTTTTCCGGAATGATAACCCAAAGGGAGGAGCTGAATCGAGCCGCTGGAGATTTTCCCTACAACCGTGAAAAACTCGGAGCCAAGTGGCCGTAAACCGAACAGGAGCTTGATTTTGAAAAGCGGCCGCCGCCTCCAGTGGAGCGAGATGGGTGATTTGATGGCGGTATACACTGTTTGAGCGCCTTAGGATACCTTACATCAGCGCCCGCTGAGCGATCCTTGATTGCCGCTGCCCCTCAAACACCTCTTTGAGTTTGATGATATTTTGGCCTGCGCTGATGTTAGGTATCCTTTGGAGCGAGTTCGTATACCAGCAGCAAATTATCCATTTCGCGGAATCATGAATCACGAAAGTTGAGTACGTAAAACGCAGGAGAACGGAATGCCCCAGATTGAATATCGGTGCCGCCGTTGCGGCGAACAGTTCGAGCGAGCCGTTCTTGCAGGAGAAGAGGAAAACCTGCCGGTGTGCCCGGCATGTGGGGACTCCAGGGTCAAAAAGATCGCCGGGGCGACGCCAATCTTCAAGGGAATTGCCTCCTTTTCGAGCCTTGCGCAGGACCGGAACTGAACCCGCTGAAACGGGCGGCGGTCGCCGCTCCCGGCCCCCTGGCCATAGAAGGCTCTTGACTTCTTGTTTGGATCTGATAGCGTATTTTCGGCTGCTAAATATCATGCAGAGAGGCGCGAGGGAACTGGCCCTTTGACCGCCCGGCAACCTGCCACGCAAGGTGCCGCCAGACCCCTACGAGGGAACCATGAGGTCCGAGAGACAAACGGTTGACGGAACCTCCCGACGGGAGGTTTTTTTATTTCTAATGGAAACGGAGAATTCATCGATGGCAAAACAATCTGCAGGCAATGCGCTGGGAGAATATGCCGACATCTTCGGCATCATGAGCCAACTTGCGGACGAATATCCGGGAGGGCTTGCCGATCCTTTTCCAGGCAATTGGACAGATCCGCTGGATCTGTACGGCTGCTATCGCAAATCGCTGGAGGCCCATGCAGCCAATCTTGACCAGGAACGCGCCGCCGTTCTGGAGTTGATGGCAAAAGACCACTATTCGCCGGCCACGATCTGGCATGCCCGGTTGAACCTGGTGGCCCAGCGGATTCTGGAAAACAGGTTGATCTGATGAAGGTGATCAAGATCGGAGGCGGATGCCTGAACGGCAAAAAGACCATCGCGGCCATCATGGACCTGCTCGCTACCAGGGGACGCGGAAACCTGGTCGTGGTTTCTGCGCTTTCCGGGATCACGGATCTGCTCATAGACGGCATGAAGTATGCCGAGCAGGATGAAGCGAGCATTCCTGCCGTGATCGGCCGATTGAAAAACCGGCACATGCTCGTTGCCCGGCATCTCATCTCCCGATCCAAAGCCCGCCGGGAATTTTCCAGGGACTTTGACCGCGTGCTCACCCGTCTCGAGAGGCTCTACTACGGACTCAATTTTACCCGGGAGACCACCCCCCGCCTGTTCGACACCATATCCAGCTACGGCGAGCGCTTCTCGGCCCTTTTGCTTTCTTCGGCAATGCGGGCAAAGGGAGAAAAATCGACCTGCCGCATGCCCCATGAAATCGGCCTGATCACCGACGGCAAGCACGGAGATGCCACGGCAGACCTGCCGAAAACCGAAAAACAGTTTGAAGCCCGCCTGCTTCCGACCCTGAACGGGCGGCAGATCACCTTTATCCCCGGTTTTTTCGGGGTCAGCGCGTCCGGGGAGATCACCACCTTCGGCCGGGGCGGAAGCGACTACAGCGCAGCAGTGGTTACCAGCGCTTCGGGAGCCGATCGCCTGGAAATCTGGAAAAATGTCGATGGATTCTTGAGCGCCGATCCGCGGTTTATCCCGGAAGCCGGTTTGATTTCCAGCCTATCCTATGACGAAGCGGCAGAGCTGTCCTATTTCGGCGCCAAAATCCTGCACCCGCGCACCGTGGAGCCCTTGCGGAAAAAGCGCCTCCCCATAGAGATCCGCAACACACTGCAGCCGGATACCATTGGAAGCCGTATCACAGCCCACCGGACAGTTTCTGCGCCGGTGGTCAAAAGCGTCACGCACTCCACGGACATCGGCATCTTGAATGTCCACGCTTCCGGGGTCGGCATGCGCAAAGGCATTTTGAGCGAGGTTGCGGCACAGATCGCCGAAAGCGGAATCAACATCCGCTCGGTGGTCACCTCCCAGACCTGCATCAGTCTGCTGCTCTCCCTGCAAGACCTGGAACCTGGGAAAAAAGCCCTGCTGGCCATGAAAACGCGCCCCTTCCGGCGTTTGGAAACGGTTGACGGAGTCGCATTGATCGGTATCGTCGGAGAAGGGCTTGCCCGAAAACCAGGCATTGCCGCCCGCTGCTTTACCGCGGCGGCGGACTGCCGGGTAAACATAGAGATGATCGCGTTCGGCCCCTCGCCGGTGGCCCTTTATTTTCTCGTTCGGGGAAACAGCCTTCAAAAAGCGGTAGCCGCCATTCACTCCCATTTTTTCGGCCCGGCTCAGTGCCGCCTGTAGACTGTTTCCTTCTTGTGCCTCCCCCCAGCGGTGGTATTGACAAGTTGTCCGACTTTGCTTAAGTTTCAACCGTCTGCCAACAAAGCAGACGGCGTTCTTCGAGAGAATGAGTTCACTTTTCACGCCCCGGGCGTCCAGCCGGTTGGATGACGTTTTTTTATTCCCCGCTCTTTTCCGGCTTTCTGATTCTTCGCGGTGTTTCCCATCCCGACTACGTTGCCGCCTGTCGACTTACGGTGAGACGTCGATGCGGCCGGCAAAAGGTCCGTGTTCTGGGGCAGGTGCGCTCCGATTCCATGCAGAGGCAGGGCGCTTTTCGGATATTTCCGGAAAGCCGTGGACAAATAGAATAAAAACTGGGCTGCGCCGCTGACGGCTTGCAACCCGAACATCACGACAAGGAGAATTTCATGCGAAAGGCTCAAAAAGGCGACAAGGTCAAGGTGCACTTTACCGGAACACTGGAAGACGGGAGCGAATTTGCATCTTCCCGGCAGGATACCCCTGTCGAATTCACCATCGGTGAAGGGGCGCTGATTCCGGGATTCGAGGAAGGAACCATCGGCATGGCGGAGGGCGACCAAAAGACGATTCATCTGGAGCCGACTGAAGCCTTCGGCGAAAAACGCCCCGAACTGGTGTCAAAAGTCCCCAAAAACGCGATTCCGGATCACATCGAACTGTCGGTCGGCCTTCAGCTTCAAATGAACTCCCAAGCCGGCGATCCGATTCAGGTGACTGTGACCGATGTCAACGAAGAAGAGGTCACCATCGATGCCAATCCTCCCCTGGCCGGAAGACCCCTCACGTTCGAGATCGAATTGGTGGAGCTTGCCTAAGGCGTAAGGCGCTTCGCGCCGCTGGGACGCTGCAGATATCCGATGTCGGATGTCAGATGTCCGATGTCAGCAAAAAAGAACGCGGGATATTTTCCGACCTCTGACATCCGACTTCTGACATCGGAACCCGGCGGCGCGCAGCGCCCTTCTTCCCAGCCTCCACGCCTCCCAGCTTCCCAGCATAGAGGGATTACATCATCAGGTAGATAAAGGTATACTCCCCGTCGTTGATGTCCACGGTAAGATTCCCGCCGCGGGATTCGGCATATACGATCCAGGCGGGGCGCTGCCGGCTGCCGCATTCGAATTTCGGGTAGGACGATTTCCGTTTCCTGTCGTTCCAGGAAAGGAGCATCGCATTGGCGGCCCGCAGTCTGGCCTCGCGGGTGGCGATCTCTTTGGCCCGGGCAAATTCAAGGTCCGGTTCTTCCACCGTCAGTTTGACATGTTCCGGCGGGTACCGCTTCGGATCCGGATCGACTCTCATCGCTTGCTCCCCTATCGCCGCAATGGCGGCTCTTTTTTGGCGGGCTGCCGCAGGGCCGCTTCCCGGCGGGCCAGGACAATCGCGCAAACTTCCGAAGCGAGCAGAAATCCCAAAACACCCAAAACAACAAGGACAAAAGCTTTTCTAAAGTATCTTGTTTGGAATTTGATGCTTGGATTTTGGAATTTGTTTGTGATTTGGTGCTTGGGATTTTTTAGCCCGCCGGTCAGCGGCGGCGCTCGTATGAAACTACCCTGTTTCTGAACGAATCTGCCGGGAGCGGATTTGGGCCGGGATCGGCCGGACCGGCGGGGGGGGAAATCGGAAGAAGACATCGGGCAGGTTGATTTTTCAACTCCTGGATGAAGGCGTCTTTTTCAGCCCAAAGCCCGTTGAGCCATCCCTGGAACCACAAGCGAAATGTTCGATCCCCGGCATAGTCTCCGACAAGCGCATCTGTGATGGGAAGCGATGTGACGTTCACACGGATCTGCGTAATTCTGCCGCAGACAAAATCCCAGAAACTGACCCGCTTCTCCGAATAGACGATGGTGACGTCGAGTACCTGCCGGAGCTGTCCGTTCATGGCCGAAAGGACGTAGGCAACGCCCCCGGCCCGGGGCCGAAGAAGACTGCGGTATGGAGACTGCTGGCAGCCGTGCTTTTTCCGGGAAAACCTGGTCCCCTCAACGAAGCTCATCACGGAAATCGGCACCTTCTTGAACTTTTCACAAGCCCTGCGGGTGATCTCGAAGTCCTTTCCGATCCGCTCCGGATGTTTTTTCAGATACCCTTTGGAGTAGCGTTTCATGAACGGAAAATCGAGGGCCCACCAGGCCTGGCCCAGGATCGGCAGCCAGAACAGCTCCTTTTTTAGAAAAAACTTGAGAAACGGGATCTTCCGGTGAAAAACGCGCTGCAGCACAAGAATGTCCACCCAGGAGCGGTGGTTGGCGACCACAAGGTACCATCCGTTGCGGTCCAGATCCCCGGGAAGATGGATTTCCCACCGGGTGCGGGAAAAAACGCGGTGGTTGACGATGTTGACCGCAATCCACAGGTCGGCCATGGCGTTTTGCAGTCGGTCACAGATCCCTCGCCATCGAGGCCAGGGCAGGAGCCGCTTGAAAAAGGCAAGAAACAGGATCGGAACCGCCCAGAACAGGGTGTTGAAGGCATAGCCGAGCATAGACAAGATACCGCCGATGGGGGCAAACATCGATCCGGTCGCTTTGGCTTTTTCTGAGTCGGTACTCGTCATCTCAAAACTCATGTGGGAAAAAGTCGGCCCGTTACGCCGCCCTGGCGGCCGTAGCCAAGCCGTATTCCCAGACCAGAGAATCGATCAGCTCTTTGACGGACACGATCTTGCGAACCCGGTAGGCGTTTTGGCCTGCAAAAGCAAACCCGTTTTCAAAGCGCCCTTTTCGCGCGTTTGACAGGGCCTTGGCGATGCAGTAGGAGCTCTTTGCCGGATTGCATGTCTTGATGCAGTGAAACGGACACGCAAAGGGCTTTTTCCGGCCCCGGTTGACCTCCTCGATGAAGGCGTTGCGCACGACCCGGCCCGGCATACCCACCGGGCTTTCGATGATCGCGATGTCTTCCTTCCGGGCATTCAGATAAACCTGCTTGAAGCCTTCGTCTGCATCGCACTCATGGGTGGCGACGAAACGGGTTCCCATCTGGACTCCGGAAGCCCCCAGCGATAAAAATTCGTGAATGTCTTTGCCGGTAAAAATCCCGCCCGCGGCAATCACCGGTATGAGATCCCCGTCCCCCTCCTGAAACTCCCGTACTGATTCGATCACTTCTACCACCAGTTTTTCGAGCGCAAAGGAGGGATCTTGGATCTGATCCTTTGTAAATCCAAGATGACCTCCGGCCATGGGTCCTTCCACCACGATGGCATCGGGAAGAACGTCGAATCGACTCTTCCATTTCTGACAGATAATGCGGGCGGCCCTGGCCGAAGAGACGATGGGTGCAAGGCGGGTTCTCGATCCCTCGGGGATAAGACCGGGAAGGGCAAGGGGAAGACCGGCGCCGGCAAAGATCACATCGGCGCCCTCGGCTGCCGATGTGCGAACCATATCCTCGAAATTGGTCAGAGCGACCATGACATTGACCCCGATGACGCCGCCGGTCTTCTGGCGCGCCTTTCGGATCTCCCTGCGCAGCACCCGGATGTTGGCCTCCTGCCCGTTTCGGGCGATATCCGGCTCCTGAATGCCCGGCATGGCTGCAGAAATCACCCCTATCCCGCCCTGTTCGGCCACGGCCGAGGCAAGTCCGGACATTGAAATACCGACGCCCATACCCCCCTGAACGATGGGCAGGGGGCTGAGCTTGTCTCCGATTTTCAGCGGCGGAAATTGCATGGTCGGACTCCTTCTCTCTCCGGTTGCGCCGTCAGCTAGGCGCCGTTTGTCAAACGGCGGAAGGCATTTCTTTTCGGGAATATCCGGATTGCTTCACTACTTGGAAAGGGGGGCCAATTGAAGCTTTGTAGAGATCCGGATTTCGTTTTTAGGCTTTTGTAGAAGAAGTGCCGAAAAACCGCAAGAAATACGGCGGGTATTACAAAACTATTACAAAGGCAGGGCTTAGGCGGGTGGATCCGGATCGAAGCGGTATCCCACCGACCGGATGCTCTTGAAATACCGGGGCGCCTTCGGATTGTCTTCGAAGTACCGGCGGAACCGGACGATGAATCCATCCAGGGTGCGGGTCGACATTTTCCGGGTGTAGCCCCAGACGATCTCCAGGATTTTGTCCCGGGGCAGGGGCTTTCCCGGATTGGCCACAAAGAGCTTCAGCAGCTTGACTTCCTGCTCGGTGAGGGTGATCTTGCCTTTTCGGCATTCGGCGGTACCGGTTTCAAAATTGACGATGTTGCGCCCGAATGCGAAGCGGACCTGGTCTACGGAATCGGTTTGGAGCGGCTCCCGGCTCCAGTCGGCGCGTTTGAGCAGCCGGTCGACGCGCAAGAGCAGTTCATCCAGGTTGAACGGTTTAGCCATGTAATCGTCTACACCGTAAGACAGCCCCTTGATTTTATCGTCCGTTGCGCTCTTGGCCGATAATACCAGAATCGGTATTCGTTCATCTTTGAGCCGAATCGACTGAAGGACGGAAAGACCGTCGAAGCCGGGCAGCATGATATCCAGAATCACAAGGTCCGGAGTACGTTCTTCCCATTGGCGGACGCCGGAAGGACCGTCGGCGGCGATCTCCGTTTCATACCCCTGGAGCCTCAAATTCAGCGCCAGGCCTTCTGCGATATGCAGGTCGTCCTCGATGATCAGAATCAGTTCTTTCTTTTCTTCGGACATCATTCAGACCCCGACACCGCTTATGTGAAACTTCGGCCGAAGCCAGGGATTCCGTAGGGCGAATATGGTGCTCGGCCCTGTGCAAACAGAGGCTCGGGGCAGAAAAATACCAAATCCCAAACACCAAATCCCAAATTTCAAACAAGCACCAAGCACCAAATCACAATATCCAAACAAGGACAAAAGCTTTTCTAAAGTATCTTGTTTGGAATTTGGTGCTTGGATTTTGGAATTTGTTTGTGATTTGGTGCTTGGGATTTTTTTAGCCCGCCGGTTTGCGTATTTCACCATCTTACCTCGCTGCAAAGGAGCGACCGGGTGCAAACCCAGACCATGGGGCGACGTCATGATAAGTTTCACGGTTGATCAAACTGACCTCCCTGGCGGCCCCCTGGGAAAGGATCATCGCCGCGCCTCCAGGGGCATCGCCAGGGTAAACGTCGATCCCTTTCCGATGCCTTCGCTTTGGGCGGTCACTTTCCAGCGGTGGAGCTTGGCAACGGTTTGAACCAGGTAAAGCCCCAAGCCGGTCCCTTTGGCGGTCATGTCGTCGACCCGCCCCACCTGATAAAATTTTCTGAAAATCTTCCGGATCTCTTTTTTCTCAAATCCGATGCCGTTGTCTGCAAAATGGATCAACCGTCTCGAACGATCTTTTGAGAATCGGATATCCAGCTGCGGACACTCCTTGTCGTTGTATTTGACCGCGTTGGTGGCCAGGTTCATCAGGAGCATTTCAAACAGCGACAAGTTGATCCGATGTGGGGACAGCGCTTTCAAAGGCTTATGGATCCGCACACGGGCATTGTCGAACAGATGCTGGTTGTTTCGGAAAAAGGTTTCGATGACGGAAACCAGGTCGACCGAGGTGAATTCTTCTGTATAGCTTTTGCTTTCGATCTTGGCCAGGTTCAGGATGCGATCGATATTTTCCTTGAGCCGGTCCACGTCGGCGGTCATGTACGCCAGGTACTTGTCCTGGTCCTTTTTAGGAAGATCGTGGCGGGAGAAGGTTTCAAGAAACATCTTCAAGGAGGTGACCGGCGTTTTGAGCTCGTGGGTAAAATTGTTGATGAAATTGTTCTGCAGACGGTAGAGTTGAAGCGTTTTCTGACTGTAGATAAAGATGCTGAAGATGCCCATGAGAATGACGCCCACCAGAATCGACAGGACCATGATCACCACCCAGGTCCTGGACTCCAGAACCCGGCCCTGATCGAGATCGAATTTGTCCATGGCCGACTGCAGCACGGTGCTGGCTTCCACGTACCAGTGGATATAAAGAAAAAGAGAGACCCCCAGCGCCGCTGTGGAGAGGATAAAAATCAAAATCGGGTGAAGAAACCATCGGGGAGGATTCATCGGGCCCCCGGCATCGATCATGGTCGATGATTGGAAACGTTATTCAGACTACCGCCGTCGCTGGCCGCCCCCGCTGGCCGGCGGGATTCAAAATTCCGAATTCAAGATTCAAGATTCTCCGGCGGGAGATTTATACGAATCTTTTGGTCTCAACTGGCCAGTTTGATCAAGAATGAAACTTCCCCCGAAGCCTCTGCCGGTGGAGGGACGCGCTCTGTCGCGTCCGTG
>CAYPFH010000104.1:10459-11620 GCA_964409825.1 uncultured Desulfobacterales bacterium | reverse complement strand
GGGCTAAATTGCTTGTAAAAAGGGGAGATTGTGCAGCCATGTCGTGGCTTTGCGCTTGACAAACCGGTGCATCCCTAATAAGGGAATGACTTTGGAAAAATGGCGATATTCCGCAGTTCAGCGGAGAACGTGGGTAATTCAACAGGGAAAGGAGACGGGGAGCAATGTCGAAACTGGTACCACCTCATGGAGGGAAAGGCTTGACCACTTGCCTGCTGGAAGGCGACGCGCTTGCAGCGGAAAAGAAAAAGGCCGAAGGATTGAGAAAGATCACGATCTCGCCCCGGGTCAAAGGCGATCTGATCATGCTCGGCATCGGGGGCTTCAGCCCGCTGACCGGCTTCATGAACAAGGCGGACTGGAAAGGGGTCTGCGACAATTTTCTGCTGACCGACGGCATCTTCTGGCCGGTTCCGGTCTGCCTGGATGTGCCCAAGGAAGACGCATACGCCATCAGCGAGGGCGACGAGATCGCCCTGTACGATTCAAAGTACGACGAGATCATGGCCACCATGAAGGTCACCGAAAAGTACGAGATGACCCAGAAAGACAAAGAATATGAATGTGAAAAGGTCTTCATGGGAGAAGGCACGCCGACGGCAGAAGAGTTCTGGAAGATCGCCAAGGATGACCACCCCGGCGTTCAGATGGTCATGAGCCAGGGGGAATTCAATCTGTCCGGACCGGTCAAGGTGTTGACCGAGGGCCACTACCCCAAGACCTATGCGGGCATCTACCACCGTCCGGCCGAATCCAGGAAGATTTTCGAAGAAAGGGGCTGGAGCGACGTTGCGGCCCTTCAGCTGCGAAACCCGATGCACCGCTCCCACGAGTACCTGTGCAAGATCGCAGTCGAAGTCTGCGACGGCGTATATATCCACTCCCTGGTCGGCAACCTGAAGCCGGGTGACATTCCGGCCGAGGTGCGGGTCAAGTGCATCGATGCGCTGGTCAAAAACTACTTCGTGGAGAAAAACGTGGTCCAGGGCGGCTACCCGCTTGACATGCGCTACGCCGGCCCCAGAGAAGGCCTGCTCCACGCGGTCTTTCGCCAGAATTACGGATGCTCCAAGATGATCATCGGCCGGGACCATGCCGGCGTGGGCGATTTTTACGGCATGTTCGAAGCCCAGACCATCTTCGACAAAATCCCGTACGCCA
>CAYPFH010000104.1:0-10449 GCA_964409825.1 uncultured Desulfobacterales bacterium | reverse complement strand
CGCCCGCGGGCTGCCGGTTTCACACCCGCTGCCCGTACGCCAAAGAGGTCTGCCCCACGCCAGGCCAGGCGCTTGAGTGCCAACCGCTGAAGATCGACTGGACCTTTTACTGCTACAAGTGCGACGGCATGGCTTCATTGAAGACCTGCCCCCATGGCAAGGAAGACCGGGTACTGCTTTCCGGCACCATGCTTCGCAAGCTTCTTTCCGAAGGCGGAGAGCTCCCGGACCACTTCGGACGGGATGAAGTCGTCGAAATCCTTCGCCAATATTACGAGGGCGTGACCGAAAAAGTGGAGGTCAAGCTTCACGGCGCCGCCACCGGCGACCAAAAATGATCGGCTGACGCCGACGATTTATTTCCAAAGATAAAAAAGGAGCCCCATGCGGGGCTCCTTTTTTATTTGCTTTACATTCGCTGGTGAATTGGCTGGCTCCTGCCGGCCGGCCGGCTTTCAGCGGTGAAGGACCTTGTGCTGTTTGTTTTCATTTAAAATAAAGGCCCCGCCTTTTTGGAGGCGCCTTTATTTTATGTGCGGGCCGAGTACTCCTGGTAGGCCATGGCCACCGTTCGGTAGACCAGATGGGCCAGCTTGGAGAACGGGGTGTAGACAAACAGGGCAAAGACGAAGATGAGATGAATAAAATACAGAGAATAGGAAAGACCGCCGGCTCCGGCCAGACGGGTCATTTCCGTGAGCATACCGGAAAGACCCAGAGCCAGGGCCAATCCGATCAGATACCAGTCTTTGTAGGCGCTGACCTGGTCTTTCTTGGCCAGCCGGCTTTTGATCATAAGGAGGCTGCCGACCACCAGAGAAATTCCGGCTACGTTGGCCAGCCACTTGACCGGGTTGAGCTGGGAATACGGCCCGTGGATCTGGAGCCCGTATAAGGCGAAGAAAAAGATGTTCGTTACGATGAAAAGCCCGATGAACCCGTAGAGTACCATCATGTGGGCCGTTGCCCGGTCCTTGTTCTCTCCGCACTCGTTGAATTTCCGGTGGGAAAGAATTGTGGGAATCACCCGAAGCAAAGCCCTGACGAATCCTGCGGGCTCGATCTTTTCTTTGTCGGTTTTGCCTTCCATCAGGGCATTGGAGTGCATATCGGCCAGCATCCGCTTCAACCCGACGGCAAGGACGCCGACACCGAAGAAAAATGCCGGAATAAAGATGATGTCGACCAGCCAGGTGGAAAAGAAGCGGGCGTGGACGATTTCTTCTCCTTCGGGGGTGAAGTCGAGCAGGCCTGTGATCAGGCCTACGACGATGAAGATCACCGCCGGAATGGCCAGCAACAGCGGAAGCTTTCCCGGCTCGTTGACCCATTTGCCGAGGGTTTTAAGCGGGGCGTATTCGGAAATCGCATAGGACCGCACAGCCGCCATAACATCTCCGGGTTTGGCACCCCGGGGGCAGTAGGTGGTGCAGTCGCCGCAGTTGTGGCAAAGCCAGATGTCTCCGTTTCCCACGAGCCGGTCCTTCAAGCCCCAGGAGGCGGCGATCATCTCCTTTCTCGGAAACGGCTTGGTATCCGGGGAGATCGGGCAGATTACAGAGCAGGTGGCACATTGAAAGCACTTTTTAAGATCTCCGCCGCCAAGCCGGCTCACCTCGTTGATGAACCCAACGTCAGGTTCTACCGTGTAAGTGTCCGTCATCAGTATCCCTCCTCACGCCTGTAGCGTTGTTCGTTGGTCCGTCCTGTTAGAAGCCCTTGAACGGATTGGGCCCCATCTCCTCGATGGAGGCGACGAAGTCGTTGACGATCTGCGGAATCTTGTCGTACTCGTCGATGGCGATCTCATACTGGGCGACCCGCTCGTTTTCCAAAGACAGGCTGGCCAGCGCCTCGCCGATCTTTTTCATCCGGATGCTGGCAAGCTCGCTTCCCTTGATGAAGTGGCACTGGTAGTCGTCGCCGTGCTTGCACCCGAGCAGAAAAACACCGTCCATGCCGGTGGAAAGCGCATCCTTAATCCAGATGACGTTCACCGATCCGAGGCAGCGCACCGGAATGAAGCGCACTTCGGCCGAGTACGACAACCGGTTGAGCCCGGCAATGTCGATGGCCGGGTAGGCGTCGTTCTCACAGATCAGCGCGAGAATCCGCATGGGCGGCTCCTCGTAGTCGTCTTCTGACGGCACTTTGATCGATTTGACCATGGAGCCGATGCTGTCGATGTTGTAGTCGGCAAAGCCGATGATCCTCTCCGGGCAGGCGCCCATGCAGGTTCCGCAGCGCCGGCATCGGGTCGGGTTCGGCTTCGGGGTTCCCTTGGCATCGTCGTCCAGGGCGCCGAAGGGGCACTCTTCGGTACACCGCTTGCACTGGGTGCAGCGCTGGAAGAAGAAGTCCGGAAAAGTCATGTCGCCGGACCGGGGATGCACCGACACGCCCCGGTTGACCGATTCCAGGCACTGGATGGCCTTTAAAGCTGAGCCGGTCGCGTCTTCCATGGCCTCTTCGGTGGTCATGCTTCGGCGAACGGCCCCGGCTGCGTAGATGCCGGTCCGCTGGGTTTCATAGGGAAAGCAGATGAAGTTTGAATCGACGTAGCCGTTGAACAGGTCGATGTCCCGGAATGCCGGCCCCTGCCGGTAGGCCATGTTGACCACCGGATCGTCCTTGGTGGCCGGCACCATGCCGGTGGCCAGCACCACCAGATCCGCCTTGACGTTGATTTTTTCTCCCAGCAGGGTGTCGCTGGCCTCCACCACCATTCCTTCGCCGTTTTTCGAGACCTGAACGACTTCGCCCTTGGTCATGAAAATTCCCGGATCCTGCTGGACGTTCTTGTAGAAATTCTCCTGAAGACCGGGAGTGCGCATGTGCTGGTAGAATATAAACGCTTTTCCGTCTTCGTAGTCTTCCCGCACGTATTTGGCCTGTTTCAGGGAAATCAGACTGGTCACCGCACCGGCATAGTCAAAGTCGGCGTCATTGCCTTCCTGACCCGGGCTCTGGATAAACACCACGGATTTGGCTTCCTTTCCGTCCGAAGGCCGGGTGATCTTTCCTTCCTTGGCGATCAATTCGAAGGCTTCGTTGGTGACCACGTCGGGCAGCACGCCGAACCCGAGATGGGAAAATTCCCCCTCCTTGGGCTGGTATCCCCGCCATCCGGCGGCGAGGATCACGGCGCCGTACTTTTGCCCGTTCGGATCGAGGGTCAGAATGTCCCGGCGCCCCTCGTTGTATTCCATGAACTTTTCATGAATCTGCTCGGCATTGAGTTCCTTGCCGTTTTCGTCCACCTTCATCTCTTCGGGAAGGGGATAGGGCACGTCGAATTCGATCTTTTCGCCGGGCTTTTTGAAGGTGACCGTAAAATCGCCGGGAGAACCTGCCAGGCGGGCCACCATGGTATTTGTCTTGATCGAAATCTTGGGGTGAGCCTCCACCGCCTGGATCTTTTCGTCGACCACGGGGGGGATCAGGTCGGCAAAGGGCTGCGCAATCGGAAGCTGTCTGCGCCAGTGTCCCGCATGGCCGCCGAGCTGCCCTTCTTTTTCTACGATGGTGACCTCATAGCCTGCATCTGCGGCATCCAGTGCAGCTGTCATGCCCGAGACGCCGCCGCCGATGACAAGGATTTTTCTCGAAAACGTCTCCGGCTTGTACGGTTCGGGAAGATCGATCTTCTTGGCCTTGGCCATTCCCATGCGCAGGTAGTCTTCGGCGAGCATCTGGACGCGGTCGAAGTGAACGCCGTCGTCTTTCTGCTCTTCGGTAAGTGCGGGAAACTCCTCCCGGGGGTGGGACCAGACCACCTGTTCCCGGATATTGACCCGGTCCACGATGCAGCCGTCGAAGCGGAAGATGTCGTAATTGACCCGGCGGGAGCAGGCGGCAATGACCAATGTGTTGGTTCCTCCTTCGATTTCTTTTTTCAAAAAATCGACGCCCTCCCTGCCGCAGAGAATGGGGTGGGTTTTGACGGCCAGCCCGTCATCGGAGGCGACGGTTTTCAGCGATTCGATATCCAAGGCTTCGCCGATGCCACAGCCTTCGCAGATATACACACCTATCTTTTTATCCATGGATAACCTCCTACCTCCTCACCAGGGTTTGAATCGCTTTGAGGGCCATACCGGTTGCGCTCTGGTTGGATGTGACCACGTCGGCGGGCTTGGCGGCGCAGCCGGCGGCGAACATGCCGCCCTTGGCAAAGTCGTTTAAGAAGAAGCCGTCTTCAGTCGCCTGAAGGTCCGCCGGAAGCTTGATGTTGGCGGCGGTCGGCTGCATGCCGGTGGCCAGCACCACAAGGTCGGCTTCCTGGTGAATCTTTTCTCCGGTGACGGCGTTTTCGGCCGTGACGGTGACTTTCTTGGTCGCCGGGTCCTCGGCGACTTCGGCGACTTTCCCCTTGATCAGGAAGATGTTCTCGTCTTCCTTGACCTTCTGATAGAACTTTTCGTACCGCTGGCCCGGAGATCGGATGTCGATGTAGAAAATGTAGATTTTGGCATCGGGATAGCGTTCGCGGATGTAGGTGGCCTGCTTCAGGGAAGCCATGCAGCAGATGTATGAGCAGTAGAGAAGGTGGTTTTCGTCCCGGGAGCCGGCGCACTGGACGAAAGCCACCGACTCCGGCGCGCCGTTGTCCGAAGGCCGAAGGATTTTTCCGCCGGTGGGCCCGTTGGGAGAAGCCATCCGCTCCATCATCATGTTGGTGATGATATTCTCGTATCGGCCGAAGCCGAGATTGTCTATTTTCGTGGCATCGTAGGGCTCCCAACCGGTCGCCCAGACCACGGCGCCGACCTGCAAGGTGATGCTCTTGGACTCCATGTCCAGGTCGACGGCGTCGTATTTGCAGGCATCTTTGCAGCGCTTGGCGTCTTCTGTTCCGATGATCTCCGGCGCCAGCACGTACCGGGCCGGAAAAGCCATCTCGAAGGGAAGGTAAGCCGCTTTGGTCTTGTTCATGCCGAAATTGAAATCGCTTGGGATTTCGGTTTCGCAGGCTTCGGCGCACGCCCCGCAGCAGGTGCAGTTTTCGTTGACATACCGGGGCTTGAGCTCAATCGTGACACTGTAATTGCCCGGGGCTCCCTCGATTTTTTCGACCTCGGCCAGGGTGAAGGCATGAATGTTGGGATTGTCTTTGATGCGGCGGAAATTGATTTCAAGGCCGCAGGTAGGAGGGCATAGCTTGGGAAAATACTGATTGAGCTGTGACACCCGCCCGCCCAGATATGGGTTTTTTTCGATCAGGAACACCTCGTAGCCCACTTCGGCGGCCTCGAGGGTGGTGGTCAACCCGCTGATCCCTCCTCCAACGACCAAGATGCTTCCGCTCGCAGGGGCTGTTTTTTCTTCAGTCATGCTATCCCTCCGTGGATGAAAGGTGGAATCGGTTGTATGCTCCGATGCGCCGCAGCGCTTGCTTTGATGCCGGAATTTCCATGTCCATATGCCTAAAGGCGTTGTACCGGACAAAGCCCTTACGCATGTGGACACAGAACATCCTGCTGCGCTTCACAGCGAAACGGATCGGCAACCGTCTTTGCCATGCTGTTAATAAAAACCTCCAGGCGTCTTTCGACGCCTGGAGGCCTCTATTTTGGTGCTTTAGATCATCGCCGATCGCTTTGGCATCAGTCCGGAATGATCTGGATGTAGTCTTTCTTGAAGACGTCCCACTTCTGCTCCTTCGGATCGAACTTGGAGTTGACGAAGCAGAACCAGTTCTCATCGTCCTGTCCCGGATGGTCTGCCTGATAGTAGAAGCCCGGGTAGCGGGTTTCTTTCCGGAACTGGATGTGGCGCAGGTGGGATTCCACGGTCCAGATTCTGTGGATGATCTCCCAGGCCCGCATCAGTTCGTGCAGGTCGCCGGCGGCCAGCTTTTCGCAGTCCTCGCGCATGGTCTGAAGCAGATCCATGACGACCTCCAGGTTCTTGGAGGTGGTCTGGTAGAAGGTCGCGGTTCCGGCGCCGTACTCGTGGGTGGCTTTCATCAGCCGGTACATCATGCCGTTGGGCTTGAGGTAGTTCGGGTTGATGTCTTCGGCCGTGGTGTAGGCCACGTTGTCCAGGTATGTGCGAACCGGTTTGTAGACGATGTCGACCGCTTCCTGGGAGCTGAGGGCCAGCTCGGGTTTGAAGTCGGCAAAGTCGTTGGCAAACCGGCAGGCCTGCTTGATGGCCATCCGTCCCTCGGCATGGGAGCCGGAGGAGAACTTGTGGCCGGAGCAGCCGACGCCGTCGCCGGCGGTGAACAGCCCCTCGACTGTGGTCATCCTGTTGTAGACCTTGCCGTTTCTGGCCTTGATCTTGAAGGCGTCCGGCACCCAGTCATAGTCCGGACCGGAGGTCCACAGCCCGCAGCATCCAGAGTGGGATCCGAGCAGATACGGCTCGGTGGGCATGATTTCGGAGTTTTTCTTCTCCGGCTCGGTGTCGGTGGCGCACCACAGGTTGGCCTGGCCGCAGGTCATGTCAAGAAAGTCTTCCCATGCCTCGGACTCGAGGTGCTTGAGCTCTTTCTTGTCCATGGTCTTTCCAAGTTCGGCAAGGGCGGTCACGGTGTCCATCAGGATGGGGCCGCGGCCTTCCTTCATCTCGAAGAGCATCAGGTGGTTTCTCAGGCAGGTCGGGGTGATGGCGGCGGTGCCGTAAGGTGCATAGTTTTGCAGCTCCTGTTTGGCAGCGTCGCTGGCGGCGAAGTTTTCGCCCAGACCGTTGAGGGCCTTTGCCTTGAACAGGAGAAACCATGCGCCGACCGGACCGTAGCCGTCCTTGAACCGGGCCGGGGTGAAGCGGTTTTCCATCATGGAAAGCTCGGCGCCCACGCGCATGGCCAAGGTATAGGTGGAGCCGGAGTTCCAGACCGGATACCAGGCGCGGCCCTTGCCTTCGCCTACCGACCGGGGCTGGTAGATGTTCACCGCGCCGCCGCAGGCGACCATCATGGTCTTGCACTTGATGATGTAGACTTTGTTCTCGCGGACCGAAAAGCCGATGGCGCCGGCGACCTGGTTTTCAACGTTTTTGTCCAGGAGCAGCTCGACGATGAAGACCCGCTCCAGGATGTCGTCTTCGCCGATGGCCTTCTTGGCGGCCTCGGCAACGATCCGCTTGTAGGACTCGCCGTTGATCATGATCTGCCATTTTCCGGTGCGAACCGGCTTGGCGCCGCTTTTCAGGGTGCCCATGGCCTGGCCTTTTTTACCGTCGAGGTTCTTGCCCTCTTCGGATTGTTTCCAGACCGGCAGGCCCCACTCTTCAAACAGATGGACCGAATCGTCGACGTGGCAGCCGAGATCGAAAATCAGGTCCTCGCGGACGATGCCCATCAGGTCGTTTCTGACCATGCGAACATAGTCGTCCGGGGTGTTTTCGCCGATGAAGGTGTTGATGGCCGAAAGGCCCTGGGCCACAGCGCCGCTGCGCTCCATGGCCGCCTTATCCACAAGAAGAGTGGTCATTCCGTCGGGGAGCCATTTTTTGACCTCGAAGGCCGCCCCGCATGCCGCCATGCCGCCGCCCACGATCAGAACGTCCACTTCCCTTTCTTCGACTTCGGGATCCCGAACCGCTTTAAGTTCACCTTTGGGTTTGTTCGGTAATGCCATATTTCATCCTCCTTCGATGTGAAAATTCTCAATCGGTTTGTCGAACAATGTCCGGTGCCTGCCTATGCCGTCGCCTGGGGTTTGGGGATCTGGTAGCCTTCGGCTTCCTGGGTGGACAGCAGGCCGCTTTCCAGATCTTTGCCCTTGAGATCCTCGTAGGCGTTGGCGGCACCTTCGGGGGTGGTGCGGATGGGGAACTTAAAGCGTTTGATGAGGCCGTTGCGGAACTTGCAGGTCCACATCACGTCTTCGGTGCCCATCATCGGCATGATGCTGCTTCCCAGCGGCACGAAGTCGGCATAGCCGCGGACTTCGATGGCCTGGGTCGGGCAGATCTTGACGCAGGAGAAGCACTCCCAGCATTGATCCGGTTCCTGGTTGTAGGCCTTCATCTCGTTTGGATCGAGCACCATCAAGTCGTTGGGACAAATGTACATACAAGCCGTTTTGTCCCCGCCCTTGCAGCCGTCACATTTTTCGTCAATTACGAAGCTTGGCATTAATGAACCCTCCTAAGTTTAGATTGAGCAGTTACACGACGCGACTTCCAACAGCCGTTATACTGACCTCAGAACTCTTTCACACCTCCCTTCCTAAGTAGCTCCGTTGTCTGCGGCGCTTGCCGCTTTTTTATGGCGTATCGTTACCAATGGCACCGAAATCCTTTTCCCCGCAGGTTTTACAAGGGGCTCGGCACCTGTCATGCTGAAATTCCCCGGACAGGACAAAGCCTGGGGCGATGGCAGATTCTCTTATAAAATCAAATAGATACAGTCCGGAGTCAGATAAAATTAGATATCACCCGTCTTGGGCCTTGTCAAGAATTTTCGGCCCGGAATTTTTAAACAGATGCAGAGGGTTACACCATCGATCGGGATAAAACCAACATCTGGAATTTGTAAATATCGGCAACACCATATATAGTATTTCCAGCACAAAAAACGACATCCTGTTTTGCCTCTTGGCAAAACCTTTCGGCATGATCGCCGATCTTTAGCCTCTTGATGAAAGGATTTCCGAAATGGACGCCGATCTAATCGAGGTGTTCCCCGGGCAGCCGTTTGCCTTCTCCTGTGGTCCGGCGGTCTCCTGCTTCAACCGCTGCTGCCGAGACCTGAACCAGTTTTTAACCCCGTACGACATTCTGCGCCTGAAGCAGGGGCTGTCCCTTTCTTCCGGGGAGTTTCTGTCCCGCTACGCCGCCGTTCACGACGGCCCGAAAACCGGCCTTCCGGTGGTCTCCTTCCGGACGCTGGCAGTCGACGGCCATCTTTGCCCTTTTGTGGCCGAGCACGGATGCCGCGTCTATAAAGACCGCCCCTCGTCTTGCCGGAGCTATCCGCTGATGCGGCTGGCCTCCCGCAGCCGCGAAACGGGGCGGATTGCCGAGCGGTTTTTCCTGCTCAGAGAAACCCACTGCCGGGGGTTTGAATCCGGGTTAACCCAAACCGTGGGCCAATGGATCGCGGGCCAGGGCTTGGCCGCGTACAATGAGATGAATGACCGGGTTCTTGAGTTGATCAGCCTGAAAAAGCGCTGCCACCCCGGTCCGCTGGACATGGCCGCACGGCATCGTTGTGTGACGGCCCTCTACGACCTGGACGGATTTCGCCGGCAGATCTTCGAAAACGGCTTGGACGGCGACGACCGGTTCGATCCTGTTCTGCGTGGGGCGGCCGAGATCGATGATGTCGAACTGCTGAAGCTGGCGGTGGCATGGGTGGGACAGGAACTCTTTGAGGCGTCTGATTGAATTTGAGGTACTGAGAAGATTCGAGTCCGGCTAATATAGGGTAGAATAAATTCGAAATCCGAATCTCGAAATCCGAAACAAATTCGAGATTCGAATTTTATGCCACAAAAGCCTTTTGGCTTCCATTGACCCCGGTTTTCCCGAAGAAAGGATGGATCCATGCAACTCGACGGAAAGGTGGCGCTGGTGCTCGGCAGCATCAAGGGTATCGGTCGGGCGATCGGGCTTTCGCTGGCCGAATCCGGGGTGCGGGTCGTCCTGACCTATAACGACTGGGAAGAGCACCTTTCCGAGATGCAGTCGGCGTTTGACAAGTTCGGGGCCGACACCATGATCGAAAAAATCGATCTGCTGGAAACCGGCCGTATCCAGGGGCTCATGGACCGTATCCGGGACCGGTTCGGCCGGCTCGACATCCTCGTCAACAACATCGAGCGGGGGGGCTGGCCGGTCGTCCACGGCCCTTACAACCGGTCCCAGTGGGATCTGGAGATGGCTACGACCCTGAGGGCCAAGTGGTGGGTCTTTGACAGGGCCTTGCCGATGTTGAAGGCTGGAGGCGATGCCGCTGTAGTCAATATCTCCTCCATTGCCGGGGTCGTCGGCCGGAGCGGGCCGGCCGGCTTCATTTTCAACGACGGGTACGCGGCGGCCAACCGGGGCATATCCCTGCTCACCGAAACCTGGGCGCGGATCGGCGCTCCGGAAGTCCGGGTCAACGAGATCATGCTCGGCATATTCGAGACCCGGCATGCCCGGGGAACCCGCGGATGGAGTCTGCTCACCGAAGCCCAGCGCCGGGCCGTCGTCGACCATATCCTGCTGGCCCGAGTCGGAACGGTGGCGGATGCGGTCAAAGCCGTCCGGTTCGTTATCGCAGACGCCCCGTATATGACCGGCAGCGTCTTCCGCCTGGACGGCGGGTATGTGCTGGGGGGGGAGACGGTGGCTCCGATGCCGGCAGGGGTGGAATAGGGCGATGAGCGAGTTTCCAGCCCCGCCGCTGAGTGCCTGGACGGTCAGATTGATCAAGGGTAAAACTTATCAGGACGTCGCCCCATGGTCTGGGTTTGCACCCGGTCGCGCCTTTGCAGCGAGGTAAGATGGCGA
>CAYPFH010000103.1:0-11847 GCA_964409825.1 uncultured Desulfobacterales bacterium | reverse complement strand
CCGGACCCAATCCGACGCAGGGGATGCCGGCCTGGTTGATAAAGGTGCCGTCCACCCCGAAATACCATGCTCCGATTTTCCCGGCTTTTCCAAGGACCCGGCGCCGGGCCTTGATCATTGCCTGGACGATCGCTTCGTCAGGATCGGTGAACATCGCCGGAAACCATTTGATTGGCTCTACCGTGGCATCGAACTCCGGGTCCTTGACCTTGACGGCCGCAAACAGCTGTCTGAATCCTTCAAGAAGTGATTCTTCGGTTTCTTCCGGGAAAAACCGCCGATCGATGACCGCTGCGCATCGATCCGGCACGATCGGTGTCAAGGCGCCGGGGCTGGCGTTGATATCAAGCGCCGTTACCGTGGCGTTGCCCAAAAAATCATGTTCCGGCAGGGGATAGTCGGACTGAAGCGCATTGAAAAATGCATTCATCTTGAATATCGCGTTGATGCCCCCCTGGGGGTAGCCTCCGTGGGACGTGCGGCCGTGGGTGGTGACCCTTGCTTCGAACTTTCCCCTGTGGCCCACGTAGACCTGCAGGCCGGTGGCCTCTCCGCTGACCGCAAAATCGGCCGTCAGACCGTTATCGAGAAGCTTTCGGATTCCCTCGCCCCTGGCCATCTCCTCCCGGGCCACGCAGGTGACCAGAACGTCGCCGGAAAGGCTCACGCCGGCCTGCTTGATCATGGCCCCGGCGTGGACCATCGCGGCAACGGCCCCCTTCATGTCGCAAGCGCCGCGCCCGTAAATGACCGGCCCGTCATGGCCGAATTCCCGGCCGTCGATCACCTCCGCAGAAAACGGATCTTTCATGGTGCCGACTCCGGCGTGGTCGATGTGGCCGTTGAACAGGAGCGTGGGCCCGGTGCCGTTTCCCTTGATGACCCCCACCACGTTGAACAGGTCATCGACCCGGACCTCGTCGTAGCCGAGGGCGGTCATCTCGTCGGCGACGACCCGGCTGATCGCCTCTTCTTCCATGCTCAAACTCGGCGTTCGGATCAGCGTCTTGGCAAAGGTCTTCAGGCGGGCCTCGTCGAGCGCTCCTTGTACATCTTCCATGATATCCTCCAGGATCCTGCTTGAGCAGAGCCAAAGACGTTGGCCGGGCGTCATGGGAAAACGGCCGGAGACATAACAGAGGATCTAATAGCCCAGATAAGCGCGCTGAACGTGCGGATTTTCGTACAGAGCCCGACCGGTGCCTTCCAGGGAGATCTCCCCGTTTTCGAGGATGTATCCGCGGCTGGCCACCTGAAGCGCCCACTTGGCATTCTGCTCCACAAGCAAGGTGGTAATCCCTTTTTCCTGGTAGATCTGCCGGATGACCTCGAAAATTGCATTTCTTAGAACAGGGGCAAGTCCCAGACTGGGTTCGTCGAGCATCAGCAGTTTAGGCGCTGCGAGAATGCCGCGGGCGATGGCGAGCATCTGGGCTTCCCCGCCGGAAAGGGTCCCGGCCTCCTGTTTCCTCCGCTCTTTGAGGCGTGGAAAAAGCTCGAAGACCATGTCCATGTCGCCGGCGACCTCGTCCTTGCGGGCGAATGCCCCCATCCACAGGTTTTCCGCCACCGTCAGGTCCGGAAAAACGCACCGTCCCTCCGGCACCTGGATGATGCCCATCTCCACGATCTTGTGCGGCGGCAGGGCCTGGATTTCCAGGTCGTGCCAGAAGATGCGGCCGTTCTTCGGGCGGATGACTCCGGAGATGGTTTTGAGCAGGGTTGATTTGCCGGCCCCGTTGGAGCCGAGAAGCGTCACCAATTCCCCGCCTTCCACCGTCATATTCACATCCCTTAGGGCCAGGGCCTTTCCGTAGGTCACTTTCAGGTTTTCAATGCGAAGCATCGGATTCGTCTCCCAAATACGCCTCGACCACCTGAGGATCGCTGTACACTTCCTGGGGCTGTCCTTCGGCGATTTTTTCCCCGTAATGAAGAACGATGAGACGGTCGGATATGTCCATGATCACCTTCATCACATGCTCGATGATCAAAATGGTGATTCCTTGGCCGCTGATTTTACGGATGAGTTCGATCTGGCCGTTGAGTTCGGCGGGATTGAGGCCGGAAGACGGTTCGTCGAGCAGGAGCAGTGCAGGATCGGTGGCCAGGGCCCTTGCCATCTCGAGGCGCTTGGTAAGCGCGTAGGGAAGATTTCCGGCCTTTTCGTTTCGGTACCGGTTGATTTCCACGAAGTCAAGAAGCCGGTCTGCCGTTTCCAGTGCGGTACGCTCGGCCTTTCCGCCGTCCCTCGGTTTGTAGATCGATTCGGCGATCAGGCGCCACGGTCCCTTTCGCCGGCGGTCGACCACACCGGCCAAGACGTTTTCGAGCACGGTGAGCTTGGAAAAAATGCGCACGACCTGGAATGTCCTCGCGATGCCCAGCAGGTTGGCCTTGTGGGCTCCGATGCCCGATGAGCGTTGCCCTTTGAACAGAATTTCTCCTTTGCTGGGAGTCAACGCAGAGGAGATCAGGTTGATCAGGGTGGTTTTTCCGGCTCCGTTCGGGCCGATCAATCCGAGAATTTCCCCTTCCTTCATGGAAAACGTAACGTCGTGAACCGCGCAAAGCCCCCCGAAGTATTTGGTCAATCCCTCTGTGCGAAGAATCTCGGTCATGACGGCGTTCCTCCTTTTTTCTCCGTGAAGGCGCTTCGGATCCAACCGGCGATCCACTTCACCACGCCGGCCAGTCCCTCCCGCATAAAGAGGATGGTCAAAATCAGCAGCAGACCGTAGACCACCAGCCGGATGTCGAACTGGATCAGAGCCTCGAAATACCGGAGCCATTCGGATAAGAAGGTGAGCATGACCGCGCCCAAAACCGGACCGACCAGGGTCCCCAGCCCGCCGACCATGGTCATGGTCAGGATGTCGAAGGTGGTGTGAAGAGCCATGGTCTCGGGGCTGACGAGCCGCGAGAAATGGGCGAAAAGAGCGCCGGCGAATCCGGCGAAAAACGCGCTGACCGTAAAGACGGCAAGCTTGTACTGGGAGATGTTGATGCCGATGCTCTGGGCGCCGGGTTCGTCGTCTCGAAGCGCCTGCAGGCTGACGCCGAATTCGGACCGGACCAGCCGCCGCATGCAAAAAACGGTCAGCAGCACGCCGGCCAGCACCACGTAATAATAGTCCTTTTCAAAGTAGAACTTCATCGACCAACTGCCGATTTCGATGGGCGTCAGCAGCGGGATGCCGCTGAGCCCCAAAGAACCCCGCGTCAGCTCAACCCAGTTGATGGCCACCAGCCTGAGAATTTCAGAGAACCCGATGGTGGTGATCGCCAGATACGGGCCGGACAGCCGCAGGGAGGGAAACCCGAGTAAAAAGCCGAAGAACGACGCCGCCAGGGCGCCGGCCGGAAGCCCGAGCCACGGGCTCAGCCCGGTTTTCATCGCCAGCAGCGCGCTGGTGTAGGCGCCGATTCCAAAGAAGGCGGCATGCCCCAGATTCAGCTGGCCCGTGTAGCCTGCGAGCAGATTCCAGCTCAGGGTCAAGATCGTAAAGATTCCCATCATGACGATGATATGAAGGTGGTACCGGTCCTGGATGAACCGTGGCAGCAGCACCAGCAGCGCCAGCACCAGCGCCGGCCCCAACCATTTGCGGACTGCAGGATTTTCGCTCATGCCGCCTCCTTTTTGCCGAACAGCCCGCTGGGCCGGATGAGCAGCACCAGGATGATGATGAAAAACCCGATGGCGTGCTTGTATTCCATGGCGATGTAGTTTCCTCCCAGCGCTTCGGCTGTTCCGAGGATCAGCCCACCGAAAATGGCGCCGCGAAGATTTCCCATTCCGCCCAAAATGGTCACCACGAAGGCCTTGAGGGTCGGCATGGCACCCATCAGCGGATGGACGGCAAAAAGCGTTCCGTATAGAACGCCTCCGACGCCGGCGATGGCCGCCCCCAGGGCGAAAGTGGCGCTGTAAACGCGGTTGATGTCGATGCCCATGAGCTGGGCGGCGAACCGGTTCTGGGCCGTGGCACGGATGGCGACACCCATCTTCGAGCGGTTCAAAAAGAGCTGGAGACCGCCGATGGTGACCCCGGCCAGGACGAAGCAGGTCAGTCGAAGCACGCTGGTCGAAGCTACGCCGATATTGACCGTTGCCCCCCCGAACGGGTCTTGGAGCATGCGGGGGGTGGCCCCGAAAAAGAGCTGGGCCAGATTCTCCAGGAGGATAAACAGCCCGATGGAGACCATGATCATATCGATGTCGGTCCAGCGGGTGAGCAGGGGGCGGAATACCAGCCGTTCGGTGACGATGCCGAGCACGCCGACGGCCGCCGCCGCCGCGATCAGGGAACCGATCCATCCGAGCCATCCGGGAATCCATGCCAGCACGAACACGGCCACATACGCCCCGATCATGGAATAGTCGCCGTGGGCGAAATTGGCGATCTGCATCACCCCGAAGATCATGGTCAGCCCGATGGCGATCAGACTGTAGATGCTGCCCATGATCAGGCCGTTGACGATTTGCTGAAAAAATAGGGCGTCCATAGGCTTTCCAAAAACGTTGGGTTCGAAAAAAAGGATGTATAATCGAAACAGGGCCTTCTTTTGCAGCGGAATACTTTCCCGCCGACCGGAGAAAACGAGAATGCCCGCCCGCCGGTTCTCGGTAGGCGGGCATTCAGTCTACTGGCACCTTCTCTGAGTCCAGGGCTTCGGCGGCTGATATTCGGCGGCCGCCCTCTCCGGGGGATAAATGATCTGGGTATCGGGTTTGCAGTTTTCATCGAGCTGGACCTGCACCGTCGACGGCAGCACCGTGTCGACCTGGCCGGTTTCGTCGAACTTGATCCGGCCCTGGGACAGGCGCAAGTCTGTTTTTTCCAGGGCGTTTTTGATGTTTTCCCGGTCCCGGACCAGGTTGCCGGTGGGTTTTCCGGCGCGCTTGACCGCATCGAGGATAACCATCAGGTTGTCGTATCCTTGACTGGTGAAGATGCCGGGGCGGCTGTCCGGGTGCTTGTCCATGTAGGCCCGGACAAAGGCCGCGGTCACCGGATCTTTCATGGCCTTGGTCGGTTCCAGGGAAGAGCCCATGGCGTATTGGCTCACCGGGCCGGTCATCTCGAAATAGGCCTCGGTGAACTGGCCGCCGACCCCGATCCACTGGGTGGCGAAACCAAGCTCCTTGGCCTGCTTTTGTATCAGGGCCGCTTCGGTGGTCGAAGCGATGTTGAAGGTGACATCCGGGTTCAGGCTTTTGAGCTTGGAGATCGGTGCTGTAAAATCGGTGTCTCCGATTTCGAAATAGAACCGATCGAGGACCTTGGCGCCGATCTCGTCGCACTTTTCTTCCCAGATCTTCTGGCCGTCTCTGCCGTAGTCGGAGTTTTCCATGAAAAAGGCCACGGTCTTCGGTTTTTTCACCTCTTCGAGCCACCGGTTGATTCCCAAAAGGAACATGGGGCTGTTGGGGCTGGTGCGGAATACATAGTCGTAGCCCCGTTCGGTGATCGTGGGGCTGATGGCGATGGCCACTACGGCGGGGCACCCTTCAAAGTGGCAAAATTCGCTTGAGGCGATGTTGACGCTGGAACAGTACCCTCCGCCGACGACCAGAACCTTGTCCCGGGTCACCAGTTTTTTCACGGCGGCCAGGCCCTTGTCGGGCTTGCATTCGGTATCGCCGTAGACAATCTCGATTTCCTGCCCGAAGAGCCCCCCTTCGGCATTGATCTTGTCCAGGGCCAGCATCATCCCTTTTTTCATTTCGCCCCCATTGAATGCCAGCGAGCCGGTAAAGGGACCCAGAATCCCGATCTTGATCTTTTCTGCGGCCATGGAAGATCCCGGGATCAGGACCGCCATGCAGAACAGAAAAGACACCATCATGCATGCAAATCGCTTCCCTCTCATACCATCTCCTCCTTTTTTAAAGTCTGCCGGTGGCGGCCGTTTTACCGGGCCCATGCCGGAAAACCCGCGGCCTGTTGTTTTTCCACCGGTCATTCTGCGATGCCACACCACCGTGCCAGAAACAGGGCATAAGCCCTGGCGGTGTGAATGATGCTTTCAATGTTCACCCGTTCGTCGGCGCCGTGAATGTTTTCTGCAACCGGACCGAAGCAAGTGGCCTGCCCCCGGCCGAAATGGACGAACGAGCGCAGGTCGGTGGTGCAGGTGGCGGCAAATGCCTCGGCAGGCCGTCCGGAAAGTTCCTCCTGACAGGCACTGAGCAGCTCAAAGGCCGGCTGGTTCCGGTCCATGGAGTGGCCCTCGGAACGAAAGCCGAAAAACTCGACCTTCGGTGGGTTTTTCGTCAGCCAGGGATCTTGTGCTGCGGCCTGTTCAATGCAGTTCGTGACCTTTTCCCGGACTTCTTCGAACCGGACCCCGGGCAAAAACCCGACCCGGCATTCGAATTCAGCCCAGGCCGGAACCGTGGATGGCCAGTCTCCGCCCCGGATGACGCCGATATTCAGATTCGCCGGATGGGGGCTGTGGGCAAAATCCGCCGGCTTTTCCCGGTTGAGTTCGTCTTCGAGCTTCCGAAGGGCTGCTATGAGCGGATAGCACTTTTCGATGGCGTTGATTCCTGCACCGGTGTTCAGGACATGGCTGGAGACCCCGTCGAGAACGACCTTGAACCAGGCCACCCCCACCTGGCTGGTCAGGATCGTCGGGCCGAACGGCTCGGGAATCAGGACCGCATCGGCGTCGAAGCCGGCCGCCCGGCAGGCCAGTGCCCCATTTCCCGTACACTCTTCTTCGATAACCGTTTCCAGGGTCACCGGCGCCTTCAGGCCCAATCCTGCCGCGTTTACCGCATGGGCCGCATAGATCATGGCCGCCACCCCGGCCTTCATATCCCCCGCCCCCCGGCCATAGAGCCAGCCGTCTTTTTCGAAAGGATCGAAGGGGCTCCGCTCCCAGCGGCCGAGGGGTTCGGCGCTGACCACGTCCAGGTGCCCGTTGAACAGTGCGGACCGGCCGCCTTCGCCGTCGGCCGGCCGGCCGGCCACGACGTTGTGGCGCCCTTCGTATCCCCAGGGCACCGGTGCAAAACCGGGATGGGACGACAGCGCCTCCGGATCTATGGGGACCCTTTGATATTTAAAGCCTAAAGTTTTTAGTTCGGATTCCACTACTGCAAGTACCGATGCCTCGTTTCCCAGGGTGCTCGGCTCTGCCGTCAGCCGGCAGGTGAAGGCGGCGATCTCGGGGGAGAGCGCAACGACGGTTTCCATCAGCTTTTTTTCTGCTGGTGTCATCTCCTTGTCTGTTCTTCGCATCTTGGGGGTTGCCACGCTATTTCCGTTCCAGGGCGGCAAACCCTTCTTCGAGAATGGCCAGCCCGCGTTCGAGCTCTTCTTCGGTGATGACCAGAGGCATCAGCAAACGGATCACATTGCCGAAAGTGCCGCAGGCCAGCAGGATGAGGCCTTTTTCGTAGCAGAATTTGACCAGGGCCTTGGCCTTGTCGGCGGCCGGCGCCTTCGTCTCTCTGTCTTCGACCAGCTCCATGGCGAGCATGGGGCCGATGCCCCGGACGTCTCCGATGATCTCATGTTCGGCCTGCAGGGCGTCGAGCCGGGTCTGAATGGTTTTTCCGAGCCGCTGCGCCCGTTCCAGAAGGTTTTCATCCTCGAAGATGTCCAGAACCGCCAGGGCCGCCCGGCAGCAGACCGGGTTTCCGCCGTAGGTGCCGCCGATCCCTCCGGGGTGGACCGAATCCATGAGCTCTTTTTTGCCGACCACCGCGCTCAGGGGCATGCCGGCCGCCAGGCTTTTGGCCACGGTGGTCAGGTCCGCGTCGACTTTCCAGTGCTCCATGGCGAACATCTTTCCGGTGCGGCCCATGCCGGTTTGGATTTCATCGGCCACGAAAAGGATGCCGTTGTCTTCGCAGATTTTCTTGAGCCGTGGGAAATATTCCGGCGGCGGGGTGATGAAGCCCCCCTCGCCCTGGATCGGCTCGGTAATCACGGCGGCGGTGGTTTCCGCCGCTGCGTGGGTGGCAAAAAAATGATTCAGATACTCGGCGCAGGCTGTATCGCAGCCGGGGTAGGAAAGTCCGAAGGGGCAGCGGTAGCAGTAGGCAAACGGCATCCGGTAGACTTCCGGGGCAAAAGGACCGAACCCGAATTTATATGGCTTGACCTTGCTCGTCAGGGTCATGGTCAGCAGCGTTCGGCCGTGGAAGGCGTTTTCGAAGGCAATGATGCCGGTTCGCCCGGAGGCGTAGCGTGCGATTTTTACGGCATTTTCCACTGCCTCGGCGCCGCTGTTCACCAGCAGGGCCGCTTTTTCCGAATTTCCAGGCACGGCGGCACACAATTTTTCCGCCAGCTCGACAGCAGGGCCGTAAGGAAGTACCATGAAACAGGTGTGGGTGAATTTTGACGCCTGGTCCTGAATGGCTGCAACGACCTTCGGGTGGGAATGGCCGACATTCATCACGGCAATGCCGCCGGCAAAATCGATGTACTCTTTTCCTTCGATGTCGTACACGCGGGATCCCTCGGCCCGTTCCACATAGCATTCGGTTCCGCTGACATGGCCCTTGGGAATGACCCTCGCTCTTTTTTCCAGCAGCTCCGCTCGCATTGCAATGACCTCCTGGTTCGGTTTCGAAGATGAACCTTTCAACAGGTTTTATCCTTTTTCCGGCGCTGCCGTGTTCGGAAGCACTTCGGCAAAAAATAAGCAAATTGCGGGCCAATTATGAAAACAGGCTTAGAAGGCGGCGTGAAGCAAGGCGGAACGAAAGGGAGGCTGGCGGTACGATACATTAATGAATCAACAGAAATATCTAACTTATTGATATTTTGCAATTATTTTGACGATGCAAAGTTGCATCGCACAATGAAACAAAAATAGTAAAATATTACGGCGGTATAAAAGCTATTGATTCATAACCGCATCGCTTGGTGGAGACATTCCATATTTTTTCATCTTCCGAACCACGGTCGGTTGGCTGACGCCCAAGACTGCCGCCATTTCCCGGGTGCTTCGGCACCGGGTTCTCGCCTGTTGCAGGATTTCACTTTCGTAATGCCGCAGCCGTTCGGCAAGCGATGCCCGATGGCCGGGCGCCGGAGGATCGTTCTTACAGCTTGGCGCCGGAGGCACCGCCCGAAGGGTCTGCAGCACGGCTCCGTCGATGTCGTTTTCCTCGTTCATGACGACGGCCTTTTTGATCAGGTTTTTCAGCTCCCGGACGTTTCCGGGGAATCGGTATCCCTGAAGCGCCTGAAGTCCTTCGGGGCGGATCCGCTTGTTTACCCCATAGCGCCGGTTGTATCGGCCGAGAAGATTATTCACCAGTTCGAAGACGTCCTCGGGCCGCCGCCGGAGGGGAGGAATCTTCAGGATGAATGTGCTGAGCCGATAGTACAGATCTTTGCGGAAGCGGCGTTTTCGAACCTGATTATCGAGGTTCCGGTTTGTGGCCGCGAGGATGGCGCAATTAATCTTCCGTGGTTTGACCGCGCCCAAGCGCATGATTTCTTTGTCGTCGAGATACTTGAGTAGTTTTGCCTGCAGCGGCAGGGGCAGGTCCCCGATTTCATCTAGAAAGAGCGTTCCGCCGTCGGCCAATTCGAAAAGACCGGCCTTTCCCTGCTCACTAGCGCCGGTAAAGGCCCCCCTTTCGTAGCCGAAGAGCTCGGCTTCCAGAAGGGTCTCGGGCAGGGCCGCGCAGTTGATCTGAATAAACGGCTCCTTGTGCCGGGGGCCGTTTTTGTGGATGAATTTGGCCAGCAGACCCTTTCCGGTTCCGGATTCTCCGAGGAGCAAAATGTTGGATGCATCGAACCGGGCCAGCTTCAGGCAAGCCCGGAGCACCTGCTGCATCTCTTCGCTTTCGGCGACGATCGCATCTTCTTTTCCGAGATCCCGAACGCTTAGCACGGCCAGTTCTTCCTTGATTTTTGCCGTGACCATATGGCTCTGCTCGAGTTCTTCGCGGATCCGATTGAGCTGAGTCAGATCCCGCTCGTTGACCACCACCAAAAAAACCTCCCCGTCTTCGTCGAAGACAGGGGTGCCGGTTGCAAGCAGGTAGCTTCCGGTTTTGGGGATGTACTGCATCAGGGTGACCTGCCGTTGGGTCTCGAGCACCTCCACGGTAACCGACCGGTCGAAGAGCCCTTTTTCGGTAAGTTCGGCAACCTTTTTCCCGACGACGTCTTCAGGCTCGATGCCGTTGAGACAGGCCGAAGCCTCGTTGATGTCGATCACCGTTCCACTTCCGTCGCAGACCCAGATTCCATCCGATGACGCCTTGAAGATGGTTTCCAGCTGCCGGTTGAGCCGCCGATAAGAACCGAGCTTTTTTGCGGTGATCTCGAATTCTCCTCTTTCCTGGAAATTGCAGACAGCGCCGATGATCCGGCCTTTCTTGAAGATCGGGGTAATGTTGATTACCAGATCGACCTGCTTGCCGATGATGTGATGGCCCAGGTTGGGACGCCCGGTTTTCAGACATTTCATCACCTGTGGACCGGTCAGCGGCAGCAAATCTGAAATGAAACAACCCAGGTGCTGTTCTGCGGAAAAGCTGAGGATTCTCTCTGCCTGGAAGTTGAAAAACCGGATGTGTCCTGTGGCATCGGTCGATAGCACACCGTTGCTGGAATGCTGAATGATGTCCAGATGGGTAATCCTTTCTTTTACGTCCATCTGCGATCTCCGTGAAAAGTTTCGAACAAGTCTTGAAACAGAATCCATCCACATATACGCTGCCGGAAGATTCGGGTCAAATTCCAGCTATCTATGACAACAAAAGTTATTCGAAAGGTTCGAAAGCAGCAGGGGCTATGGTAGTCAACAGAATCTAAGATAACAGAAAACCGTATGAAAAAAGGAGCTCAGACTGGCGATGACACCGAGACGATCCGTTCTTTCCGTACCCGGTCACGTGGAAAAGATGCACCGTAAGGCTGCGGGCTGCGCGGCCGATGTCGTCATGCTCGACCTGGAAGACAGCGTGCCGGTCGATGCCAAGGAAGACGCCCGGAAGCAGGTGATCCGTTCGGCCCTGGAGATCGATTGGGGCGAAAAGACCCTGACGTTTCGCAGCAATGCCCTGGACACCCCCTTCGGCTATCGGGACCTTTTGGAGGTGCTCGAAGCCGCCGGCGGCCGGATCGACGCCGTGGTCATCCCGAAAATCGACCACCCCGGAGACATACATTTCGTCCACCGGCTGATGGCAGGGATCGAGATGCGGTTGGGCGGCCGCCGGCCGGTGCGCATCGAGGCTTCGGTGGAAAGCGCACAGGGGTTGAGCCGGGTCCGGGAGATTGCCGCTGCCTCGGACCGGCTGGTTTCCCTCATCTTCGGGATCGTCGATTTTCAGGTGTCCATTGGGGCCCGGCTGGTATCGATTTCCGGGCACGGCGAGGCCGAGGAGAGCGTCTACCCGGGCCACCGCTGGAATTTTGCCATGTGCCGGATGGTGATGGCGGCCAAGGCCGCCGGCCTTGCAGCCATCGACGCCCCCTATGGGCACTTCAGGGACCAGGAGGCCCTCCGGCGGTGGGCTGCAGTGGCGGCGGCGCTGGGCTTCGACGGCAAGTGGGCGATTCATCCGGATCAGATCGAAGCGATCAACGAGGTCTTTTCCCCTTCCGCCGAAGAGATCGCACGGGCGAAAAAAGTCCTGGACGCTTTCCAGGCGGCGGAAGTGCAGGGACGCGGCGCGGTTTCCGTGGAAGGGCGCATGGTGGACGGGGCTACGATACGCCTCGCCCGCCGGACCTGGGACCTGGCCCTTCGGCTGGGCCTTGCCAGGGAGGGCGAAGGCAGCTGACGGGCCTGCCGCCGGCGCGGCGTTCAGGGTTCAGGGTTCAGGGTTCCAGGGTTCAGGGTTCCAGGGTTCAG
>CAYPFH010000102.1:9238-11924 GCA_964409825.1 uncultured Desulfobacterales bacterium | reverse complement strand
CGAAAGGCATCAGATGACACACGGCCACCCGACCGGCAAGGGACTGGGTGATGTTTTCCAGCAACAGGAAATTCTGGGAACCGGTCAGGACGAATTTCCCCATGTCACTTGAATCGTCCACAATCCCCTGGAGATAGGAAAACAGGGCCGGCACTCTCTGCGCTTCGTCGATGATTTTGCCCCTGTCCGATTGGAAACGGAGAAAGCGGACCGGATCTTCCTCGGCCGCACTCCTGTCGTCTATGTTTTCGAGGTTCACATAGGCATATTCCGGAAACAGGGCCTTCACCAGGGTGGTTTTTCCCGATTGTCTGGGACCGGTCACCGATATGACCGGAAAAGACCTGGTCAGTGCCATGATTTTGTCGCCCAGGGATCTTGGAATCATTTCCATGGCCTTTCTGATAGCGTTGCCAAGCCTTAGGGTGTCGACCCACGGAGAAGAAGACATGTCCAGATGAGCACTACAAAATAGGAATGTCAATACTAAATTGTAATAACCAGCAGGCCGGCCGAATCGGCCCGGAGGAATCGCCGGACCGGTTTTCGTCCCTTCGAATCGAGGCCCTGGTCCTGCGGCAAGTGCTCGTCGCCCGCCGGGGCAGCTACCGGACCGGGGACCACCCGTTTATTTCGGCGAGCCTACGGAACCTCGCCCCGGGAAAAGAAACCGAAGCCGTTTTGAAGCGGCTTGCCGGCGGGCGCCTGGCCGTCCGCCAGTTGGTGGAACCGGTGCATCAAGAACAATAAGGGAATCGATCGCGCACATCGGCCTTCGCCAAGGCTTGGCGAAGCCCAATGCCCGTGGTTCTGAAGACCGGGCGGCCTCTACTCAAACGCGGAGCCCGGGGCGAGTTTCACGATGGACGGCGGGCATGGCGGGCCGAAATAGCCGTTGTACACATCTTCCACGAGACCGCCCCAAAACCTTCCCCCGGCCAAAAGCGTGATCGCCCCGCCGGCAACGACGCGCACCTTCTGTTCCACCCTCACGTCACTGTTGGCATTGTTGGTCACCTTCAGTGCGATGTCTCCCTCGGACCACAAGACCACGCCTTGAAGCTGAATGTTCGGCAGGTCGCTGCTGGGATCGATGGCGGGGAAAAGCCCGTTGCCGTTGGGCAGGAAATAGCCGATATCACCCTTGGAATAGATGTACACGGTCTCCGGGTGATCGCCGCCCAGGGCCAGCTTGGTGAGCGGCACATCTGCAACGGGATTGAAATAAAAACAGGTGGTAATCTGGTCTCCGCCCACGGCAAGGGAAAACCGCCTTGCCACCGCTGTTTCCAGACCCTCGTCCCTTCCCTGAATGTACAGAAGACTGCCGTCGGGAAATCCATCCGGATCGAGGTAGTAGGATCGACCATGGTCACCGTTTCTGAAGCCGATGTGAAATATGGTGCCGTTGGCGTAGTAGACATTTTCGTTGATAATGCGAAAATCGCGATCGAAAAAATAATCCCGGGTGATGATTTCATCGGCCTTGGTCGCCATTTCAACCCAATCCATCTCGCCCAGTTCTACGGGTGATATCAATTCGTACCCTCCGGTTCCGTTTATGCTGCCTGCGGCGGTAAGTGTTGTAAAGCCGTCAGCCACCGGTGAACCGTCGCTGAATTCGATATTGTTGTTTGCGTGAATGAAGCCCATCTGCTCAAAGGCGGGGCTTTGCGGCGGAAAACGAAGAACTCCGGGTTCCGCCGTTTCGATATCTCCGTTGCCCTCCGTGTCTACCGTGTCGGTTCCCAGGGCAATCATGCCATACCGCTTCAGGTAGGCAATCGAACGGGCCGTGACCGCGACCTCCTTATCCGTTGACATCATGGTGAGCAGGCGCATTTTATCCACCACCAGCATGACCAGAGCGGCGTTTGCAAAATAACCATTCGGCATACTGTCTTCCTCGATGAACGAGGCATATCCATAAACCGAATTTCCCGAAAAATCCTCCAAGCCGCTTTCGTCGTAGTAGCCGATGCTGATCCTGGCGGTGTATCCCTCCGGCAGGTCGCCACCGCCCGCGCCGGAAGTCAGGTTCTGAGCCAGAATCGATTGGGCGACACCTTCCGGGTCCGCACCGCACAGGCTGATCGCCCCGGCCATGGCCGCCGCCTCCACCGCGTCCTGGTACCGGTTCTTTTCACCGAACAGGTAGCCAACGTCCACGGTAAACAGCAAAAAACCCACGAAAAAAGAAAGCGCAAGGGCCGCGAACACCGCCACGCTGCCCCGGTCATTGCCCCAGGGGGAAAATATCCTGTCCAGAAATCGGTTTGGGAGCTCTCCCTGTACCATCGTTCGTACCGTAAAATGGGCGTCACATGCCGTCGGCGGCCGGATCAATCGATCGATTCGGAAACCGTGTCGTCGCCGGCGTCTTTTTCCTTCTTCTCGGTCATGGCCGGGATGTACCGCTCGTGGTACATCTTGCTGGCGATCTCGCCGGGCAGGGTCATCGCAGGAGACGGGTCCTCGGGTGCGGCGGGATTGACCGGCTGGGCGGAAAATGCCTGCCGGTAGCATCGGCCGTATTCCGGCGACAGGTGACGGTCGGCGGTGTCGGCGCATGAAATCATTGCAAGCGCAGCAAAGCAAACCGCGGTCAAGAAAGATATTCTGACAATTTTGATGGGGTACGCCTTGTTACGGGGTTGCATGGATCTCCTTTCTTATAAAAGATGTT
>CAYPFH010000102.1:0-9228 GCA_964409825.1 uncultured Desulfobacterales bacterium | reverse complement strand
CCTTTCGTCATTCCGGCGAAAGCCGCAATACAGCAAATTCAACCACCCTGGATCCCGGATCAAGTCCGGGATGACGTTGCGCTGACTTTTTGCGTTTTTATCAGGGGAAGCGCACCCGGTTCAGGGCATCTTCCGGCGGCTCTAGTCCTTGGGTCTTGGTCCGGCTTTGGGCCCCGAGATGCGGGTCGAGCCGGGCGGCCCTGGCCAGCATCGCTTCGGCCTTTTCGGTTTCGCCCCGGACCTGCAGGATTTTTCCCATGTTGTGATAAGCCTGCGCCGGAGAGGAAATCGATGTCAACACCGTCAGGGCTTCCGGGTCCCGGCCCTGAAGCACCAGGGCCAGCGCCAGGTTGTGGGCCGCGATCTCGAACCCGGGCTTCAGCTCCAGGCTCCTGCGGAAGAGGCGCTCGGCTTCCGCGTACCGGTCCTCGGCCACCAGCAGGGCAAATCCGAGGTTGTTCTGAAAATCCGCCCGGGCCGGATCGAGTGAGACGGCCCGCCGGAAGGCGTCCAGCGTGGTTTCCGTGTCGTTGGCAATGGCGGCCACGGTGCCGATCCCGTTGTAGGCCGGTGCAAAGTCCGGGTCTGCGGAAAGGGCCTTTGAAAAAAGCGCTTCGGCTTCTTTGATGCGGCCGGTTTCCCGGGCGCAGAGGCCCATCAGATGCTGCACATCGGCCCGGGGGCGGCCGCTTTTTTCCGCCCGTTGAAGCTCCGCCAGAGCGATATCGTAGTATCCCTTGTCCATCAGGTCCCGGGCCAGCGCTATGCGATCCGGCGCCAATTTCCTTGAATCCCATGCCTCCTGTTGCTCCTTTTCCTTTGCCTGCGCCTGGAGCGCATCGAGGCGGTCGTCGGCTCCGGGTTTTCCGAACCCGGCGCAGCCAGCGCCGAAAAAAAGAAACGGCAGCACGCAAAGCCCGATCCAGCACTTGATCGTCATCTTTTCAAAACCCCGCCTGCAGCCGTTCGCTCAGGTTGATGATGGCCGGCCCTAAAATGATCAGCAGAAGCGCCGGCAGAATCAGCAGGACCATCGGAAAGGTCAGGTGCGTGGACAATTTGGCCCCCTTTTCCTCGGCCAGGTGCCGGCGCTCGGTTCGCATGGACTGGATGTATACGCGAAGCGCCTCGGCGATGTCGGTGCCGAACCGGGCGGACTGGTTCAGCACGTTGACCACGCTGCTCAGACTGCCGACCCCGTTTCGCCGCGCCAGGTTGGTCAGCACCTGCCTTCGGGGCAGCCCCCCCTGGATCTCCAGGTAGTACTGGCCGAACTCTTTGGCCAGCACCGGGGCGATCCCGGAAAACTCCCGGCTGATGCGAAAAAGCGCCATGTCGAAGCTCAAGCCCGCCTCGATGCAGATCAGCAGCAGGTCCAGTGCGTCGGGCAGCTCCTTGAAGATCTTTTGCTGCCGCCGGGCCGCCGCAACCTTCAGCCCCAGCCCCGGCAGGTAGTAGCCGGCGGCCAGCGGAATGAACACCAGGAGCAGGTTCTGGGGCGAAAGGCTGCCGGAGGCTGCGATCGCGGCCAGGTAGACGATGCCGAACAAAAGACAAAGACCGAGCTTGATTCCGAAGTAGATTACCGGCGCATCCGGGGTCCGGTAGCCGGCGTATACAAGCAGGTTTCGGACCCCGGCCAGCTCTTCTTCGGTCTTGGGCGCCGCCACGATGCCGAGCGATGCGATCCAGCCGTGCCAGTTTCGCAGGTCCGCCTCCGCTTCGGCCGGTCCCCCGGCCGCGGGCGCATTCTTCTGCAGCCTTTTGGCCAGCCTGGCCCTGCGAAGGCGGGCCTCCAGGCGCCGGTGCAGCGCCATCAACCCGCCGGAGACGGTAAAAAAGACGACGCCGGATAGAATCGTGTCAAGCTGCATACGTGCGTTTTCCTGCCGGGTGCGGTTCGACCGCGGCGCAGCCGCAACCGGAGAACCCTTGCTTACAGATCGACTCTCGTCATCAGGCGCATGGCGCCGAAGCCGGCCGCCACCAGAAGGAGCGAAAACAGCAGCATTTTCTTGCCCAACGGATGGGTAAACAGAATCTGGATATAGTCCGGGTTGACCATCCAGGTAAACCCGGCGAAAAAGATCGGCAAAAGCGCTAAAATCGCCGCGCTGGCCCGCCCTTCGGCGGTCATGGCCCGAACCTGCCGCTTGAACTGGAAGCGCTCCCGGACCGTTTTCGAAAGCCCCTGCAATATCTGGGTCAGGTTGCCGCCGGTTTCGCGCTGCACGATGAACGCCGTGCACAGGATCCGGATCTCGGGGACCTTCGGAAATCGCGCCTGGAAGTTTCGAAGCGCCCGGGCAAACGGCAGTCCCATGGCCATCTCCTCGTATATCGTGCGGATTTCGGTTCCGATGGGCGGCGGAAACTCCCGTGCCACCTCCTTGAGGGCCCCGTCCACCGACTGGCCTACGCGAAGGGCCCGGGCGATCATGTCCAGCGCGTCTGGCAGCATCTGGACCAGGGCCTGCTCCCGCATTTTTTTCCGGTGCATCAAATAAAAAAAGGGGAGGGACAGACCGGCGCCGATCGCCAGCAGCATCAGCCAGGGGTTCCGGAACAGCACCAGGACCGGCACCAGGAAAAGAAACCCGAGGCCGAGGGACAGGGCGAAGAACCGCTCCATGGAGATGGGAATCGCCGAAGAAACCAGGAGGGATTCGACCGGAGACAGATCGATCCACCCGCTGAGCTTCTGCTCCAGTCGGCTCTGACGCCGCCCCTGTTTGAAGACCCAGGCCGGCTCCTCTTTTCCGTTTCGCTTGCCGGACAGCTTGCGGATGAGCTTCGCCTTCTTCCGCTCGGCCTTGTCTTTGCGCAGGTAATAGACCGCCAGGCAGAAGAACAGCACATCCAAAAACACGATCAACGGGATCAGGCGATGCATGAGGTTCAGTCCGCTTTCCGGTTGATGGAAAAGATGGCAGGATCGATGTTTTCTCCGTAGCTTTGTATGTGCTCCATATACCCGGGGGGCGCTCCGGCGCCGGCAAAGGCGCCGTGGACGCGGCCGTCATCGTCGATTCCAGTCTGTTGAAACGAAAAGATGTCCCGGATAACGATCCGGCCGTCCTGCATTCCGGAAACCTCGGAAACGGAAACCACCCGCCTTCGGCCGTCGGCCAGCCGGGCGAGCTGCACGATCAGATGGATGGCCGACCCGATCAGGGAACGCAGGGCGCGCTCGGAAAAAAAGGTGCTGCCCATGCTGGCCATCACCTCCATCCGGGAAAGGGCATCTCTGGGGGAGTTGGCGTGAACGGTGCTCATCGACCCGGGATGGCCGGTGTTCATGGCCTGGAGCATGTCCATGACCTCCGCGCCTCGGGCTTCGCCCACGATGATCCGATCGGGGCGCATCCGAAGGCTGTTTTTCACCAGCTCGGTGAGGCTGACCTCTCCTCTGCCTTCCACATTGGGGGGACGCGACTCCAGGCCCACCACGTGCGGCTGATGGAGGCGCAGCTCGGCGCTGTCTTCGATGGTGACGATCCGCTCGTTTTCGGGGATGAAGCTGGACAGGGCGTTGAGCAGCGTGGTCTTGCCCGCGCCGGTGCCGCCGGAGATGAGCAAGTTGAGCTTGGAGCGGATGGCGGCCTTCATAAAGGCGACCATCTCCGGAACCAGGGTGAGGTTGCCGAGCATCCGCTCGATGGTGACGGGCTGCTCGCCGAACTTGCGGATCGACATCACCGGGCCATTGAGCGCCAGCGGCGGAATGATGACATTGACCCGGCTGCCGTCCGGCAGCCGGGCGTCGACCATGGGAGAGGACTCGTCCACCCGGCGGCCGACCCCCGAAACGATCCGGTCGATGATCTGCATGAGGTGGTCGTTGTCCCGGAACTGCACCGCCGTGCGGTGCAGCATGCCGTCTCTTTCCACGTAGACATGGTTCGGACCGTTGACGAGAATATCCTGGACCGACTGGTCCTGGACCAGCCCCTCGATGGGTCCCAGGCCCAGGATCTCGTTCATGAGGTCGGTCACCAGCGTCCCGCGCTCCTTCTGGTTGAGCGGGATCCGCTCGGCGTCGGCAATTTCCACCAGGGCTTCGCGGATGGTGGCGGCCAGCGCGTCTTTGGGAAGCTCGGTCACCGAGCCCAGGTCGAGCTTTTCCACCAGGGAAAAGTGGACCCGGGATTTGACCGCGTTGTACACGGATGTATCGACTCTCGCCTCGACGCATCCGGGCGATCGCTTCCCCTCCCATTCGGTACCGCATTTGAGTCGCTCGCTGAGTTTCATAAACCGGCTGCCGTAACAGACGCTGCCGCCTTAGCGAAGCAGCGCCTTGAGTTTGCTTCGCCATCTTGATCTTTTTTTGCTCTCGCCCGCCCCCCCGACGATCCGCTGCGCCAGGGCATCGATGTCCCGGGTGATCCGGGCCTTGGGAAAGCTTGCGGCCAGCGGTTTTCCACGGGAAACCGATTCGTTCAGAGGCCGGTAGTCGTTGGCCACCGTGCCGAATACCGGCCGGTGCAGGACCTCTTCCAGGTCTCCGGCGGCGATCTGGCCGTCCTTGAAGTAGCGGTTCAAGATAACGGCGGCTTTTCCATTTTCCATCTGAAGCTCTCGGAACAGCTCGATCGCGCTTTGAAGGCTGCGGATTTCTGGAAGCCCCTGCTGGGCGACCAGAAACACCCGGTCCGCCAGAAAAAGCGCTGCCAGGGTCCGTTCGGAAAAATCGTGGGGAAGGTCGAGCACCAGATGGTCGAAGTGGGTGCGGAGCAGTTCGAGCATCCGGGTCAGGTGCGCGCCGGTGATTTGCTCCGCATCGCTGATCTCCTCGGGCGCGGCCAGGATGTAGAATCCTTCCGGATTCCGTCCGATAGACGAAAATAGCAGGTTTTCGTCCATCCGCTCCAGGTCCTTGAGCAGATCGAACGGGGTATACTCCGATGCCCTGTCCAGGTAGAGGCCCACGTCGCCCATGTGCAGGTTCAGGTCGAACAGCAGCACCTTGCCGCCGTGGATGGAAGCGATCCGGTCCGCCAGGTTGACGGCAAGGCTGGTGACCCCCTGACCGCCCTTGACGCTGAACAGGGCGGCGATCTTTCCCTGCACCGGGGCGCTCCCCGCACCTGCCCGGCCAAGTGCCCGTCGGACGGCCGGAAGAATCTCCTTCCGGCCGTTGGACAGGTCGATGTAATCCGAACCGCCATGCCGGAACCCTTCCAGGATCAGGTCCGGATCCTTGCCTTCTGCGTAGAGAATGACCGCGGCCTTCGAATGCTGCTGCACGGCCCGGTGCACCAGGGTCAGGGCGGCCTCGGCTGCCCTCGAGACATCGACGAAAATAGCGTCGAACCGTTCCCGGTTGAGCATGTTCAGCGCGTCTGCTGCGTCCCGACTGCGCCGGGCAACCGAAACGAGCGGCGCGACTTCCGCCGCCAGAAGGTCGGCGAGATCCTGACGGTCGCCGACGATGATTCCCGTAACTTTTTTCTCCATTACCCTGCTTCCGTATCCTTTTCGCGGAATGCGAAACGGCGATTCGACCGCGCCGGCGGCTGAATCATTTCGAAAATCCGATATCCCCCTGGAAAGACGGCGCTTTGCCGGCTCCGGAATCCGTCCGGTTCAGGAGGAAAAAATCGACGTCGTCGACGGTGTCGCTCATCGCTTCCCCGGGCAGAGGCGGTACCTCTTCCGGATTCATGGCCCGCACCATCCGCGGGGTGACCACGATCACCAGCTCGGTCTCCTCCTTCTGGTACTCCTTGCTGGTAAACAGGGTGCCCAGAACCGGAATGTCGCCGAGAAACGGAATCTTGTTGACCGCCGTCCGGCTTTCCTCCTTGAGCAGGCCCGCCATGGCAAAGGTCTGCCCGTCCTTGAGCTGAAGGGTGGTCGATCCCCGCCGGGTCTTGAGCCCGGGAACGGCAACACCGCCGGAAAAAACCGCCAGAGAATAATCCGGGGAGCTGACCTCGGGCTCCACTTTCAGGGTAATCGTCTCCCGACCCACAACCGTAGGGGTGAAGCGCAGCATGATGCCGAATTTCCGAAATTCGATGTTGGTCTGTCCCTGATCCCCCTGGATCGGGACGGGGAATTCGCCGCCCACGAGAAATTCAGCGTCCTGGCCGCTCATGGTCACCAGCGTCGGCCTGGCCAGAAGCCTGGCCAGCCCCTGCCCCTTGAGAATGCCCAAAAGGGCCAGGGTGTCGCCGGAAAGCGAATGGACCGCAACCTGAAAGGCGCTGGCAAACGGGGATGCGATTTCAAGCAATGAATCGAGGCTTTTGGCATCGGCGCCTGTCGAGGTGATTCGAGAAACGGCACCGGTAATCGGATCGACTGTCTCCGTGACGCTTTCCGGCGTACTGGTGACAGACGCTGCGGCGGTTCCGGAAACATTCCCGGCGGGAAACACCCCGACGCTCCATTCGCTGTTATTCAAAAACCCGAGGCCCATCTTTTTCATCCCGCTTCGGGAGACCTCGGCGATGCGCACCTCGAGTTGAATCTGCTGGGTCCCGCGCACCGTCAGCAGGTTGACGGGCCGGATGCCGAAGCTTTTCACCACCGTAAGCACCCGGTCGAGCATTTCCTGGCTTTCGACCTCCCCGTCGAGAATCACGCCGTCTTTGGCAAGGTGAACCTGTATCCGAGCTCCAGGCGCGAGGCGATCAATCCGCTCTTCGATGGCTTCGATCAGGCTGCCGGGGACAAACACCCGGAGTTCATAAACCGATGCGTCCGCCTCCCCGTGCCAGAGAATCATGTTTGTTGTGCCGATCTCCTTTTTGGCCACCAGCAGCACCTGTTTCGGCGTCACCAGGTGGTAGTCGGCGATGTCCGGATCCGCAATCGATATCCGGGTGATCGATTTCTGCGTCCGCTTCAGCACCGAATGATGCACCGGAATGTCGATCCGGCATTGGGCCGGGTCTTCCGGATCGCAGGGGTCGGCATGGCCGTCGTCGATCCCCGCAAGCAGCATGCACAAGGCCGAGGCGATGCCGACCGCCAAAAGCCGATAAATTGCGCGTTTTTTGCCGGTCATCGGTAAAAGGTCTTCTCCTTTCGCAGCGGCCCACGGATCATGTCCACTTTCAGGTACGGCCGCTGCTCGGTGAGCAGATCCAGCAGCTCGACGCCGGGGGTAGTCACCTTTTCGGAATCGGCGCTGTTTCTGGTCACCAGCCTCAGGATGCTTTTCCCCTTTTTGGAGTCTGCCAGGACCGTCAGCTTTTCAGCATCCGCCGGGGAGACGAGAAGCGTCACCCTTTCGTTCCGGGCATTGGTATCGGTTTGCCAGTCGAGACTCGCCTCGGTGGCCATCACCTCGATGTCCTGAAGCAAAATCCGCGTGTTCCGATGGGTTTCCTTCACAACCCCGGTGGTGCCCGGCTCCTGCTGTCCCTGCAACGAAATATTGCCCCAGGGGCAGGTCACCAGGACATCCACCCGGTCGCCGGCCCGAAACCGCCCGCAGATGCCGTCGGTATTTTGAATATCCAGCGTGATCGCCCGCATGCCGGGCGGGATACGCGAGGAGACCCCGGCCGCGCGTTCATCCGGAAAAAGCGAACCCGTCCGGGGGCCGTATCCGGCTTCCGCCCTGACCGGCGGCATCTTCTCTCCGCCCGTTTTTCGGACCGCCATCCGCAGCTCGGAGGAGGTTTCGGCAGCCGCGATCAGTGCCGCCTGCCGGGGCGTCACCAGCAGCCGAACGGTCCAGCCCCCGCGGCGCCTCACCGGCTTTCCGTCGGTGGCCGGCACTGAAATAGAATAGATCTCCAGATCCTGGGCAATGGTTCTGGAAACGGCTCCGCCGTCGTTTCCGATCCGCGTGGAGGCGATCAGATCGATGCGGTCTCCTCTTTCAAGCTGCCGGGAAACACCCGAGACCTCGTCGACGGCAACGGAAATCAACCGCATGTCCAGCGGGATTCTATCTGCATACGACACCGGCGTCGGCGCTTCGGTCTGCACCGGGGCGGCCTTTTGCACCTGCGGCGCCTTGGCCGGCCGGTTCAAGTACCAGGAGACCGCCTTTGCGGCCAAAAGGCCCAATGCTACGGAGAGTATGAGTGCGATGATGCCGCGAACGCTGCGCATATTCGTTCTGCCCCGGCCGCCGGCAAAAACCGGCGGCAAATAACGGATACCCCGTGCTGTAAAAGACCATCGACCCTGTCAAAACCGAGGCCGCTGGCCGCGTCTATGGGAACGCCATGACCGCCTTTGCATACAGGCTGCCGGGGATCAGCGAAGACGATTCCTGCTGATCGCCGGGTTCGCCCGATCTCAAAAAACCGGTCAAGGTCCTGTGCGGCATGACGGCCGAAACAGCGATCGAATCCACCGGCTGGTCCATGCGAACGGCGGAAAAATCGACCTTCGCCATCTGCTCTTCATTGACCGTCCAGCAGGAAACCTCGAAGGCTTCCCGCGCGATCTGCCCCGGGTCTTCCCCCTCCCATTCCCGGGCCCGGACTGCCGCCCGTGCACCGGCCGAGACCGCGTGGTTGAACACATACTGGTTGAAGAAAAACCACCCGAATTCCAGGATCGAAAACAGAATCAACAGCAGGATCGGCAGGACCAGCGCGAACTCGACCGCCGCCCCGCCTTTTTCGTCGCCGCCGGCTAAAGAAGCGACCATTCCAAAACCAGATGGAAAAGAAGAAAGCTGGAAAAGCCGACCCCCATCGGCACGGTGAACGGAAACGTGCCGACGCCTTCCGGACCGTTCGGTCGGGTACCGGTGTTCAGGAGCCAGAACAAATCTTCCCGCGCGTCAAGCAGCCGCCGCCAGGAGGAACGGATCGTCAGCCACATCGCCGCATAGATGCCGGCCGCCAGGGCACTGTAGACGAATACCTCCAAAATGGCCGCTGGTCCCAGCCATGAACCCAGGGCCGCCAGCAGCTTGACGTCACCGCCCCCCATTCCGCCCAGCAAAAACGGACCCACCAGGAGGACAAAGCCTGCGATCGTTCCCGAAACGGCAAAACCGATGCCTTCGCTCTGCAGGAAACCGGCGCCGTGGTAGAAAATGCCGGCAAGTGCGGCTGGCAGGCAAAGTAGGTTGGGAACGACCTGGTGCCGGAGATCGGCAACCATGGCCGCAAAAAGGACGCAGCAGCAAACGAGCATCGCTGCGTTCATGGCCGGTACCGAAACGCAGGGACGAACCGAAAGGATGCAAGAGGAAAGGCCGCCATGATCGGGTCAATCCTGCCGGATTTCGTCGGCCTCTTCTCCGAG
>CAYPFH010000101.1:0-11945 GCA_964409825.1 uncultured Desulfobacterales bacterium | reverse complement strand
GAGCGCCAGCGCCCCCACGTCGGCCGGCGCCGCGGCGGCCACGGCGAGCCCATCGAGCTCGGCCTCGATCACAACAAAGGCCTTCGCTTCTGGCCGAAGCAGCATCGGCCGCATTCCGGATCCAGGAACCACATAGTATTTCCGGTCCAACTCCGTTTTAAGATCCGCCTTCGGCCGTCGGATACGGACCCGCTCCACATCGCCGGATGCTAGATCCGGGATAAACGGGATGACGATTCCACGAGGGATCCACAGCTTTTTCGGTTGCCCGTCGCCGCGCTTTTCTTCTGGCAAACCCCAGGCAGACCTGTGACGGTAGAAGTGCTTCGGGTTGCACCCGACCTTAAGCTCCCGGACGGTCTGCTCGTCGACACCTCGGGCTGCCAGCCAGCCGAGCTGGTCCGTGCGGGCCAACAGCTCCTGGTTGCATCGGTCGACAAACTCTCGCGCCTTTTTGCGCCACAGATCAGACGGCGGGTCGTACCACCTGGGCTGCCAGCCGATAGGGGCGGGCCTAATCCGATTTTTCGAAGGCGGCGGCGCAGGGCCCGGCGAGTCGATCCCGACGTACCTGCATGCATCGGCGAAATCCTTCCCGTCGAAATCCATGACAAACTGCAGGATGTCTCCGCGAATGCCGCACCGGCGGCACCAGTACGTGCCGGTTACGCCGTGCTGCTCACACGTCTGCCCGCCGCGCTGCTCCGGCCATGCCCGGAATCGGTCCGAGGCCCGCCCCTTGCCGCCGTCTCCGCAGGCCGGGCAAAGGGACGAATACTCTCCCCCTTTGGCACTGGATGCCTTGACCGGTTCGATACCGCGCTGTCTGAGAAAATCTAAAATGTTCATGTGGACCTTAGAGACCGACCGTTAAAAAATGGTCCTGGTAAAATCTATTTGTATTCATTGAAGAAGTCGCGCTACAGGACGATAGGACCATTCATTGACTACTTTTCATTCTTTGTCTTTGTTCTATGATATTTAATAAATAGGCAACCAATGGTCCTATCGTCCAAAAACTACTTATCCAACTGATTAGATTATATAAAAAAACAGGACGATTTTAGAACGGAAGGCCTCTATCGTCCTGATGTGGTTCGTATCGAATGAGCGTCTGGATTTGCTGCTCATCGATGTCTTTTTTCTTTTCTACCGAATCCAAGTACCCCTGAATGTGGTCCTTGAGTCTGACACCGAAATACCAATATACGCCGCCGACCTTGTCTCTTTCGAACTTTTTGGCCATCATGTTCCCAAAGGTTTTCTGGGCCGGATGTCTCTTTGCTACAAAATCATGAAACCAAGCGGTATAAACAACGTAGAGATCAGAGGCCCCGCCCCTGATATCGTCACCAACCTCGCAGCAGGCATCAATGAAATCTTGCAGCAGATCTTCGTTGCGACGGTACTGATCCGTCGCGCGCTTGATCAGTGGCGGCGGCTTCAAACCGTCGCGCTGCCACATGAGGCAACCGTTTACCAACCAAGCCAGGATGCCGGAGGGATTTTCCCGCAGCTTTGCCTTCAAGTATGAATCCGCCTCCCGCTCGTATGATTCTTTCGGCTTTCGGTTTTTGATAAAGGAAAGATCAAACGGCACGACGATTAGCCGCTCCCAGAAAGCGAAATCGTCTGCCGGCGCATGAGGTTCACAGTTCGTTGCCAAAAAAAGGGTATGTGTCGGCTTGAACCGCACGGGATATTTATCGTTTGGCCACCGACCGGTAAGGGTGCCGCCGCCGGTCAACCACTTCACCCGACCCGGACTGAACCTGGCATGCTCGTCGGTCTCCGAGGCGATCGCGTAGCGCAGGCCCTTCATGGCCATGATGTCGGGCGTAGGGCTGTTGGGCGATATTCTGCTGGCTTGTTGCAAAAGCATCTCCGGCGGGATCACGCCGGCCAGGTCGCCAAGCACGTGCTGGATGGTCTCAAAAATCGTATCCTTACCGTTGCGACCCCTGCCGGTAGCCATGACAAAAATATGTTCAATATCTTCGCCGACCAGGGCCGACCCCAGCAGGCGCTGGACGAACAGATAAACATCCTCCCGATCCGACATAATTTGGAGCACCGCTTTTTCGAAATCTTCGTTTCGTTCTTCGAGCCCCTTCCACAGGGTTCGGCATGCCTTAAACAGATAGTCCTCTGGGCGGCCGTCCCGGAATTCTCCTGTGGTCAGGTCGATCACGCCGTTCGGGCAAGGAAGAAGCCAGGGGTTTGTGTCGAACATCTTGCCGTGTACGGCCAAAGGATCGTCGTTGGTGTGTGCCCATTTCAAACACCGGTCCCGGCGATCTCCACGAAGAGCGGAAATGCGCTCCCAAAGCTTTTTCTTGAGCTTGCCAAGCCTGGCCTTATTGGGATCGTCATCCGGCAGCTCGTTCATTTCCTTGCCAATGATAAAAGCCTCTTCCCGGTATCGCTCGACAATCCGCTCGCACTCTGCAGCCGACAAATCCATCTCATCGATTTCCCAATGGTGGCCGTTGAAGTGCATCCATTCCTTGGTGGATTTGTTGTAGGCGAACCTGCCGCGGTGCATCGCTGCGTAAAGCTTCCCATCACCGAGCTGGTTCAGCATCAGGCATTCCCGGACAAACCCGGAGTCGATTTCCTGTACTGCCTTTTCGTCCTCCACATCCGACATCAACCCTTCCAACTCCTCGGCCGCCCGGGCCTCAACCTGCTCGCGGTAGCGGCGGATCTTGTCCTGCTCGGACTCCCGACCGTCGCCGTCCTGCGGATCAGGCTGCCCGTCTTGTTTGGGCGTTTCCACGTCTCGATGATCCGTCATGCCGCGCCTGGCTCCGGAAAAAATGTAACTAACTGTAATTCAAAGAAATTAAACATTAGCAAAAGACCTCCCAACGCCCGTAAAATCCGCAACTATTCCATATTCCACGAGAAATTGAGATATCAAATGTAACCGTTTTCTGCGCCTTGCCGATCCGTATATTGGTTGAACCTCCAGACAGGACCCGTTTGATAGGGTAGGCGGCCCGCCCTTTAGGACCTTTGGATCGACTTTTTGAAAAAGAAAAAAGGGGGCGCGGGGCGGCGCCGGCCGCCTCTGGATAACCGGAAGGCCCAGGCTTTAACTGTCTGGCGAATGGTTTGGAAGGTCCTTGACTCCGACCGAAAAAAAGAGGATGGTCATCGTTCTTAGCCCAACCCAGGGGGGAAAAAACAACAGCGGTGGGAGACACCGGTTCGCATATGGCAAGAGCCGTGGCGAGCTTGACCTGGCCAAATTTTTTACGCATTTTTTGCGCAAAAACTGACTGATTTGCCTGAATATGCCGGGTTTTGGGAAATCTGGCGGGAGAAGGGATTCGGCTATAAATAGCTGAAATCCCTTTCACTTTGATGGAGCCACCGCGCGGATTCGAACCGCGGACCTGCTGATTACGAATCAGCTGCTCTGCCAACTGAGCTACGGTGGCTGAAAGAAAGCCTTTGACTACTGTGTTTATGAATCAAAATCAAGAAAAAAGTTGGATGCCGGCTGGTGCCGACCTATCGGCGGAGAAGTCTTCCGGGATGACTCTGACGGGCCTGTCAGGTGCTGAGCGGGCCTATGCCTTAGACCGGATCTACCGGCAGCGGCCTACGGCGATGCTGGTGGTGTTGCCGAGCGTAAAGGATGCCGAGACCTTCCTTGACGATCTGCTTTTTTTCAGCGCGCGATCACCGCTGCCGGCGAAGCTCTTTCCCGGCTACAACCTGCTGCCATTTAAAAGTCTTTCCTATCACAGCGAAACGGCAGCCCAGCGCATCCGCTCCCTTTATTCGATGGTGGAAAACGATCCCCCGCCGGTGATCGTGACCTCAGCAACTGCAGCCATGCAGCGGATACTGCCCAAGCAGGATCTTTGCGGGTATGCCGACTTGATTCAGGTCGGAGAAGAGATCGATCGGGAGGAGTTGATCCATCGGCTGGTCAGCGGCGGATATGGCCGGACGGTTGTTGTCGAAGAGCCCGGCGATTTCTGTGTGCGCGGCAGTATCCTGGATATCTTCAGCCCGATGTACTCGGAGCCGCTGCGCATCGAGCAGTTTGGAGATCTGGTCGAATCCATCCGCTTTTTTTCGGCAGCCGGCCAACTTAGCCTCAAATCGGTGAGCGAAGCGGTGATTCTGCCTGCCCGGGAGGCGATTATCGCCGAGGACCGGATCGACGAAGTCACAACTGCGGTTCGGGCGCAGGCCGCCGTCCAGCAGCTGCCGGTCACACGAATACGCCGCCTTGTCGACGAGATTCGGAAAGAGCGCACGTTTTCAGGGATCGAAGGCCTTCTTCCGCTGATTTATCCCGAACCTGCCACGATTTTCGACTACCTGCCCAAAGATTCCCTGCTGGTGCGGATCGAACCGGCAGACCTTCAGGCGGCTGCAAAAAGGGCCTACGCAAAGATCGAAGAGAATTTTACCGCCGCCGTGGAAGAAGGACGGTTCTGCGTCGAGCCGGAAAGGCTCTTTTTAAACTGGTCGGGGCTCCAGGCGTACCTCGACGCGCGGCCCGGTTTTACGCTCAAGGCCCTTGCCGTGGAAAAAGAGGTCGACCCCCCGCCCCGTAGGATCGATTTCGCCGTCCGCGACAATGGCGCCCTCCGGGAACAGATCCAGTCCCGGCGGGAAAAGGAGCGGCCGTTTGCCCCGTTGATTGAATGGATCGAAAACAGAAAAAAGGAAGGGCAGACAGCGGTGCTGGTTTGCCGGACCCCATCTCAGGCAGACAGGCTCAAGACGATCTTGGCCCCTTATGGCGTATCGCCGGAATGGTTCGATCACTTCCCGCAGGGGCCGATTTCCGGAGGCGCATGTATTCTGACCGTGGGCCGGGTTTCAGGCGGTTTCATATGGGATGCAGCTCATTTGGCGGTCGTTACCGAAGACGAGATATTCGGGCCCAGGCAGCGGCGGCGAAGAATGCGGCAACCGTCGTCCATGCGCGGACAGATCGCGACTTTCGAGGACCTTCAGCAGGGAGATCTCGTGGTTCACGAGGACCACGGCATTGGACGCTACGAGGGCCTCGTAAAGCTTCAGGTGGACGGAATCAGCAACGATTTTTTGCTCCTGCTCTATAAAGATAATGATAAGCTCTATCTTCCGGTGGACCGGATGGGTCAGGTTCAGAAATATCTCGGCGTCGAAGGGATCGTTCCCGTCCTTGACCGGATGGGCGGCAAATCCTGGGAGCGGGTAAAAAAGAGGATCAAAAAATCGACCGAAAAGATCGCCGGAGAACTGCTCCGGCTTTATGCGGCGAGAAAAATTCAACCGGGGGCTTCTTTTACCGTTCCCGGCGACATCCTCAGCGATTTTGAATCCGGCTTTTCCTTTGAAGAGACGCCTGATCAACTCAAGGCGATCGAGCAGGTGGTTGAAGATATGGCAGCCGAGCATCCCATGGACCGGCTCATCTGCGGCGATGTCGGATATGGCAAAACGGAGGTCGCCCTGAGAGCTTCCTTTCTGGCCGCGTTCAATGGGAAGCAGACAGCGGTGCTGGTTCCGACCACCGTTCTTGCCGAACAGCATTACCGCACCTTCCGGGAGCGGTTCGGCGGCTATCCGATCAAGATCGCCTGTCTGAACCGATTCCGCCCAGCCCGCACCCAGCGCAGCATTCTCGAAGGGCTGAAAAACGGGACGATCGACATTGTTATCGGAACCCATCGGCTCCTGCAAAAGGACATCGCTTTCAGGGATCTGGGTTTGATCGTTCTCGATGAAGAACAGCGCTTCGGTGTAAAGCACAAGGAAAAACTCAAGAGCCTGCGCCGGACCGTGGACGTATTGACGCTCACGGCGACCCCGATCCCCAGAACGCTTCATCTATCCATGATGGGCATCAGAGACATCAGCGTGATTTCAACGCCTCCCGAACACCGCCATCCCATCGTTACCTACATTTCCGAGTTCAATGAAACCGTGATTCGGGAAGCGGTCAGAAAGGAGCTCGGCCGCGGAGGACAGGTCTTTTTCGTCCACAATGCGGTGCGAAGCATCCAGCGGATCGCCGACAAGGTAAAGGCGCTTGTTCCGGAGGCCAGGGTCGATATCGCCCATGCACAGCTTCGTGAAAACGAACTGGAGCAGGTGATGCTCCGGTTCATCAACCGGGAGATCGATGTGCTGGTCTGTACCACCATCATCGAATCGGGGCTGGATATCTCTTCTGCCAACACCATCATCGTCAATCGCGCCGACCGGTTCGGACTGGCACAGATGTACCAGTTGAGAGGCCGCGTTGGACGAAGCGAAGAGCAGGCCTATGCCTATCTGTTCATCCCCGGTGAAACCTCCCTGGGGAAAGATGCACAGAAGCGCTTGAAAGTGCTCATGGAATACAGCGATCTTGGTTCGGGGTTTCAGATCGCCATGAGCGATCTGAAGATCCGCGGTGGCGGCACCATTTTAGGGGCGTCCCAGTCGGGTCATATTGCGGCGGTAGGCTACGACATGTTTCTGAAGCTGATGGAGGAGTCCATTGCCGAAATCAAGGGTGAGCCGGTCCAGCAGCCTCTGGCGCCGGAGGTCAACGTCGATATCTCCTCCTTTCTTCCGGAAGGCTATGTACCGAATATCGACCAGCGCCTTTCGGCCTATCGCCGGCTGGCAAAGTTCACCGAGCTCGGCGAACTATCCCGGTTCAAAGAAGAGCTCGAGGACCGTTTCGGTTCTTTGCCGGAACCTGCAGCCAATCTCCTGCTCAAAGTGATGCTTCGCATGCTGGCTGCTCAAGCCGGCGTTGCCCGCCTGGATATGAACCACAGCCGGATGATGCTGCAATTTTCCATGGAGCATCTGAAGCGCCCGGAGGCGTTGGTCGAGCTCATTCAACAGTCCCGCGGCCGAAAGAAACTGACGTCCGAGCAGGTGCTCGTCTGTGACCTGGGCAGCCGCAGCCGTACCGCTCAGATGGCGGAAGCGAAAAACATCTTGAAAAATATTGCTTGCCATGTTAATTTTTAACTATATGATATTATTGTTTTATTTCTTTTGAGGCGGATATGCGGCGATTTGCAGGCAGACGAATGCATGGGGTATTCAGCGGGACCTGTCGAATCGGAGCCTGGACAGCGGCCGGGGTGATGCTTTTGTCTGCGGTCCTTGTCGGCGGATGCACCGATTCGGTTTCCGACCGAGAAGCGCCTTATCTGGTCCGCATCGGCCCCGACGCGGTTTCGGTGATCGAATACCGGAAGGCGCTCGAGTTGGCCCGATCTGCCTACCCCTACAATGAGCTTCAGATTCCTGAAGTGGATCGTGCGATACGGGTCCGGGTTCTGCGGGAGCTTACCGAAGAGCTTATTTTTCGCCAGCGGGCTCGTGAGCTAGGCATATCGGTAACCGAAGCGGAGCTGGAACAGGCCGTCAACCGGATCCGATCCGACTATCCGGAAGAAGAATTTGAAAAGGCGATATTGGAAAGCGCCGTGTCTTATGCCGCTTGGAAAGAGAAGCTCAAGGCCCGTCTTCTGGTCCAGAAGCTGGTCCGCGAAGATCTCGAAAACAGCATCCAAATCACTCCAGAAGATGTGGCCGCATACTACGAGACCCATCGGCGGGCATTGATCGAAGATTCAAAGCAGGCAGCGCCTTTGCCGCCCCGAAAGACGGATGAGCGGATCGTGAACGAAATCCGCCGAAATAAGGCGGAAGACGCCTATACAGATTGGATCGAGGCGCTTCGTGGAAAATACCAGATCGATATCAACCTCGCCCAGTGGCAGCGGATCGAAGAATCCTGATTCTGTGAGCGAGAAAGGATTGATTGCCACCATGAAAAGCAGCATGCTTTTTTCAAAAAGATTTTCAGTGGCCATTTTCATTTGGAGCTGCACAGTGCTTGGTGCGACAGCAGGAAATTCAGCAGCTTCGGAATTGGTCGACCGGATCGTTGCCGTGGTCAACGACGATATTATTCTGCTGTCGGACCTGGAAAAGGAAATCAAGCCATACCAGGAAAGGCTCCGTTCGATGGGCTATTCACAGGAGCAGGAGATGCAGATGCTCGTAAAGGTAAGAAAAGATATGCTTGATAATCTGATCGACGAGCGGATCACCGATCAACAGGTCGACCGGCTGGGCATTTCGGTGTCACCGGAAGAGATCGACAAAGCAATTGATCGCTTCAAGGAGACCCGGTCTTTGACGGATGACCAGCTGAGAATGGCCCTCTCCCGAGATGGGCTGACCATGGAGCAATACCGAGAACAGTTTCGGGAACAACTGCTGCGCACCAAGCTCCTCGACTATGAAATCAAATCCAAGATCGTCATTACCGAAGCTGAAATCAAGCGATACTATGAAAACCACCCGGAAGAATTCGGCGGAGAGAAGAAATACCACCTGAGGACCATCATCATGCGGGTATCCTCCTTTGCCGGCGATGAGGAAAAAGCACGGGTGCGGCAAAAAACGGAGGAAGTATACAGCCATCTGGAGAAAGGAGCCGATTTTGCCGAGATGGCGCGCCGTTATTCGGAGTCGACTCTGGCCGCGGAAGGCGGCGACCTCGGCCTCTTCAAGCTGGAAGAAATTGCACCCCGGTTCAGGGAGGCGATAGAAGGCAAAGCCCCCGGCGCCTACACTCCGGTTATAGGTACCGAGCAGGGCTATCAGATTTTTTTTATAGAGGACATTGTGGAGACTCCTGCAAAGACATTGGAAGAGGTTTCCGCCGAGATCCAGAATCGTCTCTACCAGGAGCAGGTCAACGAGAGATTTTCCGCCTGGCTTGAAGATCTCCGAAAAAATTCTCATGTCAAGGTGATCCGATGACGGAAAACAACAGGCCATTGAGCTTCGGACGATATCTTCGGTCCGTCCGGCGGGAAAAGGGACTCGACCTGGAAAGGGTTTCCCGGGAGACGAGAATCGGCATCGATACCTTGAACCTGATCGAACAGGAGGATCTTTCCGGGCTTCCATCGGAAGTGTTCGTCAAGGGGTTTCTTCGCGCGTATGCCAAAGCTGTCGGGGCCGACGGGGATTGGGTCGTGAAAGGGTACCTTCAGAGCCTGGCACGCCTGCACAAAACCGAGCAGTCCGAGGCGGACCTGGACCGCCTGTCGAATCGATTCTGGTCCCATCTGTTCATGGCTTCGGGGGTTCTCGTGATCTTGATCGCGGTCTCCATTTTGGCCCTGTCGATCTTCGAAAAAAGAAATTCGGCACCGCAGATATCGCAACAAGCGGATTCTTCTCCGGCAGAGCCCCCGGTTTCAGCAGAGCCGCGACTGCCGTCGGAGCAACAGGAAAAAATCGAGCCGGCCCCGGCGCCCGAAATCCAATCCGCCGCAGAGCCATCCGGGGAAGTCTTCTCTGGAGAGGACGTATTCCAGGAGCCGCCGCTGTTTTCGCCGTCCCCCTCTCCGGCCGGATCTTTTCCCAAAAAGCAAATTCTGCAGATCACGGCGGTGGAAGAAACATGGATCAAGATCGTCATCGACGAAGAGAAGACAAAGGAAGTCACACTGAAGCCGGGTGACCAGCTGGCACTGGAAGCATCGACCGGATACGAACTTCTCGTCGGAAACGCCGGAGGGGTCACAATGACCCTAAACGGCGATTCGGTCAATCTCCAGGGCAAGAGCGGTCAAGTCCGGTCGTTGTCGCTTCCCTGAAAGCAGCCGTTTCATGAGAAGCCGAGCCGCCCGGCATTCGGGAAATTCCACTCATCGCATCGGTCGGGAAGTGGGCGAATATGCAAACTGATCGGAAAATATTGATAGAAAGCACCAAGCGGCTTCTTCGCCGCGGCGCCGTCAGCAACCTGCGCAAGATCGTCAATAAAACCCATGCCGCCGATCTGGCCGTGGTGTTTCGTTCATTGACGCTCAGCGAGCAGCGGCGGTTGTTCGATCTCATCGACCGTGTCGAAACCAAGGGCGTGTTGCTCGAAGATTTGGACGGAGACACCTTGATGCTTTTGCTCGAGTCGATGGACCTTCGAGACGTCGTCGACATCCTGGATTCGATGCCCAAAGACGATGCGGTGGATTTGATCGGTCGTTTGCCGGATGAACTTGCCGACGCCATTCTCGATTTTATGAAAAAATCCGGATCCCAGGACGTTGAAGACCTTCTTGGCTACGACGATGAAACGGCAGGCGGTATCATGACGCCGGATTTCATCGCTCTTCGGGAGGACATCACCGCCGCCGGGGCCATCGAATCTCTGCAGAAAGAATACCAAGATGTGGAAATGCCCTTCTATCTTTACGTCGTGGATGAATACGGAAAACTGGTCGGGGTGAGCTCCCTGCGGCAGCTGGTGCTCACGCCTCCAGGTCAGCAGTTGAAAGAGTTCATGTCTACCGACGTGATTTCCGTCCGGACCCATGTCGATCAGGAAGAGGTGGCGAAACTGGTCGCGCGCTATGACTTTCTTGCGATTCCTGTCGTCGATGAGACAAACAGGCTGGTGGGCATTGTTACCGTCGACGATGTCATCGATATTTTCCGAGAAGAGGCCACAGAGGACATCTTGAAAATGGCCGGAGCCGGAGAGGACTTCATCGAAACCAAGTCGGTCATGAAAAGCTCCCGCATCCGGCTGCCCTGGCTTGCGGCCAGCTGCGTCGGCGGCATCTTCGCCTTTATGGTCATCGGTCACTTCGAGGGAAGCCTTCAAAAAGCGGCCTATCTGGCCGCCTTTATCCCGGTGATCATGGGCATGGGCGGCAACATCGGAACCCAGACGTCCACCATCGTGGTCAGGGGGCTGGCCACCGGAAGAATCCATCTGAGGGATTTTCGAGGCGTTTTGTTCAAGGAGCTCGCCACCGGACTGATTCTGGGATTGGTCTATGGCTCGCTGATCGCCCTGGTGGCGCAGTTTCGATACAGCGTCGCGGCCGCGGCGGTCTCGGTGGGCATCGCCGTCCTCAGCTCCATGACCGTCGCTGCCCTAGTGGGCTCTCTGGCGCCGATGACCTTTGCGCGCTTCAACATCGATCCAGCCGTGGCAACCGGACCGTTTGTCACCACCGCCATTGACATTATCAGCGTCTATTTCTATTTCCAGGTCGCTACCATACTGATCGGGCTTTGACTTCATGTCGTCGCTTTCCTCGCCGGCCGTACTGCTGCGACGGGTCGATCACGGAGACTACGACCTGATCCTGACCTTTTTCACCCCTTGCCGGGGCAGGCTGTCGGCTATCGCCAAGGCGGCCAAAAAAAGCACCAGGCGGTTTTCCGGTGTCCTGGAACTTTTTTCCGTGCTGGACGTCGTTTTCAGCTACGGACGAAGAAAGGGGCTGCCGGTGCTCCAGGAAGCCGCCTTGAAGCACGGCTTTGCCGGCATCAGGGGTGATTTGCTGCGAACCGCCTATGCAAGCTACTGGGCTCAGCTGATCAACGAATGGACCGAAGAGGCCCAGCCTGTCAAATCCCTCTACCCGCTGTTTCTTCACTGCCTGCACCGCCTGGACAAAGGAATGGGGCCGCCGCCGGCGATTTCTTTGCTGTTCCAGGTTCGTTTTCTGGGGATTGCCGGGCTTGCGCCGAATTTCAGCAGATGTCGAAAGTGCGGCTTGCCGATTGCATCGTTTACCGCCGGCAGCTGCTTTTTCGACATGACCGGAGGTGCGATCGTTTGCGAATCCTGCGGCCCGCCGAAAGGTCGGAGCCTGGAACTGGTCAAGGGCACCGTCAGACAGCTGCAGTGGATGCAGAAAGGGGATCTGGCAAAGGCCGAGCGAATCCGGATCACCGGCCAGGCAATGGAGGAAGGGAGCCGCCTGTTGGAGGCATTCGTCCCCTTTCATTTGGGAAAAGAACCCAAAAGCCTAAGATTTCTTCGGCAAATCCGCGGCGGGCCGCTTTAATTTTGAATGACCCAAACAACGGAAGATATTCAGAAGGCTTTCGGTTTCTTGCCCTTGGACCTTGTTTTGGTCATTTGAAAATTCGGATTTTGAATT
>CAYPFH010000100.1:0-11995 GCA_964409825.1 uncultured Desulfobacterales bacterium | reverse complement strand
TTCAAGCATGGCTTCCATCCGGTTCAGCTGAAGGGCCTTGGTCTGTGCGACCCGAAGCTTGTCGTCGAGATCTTTGAATTCCTTTTCCAGCTTTCCGATCTGCTCGTACTTCGGAAGATAGGAAAACCATAAAAAAGGCGCTACCAGCAGGGCGTAGGTTGCGATGCATATTAAAAAGCGGTAGAGCATCGAAAGCTTGGAGAGCTTGTCGAAAAACGGCTCCAGTCTTTCCGCAGAAAATTGCAGCTTCTTTTTTTTCATCTTTTCCTGTTCTCCCGACCGCCCGGTGCGAAATTACTTTCTCTTTTTCTTTTTTCTTGTGTCGGTTTTTGGGGGCTCCGGGGCAAGAATCCCCGCTTTTTTACACTTTATGTCGAAATTTTTCAAATTGACTTGATTTTGGCTTGCATGCTGGAGCCGATTCAAATTGACCTCGGTAAAGAGAGGCGACTTTTCCAGTCTCGTCATGAATACGGCGACGGTTTTGTTGTCCAGCGCGAACCCTCCCATATCCACGTTTTCAGCAGTTTCACTGAGCCGCGTGAGCCACATGCGGTCGGCGACGATCAGCCGGGACATCTCTTCGGCAAATTCGACCGGCGCCATTCTGCCTTTTTCGAGGTCATCGATGATCGCCATTTTCTTTTCCAGCGTGGCGATCTCTTTCTTGATTTGATCGACCCGGTTTGCCGCCTTCAGGGTCTTGGCGAGTTCGACTTTCGTTTCTTCGACTTTTGCCTGGATTTCCTGGAGTTTGATTCCAAGCTGCATGTTCCAGTACACCAGCGCCAGTGCGATCAGCACAAACAAAGACACGAAAATGAACACCTGCCGACGGATGTTTTCTTTTTTCCGGGCCGCACGAAAAGGCAGTAGATTGATGCGTATCATTTGTCGTCTACTTTTCTGAGGGAAAGCCCTATGCAGATCGCTGCCTGGGGCGCCATTTTCTGAATATAGTCCGAATCGAACTTGTCCGGGTCGACATAAAGACCGGCAAATGGATTGATCGTCTCGACATCGGCGGAGGTTTCAACGGCGAGCAGCTCTCGAAACTCGCTGATGTTTCCTCCCCCTCCGGACAAGATGATCTTTTGAATCTGATCATCGGGATAGGTCGAATAGAAAAAGTCAAGGGCGCGTCGGATTTCCGTGCACCAATCCGCGACCACCGATGAGACGATCTCTCGAAGATCTTCGGCGGAGATCATTTCCGGATCCGGAGCAAACTTCAGGTCCTCGGCCTCCTCCGAAGTGCATTCGATCATCTGGATGATTTTCTGGTTGATCTGACCGCAGCCAAGGGAGACGTCGCGCATGAACACCGAAGAACGGTCCTTGAGGATGTTCAAAGAGGTCTTGCTTGCGCCGATGTCGATCAATGCGACGCTTTCGCCTTCACCGTCTCCCGCGCTTTTTTCTCCGGATTCATCAGAAGTCGCCTCCTTCAGGTAGGCGTGCTCGTAAATGTTCTGCAGCGCAAATGCGTCGATGTCGATGACGCAGGGATTGAGCTTGGCCATTTGAATCAATTTCACGTAGTCGTTGATCATTTCTTTTTTGGCCGCCACCAGCAAGACGTTCATCTGGTTTGCATTATGCTCGTTTTCTCCAAGAATTTGAAAATCGAGATTGACATCGGCGATATCGAAAGGGATATACTGCTCGGCTTCCAGGTTGATCGTTTCCTGAAGCTCTTCTTCTTCCATTGCCTGGACATTGATTTTTTTGACGATGACCGAATACCCGCCGATGGATATGGCGACATTGTTCTCTTTAATGCCATATCTTTTATACATCTGGCGGATCGCATCGGCCACGCGGGCCGGTTCCACGATGTTACCTTCTTCTATCGTACCCGGAGGGATATCGATGCTGCCGAAACTTTTCAGGGTCGGGCCGCTTTTGCCTTCGACGATTTCGCCGGCCTTGATCGTTCTTGACCCGATGTCCAATCCCACCAGGTTGAATTTTTTACCGAGCCGCATAATTCCGCCTATTCTTCATCGTCGCTGAAAATTTTGGTTTTTTCGCTCAACTTGAATCCCAGGGCCAGGAGCAGTTTTCGCTTCGTTTCCATTCTGCACGGGTACCCTTTTTCGATGCGTGCGATGGTTACCGGAGATACGTTTGCTTTTCGGGAAAGTTCGGCTTTGCTCATCAACAACGATTCGCGGATCTTTTTCAAGGAATTTTTGCCCATCTGTATGTCTTCACTTTTGAGGTTAAAAAGACCGCGAAAAAGCGGATGTTTCTCGCCGGATGGAAAGAGTATCGCGCTGCATTATTGGCAAGTCAAGCAAATTAACGATAATTATATGAAAATTAATGGCACTTAACTTATATTGTATTTTTCATTCGGCAAAATTACCATATCTGGTATGGAACCAAACCCGCCGAAAGAAAAGAGGCTTTCTCGATTCTTCCAAGCGAACCTTTGATGAACCCGTTTCAACATTTATCTGCATGGGGATCTTTTTCCTCCGGGCGGGCTCTATTCATGCAAGGGAAATCTTTTCGATCAGCGGTTGCATCGCAAGCCTTTTCTTTGGTTTCCTTGACTTGGGAAACCGCTTTCCATATAGGGGCAAAAAAGGTAGGCTGACCAAGGCGGCACCCGATACGGAGGATGGGCCATTGCTTTTGAAAAAGACCGGTTTTTTATGCTTCCTCTTTGTCCCGGGTTTCATGGCGCGCAAAACCGGTATAAGATCGAGGCAGCATATACATGGCATCCTTTTCGGCGGATAAAATGAACGCGGAGACGCCATCTGAAAAGATAAAACCGTTTCGGCTTGTCAAGTACTTTACATTTACAAGTTTGGTGGTGATCTTTTTTGGAACCGTGGTGTTGGCTGTTTCCAATACCCGATGGGCCCGTTCCCTTCAGCTGAACAAAAGCGAAGATTATGCGCTGGTGCTGGTGGAAAACCTCAACCACCAGGTGTTTTTGCAGTTTATCATTCCCACCGCCCTGAAGTACGGGAAAATACAGCTCCGGGACAAGGAGCAGTTCGAACATCTGGACCGCGTGGTTCGAAGCACCCTTCACAGCTTCAAGATAGAGGCGGTCAATATTTACGATATGACCGATACCATCGCCTACAGTTACGACAAAACCCTGATCGGCAAGGAAGACGCCGGTGGAACCAGCTACCAGAACGCGGTTTCCGGAAGAACCACCTCCCGCTTGATCCAGCGCGGCAGTTTCCTGCGCCTTATCCTCGGGTTTCCGGAAGCAAGCAGACTGATCACCGTTGCGCCCTTGAGGGCGGAAAAACCCCTGTCGCGCATGTCCGGACCGGTGATCGGTGTGGTGGAAATCGTGCAGGATCTTTCCGGAGACGACCGGCGGGTGTTCCATTTCCAGATTCTGGTTATTTTGACTTGCACCATTATCATGGGGCTGCTGTTTGTGGTGCTGGTACTGGTGGTCAAACGGGGGGAGCGGATCATCGAGCAGCGGGCCCAGGAACGGCTTCGGTTGAAGGAAGAACTGGCCCGCGCACGGCATCTTTCGGCCCTCGGAGAGATGGTGGCCACCATCTCCCATGAAATTCGAAACCCGTTGGGGATCATTCGAAGCTCTGCAGAGCTGCTGAAAAAGAAGCTGGCCGGAAACGGCAATGCGATTCCCGATATCATCGTCGAAGAGTCCAGCCGCCTTAATCATATCATTACCGATTTTCTCAACTTTGCCCGCCCCAGGCAGCCGGAATTCAAGACCTGCCGAATCGAGGAGATTCTCGAAAAGAACATCGCATTTCTCGAACCAGAACTTACGGAAAACGGGTATTCGATACGCCTGGAATGCGCCGAAGTCCTGCCGGCCATCACGGCAGACGCCGACATGCTCTACCAGGCGTTTTTAAATCTCCTGATGAACGCCATGCAGGCGATGCCGAAGGGGGGGGATATTGCCGTCGGCGTCGAAAGGACAGACGCTGCGGTTACGGTATCTATCCGCGACCAGGGAGAGGGTATTGCCGAGGAAGTACTCGACAAGATCTGGGATCCTTTTTTCACCACCAAGGAAAAGGGGACCGGTTTAGGGCTGGGCGTTGTCCAAAACATCATCGAGGCCCACCAGGGCAGGATCCGGATCAGCAACATGGCAGCCGGCGGGGCGTATACGGCCGTCGAGCTGCCGCTGAGCCAAGAGGAACCCCATGGAAAGCGTGCTGATCGTTGACGACGAAAAAAATTACCCGCTGATTCTCAGTGCCGTTCTGGAAGAAGAAGGCATCGAGCCGCTGACGGCCAACAGCGGCCAGGAAGCACTGGACATTCTGGAAAATTCCGACATCGATCTGGTACTGACGGACATGAAGATGCCTTCCATGGACGGCATCGAACTTTTGGAGCGGATCAAGGAAAAAAATCCCGATCTGCCGGTAATCATGATGACCGCTTACGGGACGGTGGAAAAAGCGGTGGAGGCCATGCAAAAAGGGGCCTACAATTACATCCTGAAGCCGTTCGACAATGAAAGTCTCCTCGTTTACGTCAAAAAGGCCGTTTCCATCTATAAAATGGTCAAAGAGAACCGGAGGCTTCGCCAGGATGTGGAGGCAAAATACCGGTTCGGCAATATCATCGGCAAAAGCCGCAAGATGCAGGAGATTTTTGAAACGATTCGGAAGGTGGCCGCGGCAAACGCGACGGTCCTTATCGAAGGTGAAAGCGGCACCGGCAAGGAACTTGTCGCCCGGGCGATTCATTTCAACAGCCCGCGGCGGGATGCGCCGTTTATTGCCGTCAACTGCGCGGCGCTGGCCGAAACCCTTCTTGAAAGCGAGCTGTTCGGCCACGAGAGGGGCGCGTTTACCGGCGCGGTTTCCATGAAAAAGGGGCGCTTCGAATTGGCCGACGGGGGCACCCTCTTTCTGGACGAAATCGGCGAACTGTCTTCCAATCTGCAGGTCAAGCTGTTGCGGGTGCTTCAGGAGAAAGCCTTTGAACGGGTGGGGGGGGTTCGATCGGTGTCCTCCGATATCCGGGTCATCGCCGCAACCAACAAGAACCTGAAAGAAGAAGTGGCTGCCGGACGGTTTCGGGAGGATCTTTTTTTCCGCCTCAATGTGGTTCACTTGTTTTTGCCGCCGCTGCGGCAGCGCCCCGAAGACATTCGGCCGCTGGTGGACCACTTCATCAAGAAATATGCCGGAGAGTACCGGATAGAGCACCCGGTCATCGGGGTGGACCGGAAGGTGGAACGGATGTTTTATGACTATACCTGGCCCGGGAACGTCAGGGAGCTTGAAAACGTGATCGAGCGGGCCATGATTCTATGTGCCGGGCCGTCTATCACCGTGGAAGACCTGCCCGGGGATTTTCGCCACAGCGCAGACAATGTGCTGCACATCGAGGGGATTCCGGCCGAAGCGCAGCTCAACGAGACCCTGGCCAGGATCGAAAAAAAGATGGTGGAAAGGGCCCTGCAGATGACGGGCAATGTCCAGTCCCAGGCGGCTGAACTGCTCGGGATCGGAAAGAGCGGGCTCAACTGGAAGATCAAGAAGTTCAAGCTCGACGTCGGAGGCAGGGATCAATAGAGGAGATGGCTCCCCATCGATGACGATCGGGGAAGATGCAGCGGCGGATTGGACTCCTGTCGACAGGGTTCAAAAAATTGAATCGGCGGGTTTACAAAAAAAGAAATATATTAAAGCATTTGTGAATTTGTCTCCCATCCGGTTCAATTTTTTGAACTTTTCGGGAGTCAAAAATTAAGTTATGAAAACAACTGGTTATATTGAATTCAGGTCGTCAGCGTTCAAAATTTTGAATCCGCTGCCCGATTTTGGATTCGGGGGCTCCTTGCCGCCGGTGCCGGCGCCGGGGGGGATTTGTTTATAACTATCTGATTTTTAATATTATAAAATTTTTTTGCGCTCCCCGGCCGGCCAGGCGACATAGCTGGCAAGGAAATTGCAATCTCTTATTTTTCAACGGCAAAAAAATCTTCATCTGTTTCCCCCTTAACGGCTAATCGAATCGGCATCGGTTAGCCGTTTTCTTTTGGTTCGGAACGCGCGTTATCGCGACCTGGCGAGTCGTGCGGCTTTTTCCCTGGCGATTTGCCCATAGAGCGAATCCGGATGCTCTTCGGCGATTTTCTGGTACAGGGCGATCCCCTCTGTCAAACGCCCCATCCGGATGGAAATACCTGCCAGTTGAAACCGTGCGTCTTCTTTCATGACCGAAGCGCGGCCGTCGATCACCTGGCGGAAAAAGGCGGCGGCCTTTTCCAGGTCTCCTCTGGCTTCCCAGGCATATCCCAGTCCGGAGATGATCAGGCTGCGGAGGGCCGGATCTTCCTGAAAGTCATGGAGCGCTTCTTGATAGAGCGTCGACGCCGTTTCCGGATCTCCCCCGCGGTAGCAGATATCCGCATAGAGAACCCGCCCGATCCGGGCTGCCGTCCGGCCCGAATGCCGGTCTATCAGGGCTTCAAATGCCTGCGCTGAAGACTCGCGGGCTTGTTGAAGATTTCCGGCGGCAGCCGCTCTTTGGTAAGCGGCCGTGGCTTCATGAAGCAGGGAAAAAGCGCGGTTCTCAGCCCTTGCCGTGTGGTATTGAAGCCCTGCCACGGCCACCAGAATGCCGAAGAATGCGGCAACCCCCCACAAAATCGGTTTCTTATGGGCAACGGAAAATTGGATCATCCGCCGCGAAAGGCTGAGAAATTCATCCGGCTCCTTGAGCAGTTCCTTTCGGGTCGGCTTTTTTGCCTTGGCCATGTTTGCTCCCCTTTGGGATGCGGTGTTAAAAGAAGATGTCAGCCCCGCCGCTGGCCGGCGTGGTTCGACAGGTTCGACAAGCTCACTGCAGGCAGGCTCACCACCCTGAGTCCCGCCGGGGCGGGATCGAAGTTTCACATAAGAATCGGTTGAACCGGCGGCCGTCTCCTGTCTGATCGGCAGCTCGGCCTACCAGACCAGGGAGCGGTGAATCCAACCACGGTCGGCGTCTGCGTGTTCAACATGGAGCCACTGCCCGTCTTGCTTCAGGACCCGGAACGGGACCCCGGCTTCCACTTTCATAACGACGTCGTGCTCCGTTCCCGGACCCCTTCTCACGTTGCTGGTCGATGCGCTGGTGATGACAGATGGAACGGCTCCCACCAGGGAGCGGTGAATCCAAGCCCGGTCGCCTTCAAAATCCCGGAAAAAAATCCATGGACCGGTTTCACGGATCGCTTCGATGGGGAAATATTTTTCCACCTGCCAAAGAATGTCGTATTCGGTTCCCGGTCCTCCGCGTATGTTGGCCAGGGGTGCTGTCACCGCCAGCCGCTGTGCCCAGCAAATCTGTACTGAACCGGCAGCCGCCAGAGCGAATGCGACGGCGGCAATGGCAAGCCGGCTGGTTTTCGTCCGGAAGCGGTCGACGGTCACCATAGCATGAACACCCTCCGGGGCGGATCGATCCGGTTGATGCCGGCCTTTCGAGCGGCGGCCAGGGCTTCTTCGATTTCCGCTCCGGTCGGTTTCTTTTCCAGCCCCTCGATTTCGGCGGCTTTTCCACAGGGCCGGTATTGGGGCATCACGTTGACATAGGTATCGGCCGAGACCTTGTTTGCCACGAATTCCATGATGTCTGCCGTGCCGGCGCGTCCCCCGGGAAGCACCAGGTGCCGAAGCAAAACGCCCCAGTATGCAATCCCGTTGTTTCCGATCTGCAAATCGCCCACCTGGCGGTGCATTTCGATCAGCGCCCGGCGGGCGATATCCGGGTAATCCGCGCCTTGGCAGGCCTGCTTGGCGATAGCCGGATCCCAGAATTTGAAATCCGGCATGTAGATGTCGATCACCCCCTCGAGCAGCTTCAAGGTTTGTACCCGGTCATATCCGCCTGAATTATACACCAGCGGCACGCGCAGCCCGTTTTCAGCGGCCAGCGCCACAGCCGACAGGATCTGTGGAACAACGTGGGAGGGGGTCACGAAGTTGATGTTGTGGCAGCCGGCATCCTGAAGCTGGAGCATCATTTCAGCCAAGGCCGCGTCTTTTACCGGCTCTCCCTTTGCTCCGTGGCTGATGTCAAAATTCTGGCAAAACAGGCAAAGCAGGTTGCAATGGGTGAAAAAAATCGTTCCGCTTCCGTTTTTGCCGACCAGGGGCGTCTCTTCACCGAAATGCGGGGCAAAGCTCGAAACCCAGGCTCGGGCTGCCGTGCGGCAGAATCCGGTTTCCCCTGCCAGGCGGTTCGCCCCGCAGCGCCGGGGACAAAGGGTGCATTGCTGCATCTGCTTTCTTGCGGCGGCGGCTTTTTCCCCGAGAAGTCCGGTTCGCAGCGATTGGAGGTATGTGGGTTTTGGCTCTGCCATCTTGTTTCAACGATCCGATGCGGATTAGCCCAAACCGAAAAGGCGGCCGCCCTGGTAAATGGCAAAGGCCACCGTCCAGGCCAGTGCCGTGCTGTAGACGACGCTGAACAGCATCCATCCGCTGGAGCCGGTTTCCTGCCGAATGGTGGTCACCGTTGCGATGCACGGCACGTAGAGCAGGACAAACGCCATCATGGCATACGCCGACAAAGGGGTCATGTCCGAGTCCTGCAGTGCCTGCTGGAGCGCCTCGTTGTCGCTTTCATCTCCGACCGCATACAACACCCCAAGGGTGCTGACAACGATTTCCTTGGCGAAAAAACCGGTGACCAGCGCAACGCTGCTGCGCCAGTCGATTCCCAGCGGAGAAAAGATCGGGTAAATGGCCTTTCCGATTCTTCCCATGTAGGATTTTTCGGCCCGCTCGAATCGCCGGCCGCGCTCGAGCTCCGCCAGGGCATCGTTTTTCTCGTTTGCCAGGGCCGCTGCCTCAGTTCCCTGCGCCCTGGCCAGGCGGGTATCGTAGGCGGCGGAGATCTGCTGCCGCTTCTGGTCGTAGTCGACGGAAAAGACGATATCGCGTGGAAACGACGACAAGGTCCAGACCGCAACCGAACCGATCAGGATCACCCCCCCCATCTTTTTGAGAAATACTTTGCTGCGGTCCCACATGTGGATCATCAGGCTCTTGAACATCGGAACCCGATACGGGGGAAGCTCCATGACGAAAGGGGCATCGGCCCCCCGCAGCAGCGTTGAGCGAAAGAGCCGACCGGTCAGGATCGAAAGCGCGATTCCCAGAAGGTAGATGGAAAAGATGACCGTTCCGGCCCTGGCGCCGAAAAACGTTCCGGCTAGTACGATATATACCGGGAGTCGGGCCGCGCAGGACATAAAAGGGGTGATCAGAATGGTCAAAAGACGATCCTTTTCACTTTCCAGGGTGCGTGCGGCCATGATCGCCGGTACGTTGCATCCGAATCCCATGAGCATCGGAATGAACGATTTTCCGTGCAGACCGATCAGGTGCATGATCCTATCCATGAGAAAGGCGCATCGGGACATATACCCCGTGTCCTCGAACAGGGCGATGAAAAAAAACAGGAGCACGATATTGGGCAAAAAGACGATCACGCTGCCCACGCCGGCCACGACGCCGTCTACAAGCAGGTTCTTGAACAGGCTTTGCGGGAGCACGGATTCGAGCACCGCGGAGACCATGCCCACGCCGGATTCGATCCACTGCATCGGGTAGTCGCCGACGGTGAATGTAAGCTGAAACATGGCCCAGATAAAGAAGAGAAATATCGGAAAACCGACGAAGCGGTTGGTCAAAACGAGGTCGATGTTTCGGGAGACATCCGCGCGTCTGCGGGTGGATTGAACCTGGACTTCTTTGATAATTCCGGCGATGAACCCGTATCGCTCATCGGTCATCACAATTTCGGGCTCTTCTGCGTACCGGTCCATCAGCCTTCGGCGAAGCCGCTCGACCTGCTCGAAGATGTCTGCGCTGCGCTCACCGGCGACCGCCGCCGCCCGTTTTTTGACGACGTTGTCGTCTTCGAGGAGTTTGATGGCCGTCCAGCGCGGATTGTACGGAAGCTTCCGGGCGCATTGTTTTTCCAGATATTGCTGGAGCTCGGCGATGGCCTCCTCGATGTCCTTGCTGTAACGAACCCGCCGCCTTCGAGCGACGCGCGCGTCCGATTCGGCAAGAGCCACGGCGGTTTCGAGCAGCAGGCCCATCCCCTGGTTCTTGTTGCCCACCGTAGCGACCACGGAGACATCGAGCAGCTCGGAGAGTTTTTCGGTGTCGATCTTGATGCCCCGGTTTCTGGCCAGATCGGTCATGTTCAGGACGAAAAGAACCCTGCAGTCGAGCTCGCGAAGCTGGGTGGCCAGGTAGAGGCTTCTTTCCAGGTTCGACGAATCGATGATGTCGACGACCACGTCGGGATGCTCGTCAAGAACGAAATTTCGGGCGACGATCTCTTCGATGGAAAACGGGGTCAGGCTGTAGGTGCCGGGAAGATCCGTGATCAGGAGTTCGACTCCTCGATAACGGATTTTTCCTTCCTTTTTTTCGACGGTGACCCCGGGCCAGTTGCCGACCTTCTGCCGGGTGCCGGTGAGGTTGTTGAATATGGTCGTTTTGCCGGAGTTGGGATTGCCGGCCAGTGCGATGGAGATGGGTCTTTCGGGCATGGCCAACCTATTCGATGGGTTCCACGCTGATCTGGGAGGCCTCCTCCACCCGCAACGAAACGTGGTAGCCCTTGACGATCAGTTCCATCGGATCCTTCAGCGGCGCGTATTTTTCAACGTAGAGGTCGGTGCCTTTCAAAAGCCCCATTTCAAGCAGGCGCCTGCGGAGTGCGCCGCTTCCTCCGACGCGCAGAATGGTGGCCCTCTGTCCCTCCCGCATTTGGCTCAGATTCATCGCCCTATCCGGTCTCCGAAGGGGGCTGACGGCCGCTGCGGCTGTCTTCCGGGTCCAAGGGCTGCACCATTACCTTTTGGGCAAGGCCCCGGCCAAGGACAAATCGGTGAAAGTCCGTAGCGACCACCACCTGGCCTGCACTGTGATTTGTGATGACCTCGATCCGGTCGCCCGGCCGCAGTCCCATCGTCCGCAGCCGCATCCGGGAATTGGCGCCTCCGGTAAACTCTTCGATCTGAAGGTGCTCGCCGGCCTTTGCCATGGACAGCGGCATGCCTTGAATCCGTTCCTTCAGGCAGCTGCCGCAGATGCCGTAGATCTCCATTTTGTGCTGGAGCATATGGAATCCGCGGGCCCGGGCGATCTGGAGCTGGAGCGCTTCTAAGGACTCGTCCTCGAACTCGACGATGGCCCGGCACTTGGTGCAGATCATATGATCGTGGTGCTGGCCAAGATGCCGATGTTCATAATAGACTTCACCGTTGTCGAAGGTGTTTTTCTGGGCAAATCCGAACTGGCACATCAATTTGAGGGTTTCCAGAACGAATTCGGAGGCGAAGTCGATCCCCCGCTGCCGAAGAAGCTCGGTCAATCCGCTGACGGTGATGTGCCGTTCGGTCTGGAGGAACACATCCAAAATCAAAAAGCGATCTTCGAACCGGTCGATCTGCTCCTGTCGGAACAGCTTCTTGAACTGCTCTTTTTCGTGATTGTGGACCAGTTTCATCTCGTGATTTTCCATCCCTTCATAGACGGATCAAAGTAATGTCGCCGAAGGCGGCTGTCAATCGGCAGGCCGCAGAGCGAAACCGGCATCGTTTTTCCTGAAACCGTCAGCGGTTGTGGCCCGGGATGGTGTAGGTGGTGCAGGAGCCGGAAGCGCAGTTTCGCGAGACCGTCTGGGTGCCGCTCTGGCCCTTGGCGTCGCCCATGGCGTGCCGGGTTGCGCTGATCACCCGCTCGAAGTCGGTCGACCGGCATTTGGGGCAGCGCATCGTTGCCTCTTCTTCCTGGTTTCGCACGAGTATTTCAAAAAGATCATTGCACGTTGCGCATTTAAATTCATAGATCGGCATTTGCAAACCTCCGTTGAAGCCCGGCAGGGGTCATCCCGCTGAAAACATGTTTCCTCCGGCCGTTTGATTTTGTGGCGGGCTTTCAATGCAAGCCCTCAGTTGATCATAAAATGACGTTTCCGTCAATCCTTGCATTCTCCTGCC
>CAYPFH010000099.1:0-12072 GCA_964409825.1 uncultured Desulfobacterales bacterium | reverse complement strand
TGAGAGGGAAAATGCTTTGTCTACCAAGCTTTTGAGCTGCTTGTCACCCCTTCAGATTTTAAAATAGCGATTTTATACGTTAGAGATGAACTATCAGTTTTCTGTGGGAGGATGCCAACCGGCTAAAACCCATTGTTGTCTAACTGTGACTGATACAATACAGCAGATTTCAGGTTGATGAGGTACAGTCTTCTAAGCAAGATCCCCGACTTCTCCAAGAAGTCGGGGATCTGTCTGTGTACCTCACTTACTTGAAAAACGCTGTAATTATGTCATATATAAGTAGCTAGAAGCTATAGAAATTGAGGTGTATGTTAAACTGAAGTTCCCCCGTCCAGATGTACTATACCCAGGCTAAAGCTTTATACCGTAGTGGTTTGAGGACTCAAACCACTCAAAAATTGTACATAACCCACGACTGATGTCTATAAGTCCAATGGTGCGTACAAATCTTCAGAGTTAGCATTAAGATAAAGACGCTGCAAGTCAATTCCCAAGAGGCAGAAGTGTCGGTAAATAGCTTTCATCCGCTCCTCTGGCGAGTCATCCCCTTGATACCAAGCCTCCAGCAACCCATTCGCCACAATCTGGCACCGATTCATACCAAAGCTTTCCTGATCAGCAAACTTTTGGTCAGGTTCCTCAGCCAACCCCAACCCCGGTGCAAGTGGCATAGTAAATAAAGGAACCTCATCCTGAAAATGCGATCGCGTCTCCCCATACACAGCCGACAAAACGTCCCTAACTACCTCATAGTCACTCTTATCAAAGTACAGCACCCCGGAATCATGCCGCCCATAATCCTTGGGATTGTACAAAACCTTGAAGTTGAAAGGAATCGCCTTCTCATTTAGCCGCCGTGTCAGGCTACCCATCACCGCAATTGCACCTTCAGGAGTCAAATTGAAGTAAATTCGCACCGTCACCGACTCACCCTTTGCATCCTCAAGACGATTTGACCCCACATTGCCAACCGCCATATAAAAGCCATTTTGCACAAAATTCTTAGGCATCCGGATAGCCACCGAATCACCCACAACAGCAGCCTGTTCAAATGGTTGAAGATGCTTTCCACCGGCCATATGAGTTCGGCGTATTCCCGTCCCTGTGAATGACCCGCCAGAAGGCTGCCGACGGCCGCGACCAGCACGACGTTCCACAGAAGAACCGTGGCAACCCCGAGCTTCTCGCTGTAAAGTTCGGTATCGAGCAGCTTCGGAAGGTAATAAAACGCCGCCGCCAGCAGGCCCGGCGTGACAAAGCCAAACAGCACCATGTTCACGTGAACGGGGCGTACGCGGCCGAAAAACATCCAGCTTACATTGTTCGCCAGATCCGGAGCGATCAGGAACGTCGCCCCCAACAGCCCCATGAAGGTGGCCACCCCCATCCAGAAAAAGGAGGTAATGCAGAAGGCCAGCGCCGTCGGATAGGTCCGAATTTGGGTCGATTCTCCGGTTGTCATCGACACCTTTCAATATTCCTTACTGTCGTTTTACGGCCATGGGGGAAATCCCCCCTGTGCTCGGCCTGTTGCAGATTCACACAACCAAATTTTCGCTCTTTTTTATGCGGAATCCGCGCCCCTTCGGATTCCGCATCAGCTGTGGCACGCCAGCCAGCAGCCGATGGTGGCCCCCCGTTCCCGGTGGCACTCGATGCAAAACCCCATCTTGAAACGCTCCCCGACAAGCCGGTCCTGGGTCTCCACCCGACCGTGGCACTCCTGGCAGGCAACCTCCTTGCGGATGTGCCGCTGATGGTTGAACAGGACGTGTTCGGGCAGGTAGTAGACCTTTTTCCACGGCGTCGGGGTGCCGGTGTTGAAATACTCGTGCTCTTTTAAGATCCACGGGTGATTGGCAATGATGTAGTTATGGCAGTAAAGGCACTTTTCCACCGCCGGAAGCCCCGGGTGGTTGGACCGGCCAACGTAAGGGTGGCAGAACTCGCACTGGATGCTCTTGTGTCCTGCGTGCAGCCGGTGGCTGAACGGAATCGGCTGCTCGGGGCCCATGTCCAGATACGGATAGGCGTAGAAAAAGAACAGAAACGCGCCTGTCAGCAGCACCGTCGCAACGACGAGCAGAATCGTCCGGCGGTTCCGGGAAATCCCCCCTTCGGGGTCTATCGAGGTCGGATCTTGCATCAGTTCGCTTCTCTTCTTCGGACCCGGGCCACCTCGGGAAACTGGGTCATGAAGGTCGTCAGTGAAGCCGCCATCAGTCCGAAAAACCCGAGAAAAACAAACAGGTCCACGATCCCGATGGGAATGTTCGCCGGCGAGCGGCTGACGACCGGCGCGAGCAAGAGCATATGCTCCAGATACATGCCGAGCACCACAACGGTGCAAAGCACGATCATCGCCAAAGGAACGGTCTTGATTTTCTTATTGATCAGAATCAAGAATGGACCGACAAAGCAGACCAGCAGGACGGTCCAAGCCGCACGGTTCCAGGGCGCCAGCATGGTTCTTTCGATCACGTAGTAGGTCTCTTCAGAAATGTTGCCGTACCAGATCACCACCAGCTGTGCATAAAAAAAGTCTCCCCAGACCAGGCAGAAGGCAAAAAAGAGCTTTCCCACGTCGTGGAAATGATCGGCCGTCAGGCCGCTTTCCGGACCGTTTTTCAGATACAGCACAGAGGCCGTGATGATCAGCCCGCCGAGCCCCAGATAGATCGCCTTGACAAAGGAGTAGGCCCCGAAAAGGGTCGAAATCCAGTGGGGGTCGGCCGCCATGACCAGGTCGTAGCCGATCAGGGACATGACCAGGGCAAAGCAAAAGCAGTAGAGCAGGCCCCAAAAAGTCGCCCGGCGCCGCACCGCCTCTTCGTCGATTCTCCTGCCGGCCCAGCGGCGCTGGAGCCCCTCGCGAAGCCGCCCGCCTGGAGCCGGCACCCCGCCGAATCGAAGCTGAAGCGAATTGTACAGGTAACCGAAGCCGACGCCGTAAAGAACGAGCAGGCCTGCCGCGTCCCGGGTGAATAGAAACGGAACGTTGAGCCAAACCTCCTTTCCATGGAGATCTTGATGAAGCCATGGAAAGATATGAGCCTGACCGAAAAACAGGATCAGAAAAAGGACGAAGGAAACCGGGAAAAACCCGGAGAAGGCTTCGGCGATGCCGGCCATGCGGCCGCTCCACCGGGCGCCGGTCGCCTGCATGATCGCCGAAAACAAAAGACCCCCGGATGCCAGCCCGGTCCAGAGCAGAAAATTGATCAGGTACGCCTGCCATGCCCGTTCAGGGTGGGGGCCGAAAATCCCCACGATAAAGGCAGCCAGTCCCCCGGCCGTCAAAACGAGAAAGACGGCCGCGGCGGTCCTGGCGCCCCGGCTTTTGCCTGCGCGATCGATGAGGTTGTCTTCGGTCATGATTGTGCCTGCTCCGGACGGGCAGCCCCCCTTTCCGGCGGGTCGTCCCGGTCCCAGCGCCTGACATCGGCGCCCTGCCTTTCCAGCAGCGCTGCCAGTTCATGTTCCCTGTCGGCCGGACAAGCCGCCAGCACCCCGTAGTACCGGCCAGAAAGGCGCTCGTCGTAGTGCCGCCGCCAGTCAGACCGAGGCAGATCCGTCAAAAAGAGAAACCCGATGATGTTTCCGAACACGGCAAACAGGATCGTAAATTCAAAGCCCACAATGAGAAACGGTATCAGGGAGATGACCGGCTTGCCGCTGACGATCAGGTCCCAGCGGGTGGCGGTAAAAATCGCCAGCAAAAAGCCGGCGAAAAACCCGAAAACGCCCCCGAACAGGGTAAACAGCCCCACTCGACTCTTTTTGACCTTCAGGGCCTCGGCCAGGCGGTGGCTCGGCACCGGGCTGAAGACCTTCTCGACCCGGAAAGACAAGCCGCCCAGGGCGCCGACAGCCGCCATCGCCCCGTTCTCTTCCGGGAACAGTCCCATCAGATACCGGTCATCCGCCATGGCCGCCTCCCTTCTCCAGAGTCTCTTTCATCTCCGTCATCGAAACCGAGGGCAGATGCTTGACGAACAGCAGGTAGAGAAAGAAAAACAGGCAGAAGCTTCCGATCATGATGCCGAATTCCACCAGGGTGGGCGCATAGACGCCCCAGGCATGGGGGAGAAAATCCCGCCCGACGCTGGTGACGATGATCACGAACCGCTCGAACCACATGCCGATGTTGACGACGATGGAAATCAAAAACAGCCATTTGATGCTCGTGCGGATTTTCTTGAAAAAAAACAGCAGCGGCGCCACCGTGTTGCAGGTCACCATGATCCAGAAGCCCACGGCATAGTGGCCGGTCCCCCGCCACAAAAAAACCTCGATCTCCACGGCGTTGTGGCTGTACCAGGCGATGAAAAATTCCGTGCCGTAGGCATAGGCCACGATCAGGCCGGTGAAGATGATGGTCTTGGCCACCTGCTCTAAAACCCGTACGGTGATGATCTCCTCGTAGTGAAAGATCTTTCGCAGTGGAATCATCAGGGTCAAGACCATGGCCAGCCCGGAGTGAATGGCCCCGGCCACGAAATACGGCGCAAAAATCGTGGTGTGCCAACCCGGCACCACCCCGAGGGCAAAGTCCCATGAGACGACGCTGTGCACCGAGATCACCAGCGGGGTGGCCAGGGCGGCAAAAAACAGGTAGATACGGACGTAATGGCGCCACTGCTCGTGTTCTCCGGTCCAGCCCAGCGAAAGCAGGGTGAAGATTTTTTTCCGTACCCCCTTGGCCCGGTCCCGGATGATGGCCAGATCGGGCAGCATGCCGGTATACCAGAAAAGGGAGCTCACGATCAGATATGTGCTGATGGCCACCACGTCGAACATCAAGGGGGACTGGAAATTGGGCCAGAGGGTCCGCTGGTTGGGAAACGGAAGCATGTAGTACACCATCCAGACCCTGCCCAGATGGATAAAGGGAAACAGCCCGGCGGTGCAGACGGCAAAGACGGTCATGGTCTCGGCTGCCCGGGCGATCGGGTTTCGCCAACCGGCCCGGAAGAGGTGCAGGATGGCGCTGATCAGCGTCCCGGAGTGGGCGATTCCCACCCAGAACACGAAGTTGATCAGATAGGTTCCCCAGTGGACCGGGTTGTTCATCCCGGCCACTCCCAACCCGGTGAGAATCTGGTAGACCCAGCAGGCGGCCCCGGCCATCAGTCCCGCAAAAACGAGCAGCACCGTGAGCCAATAATGCTTCGGCGCCGGTCGAAGCGTATCCAGCACCGTCTGATCGATTTTGGCAAAGGTCAGGGCCATAAATTTCCTTTTTTGTAATCTTTTAGCGTGAGGCCCATGGTTGCCCCAAGAAAAAGGAGCCGAAAAACAAATCAGCCAAAAATTCGAAATCCGAAACACGAATATCGAAACAAATTCGAATTTCGTGTTTCCATAGGTGCAGGTTCAACTGTGGCAAAACCGCCGTTGATGACTTGGTATCATCATACCTCATACGGTCTGGACCACTTTTTTTAAGTAGATCACCGCCGGCTTCGTGTTCAGGTATCCCATCACCTGGTAGGTCCTCCTGTCGTCGGCCAGTTTCCGGACCCGGCTGTTTGGATCCATGAGGTTGCCGAAGACCAGGGCTCCGGTGGGACAGGTCTGCACGCAGGCCGGGATCACCTCCCCGTCTGCAATCGGGCGGTTTTCATTCTTTGCCGTGTTGTGGGCGTCCTTGATCCGCTGGATGCAAAACGAGCATTTTTCCATCACCCCTTTGCTGCGCACGGTGACGTCGGGGTTGAGCTGCAAATTGAGGGGTTTCGGCCACTGCCAGGTATACCAGTTGAACCGCCGTACCTTGTAAGGGCAGTTCTGTGCGCAAAAACGGGTCCCGATGCAGCGATTGTAGATCTGGGTGTTGAGTCCTTCTTTGTTGTGATGGGGCGCATACACCGGGCAGACCGATTCGCAGGGAGCATTGTCGCAGTGCTGGCAGAGCATGGGAAGAAAGATGATCTTCTCCATGGCCGATGGATCATGGTACCGCTCCACCCGCAGCCAGGACATCTCCCGTCCATTGATGATCTGCTGTTCTCCGACCACCCCTATATTGTTCTCGGCGTAGCAGGCGGCCGCACAAGCCCCGCAGCCGATGCACCTGTCCAGGTCCACGGCCATGGACCAGCGATAGCCCGCGTGCTCGTGGGGCGGGTAAAAGTCCCGGTGGGGATCATACCCCTCCGGCAGCGGAAGTGTCAGGGGAAAATCCCACATGGTCAGCCCCTCGCGCTCCACGGGACGTCCTGCATCCAGCTCTTCGGTGGAGATGGTCAAAGCGATCTTCCGGCCGTGCTGAATCCGACTGCCGTCGGTATGGGCCAGTTCCCGGCGCATCCCTGTACTGTATATGGTGACCGGATCGATGGAGAAAAAGGCCCCGCCGTGGCGTGGATCCGCGCCGCTGGGAAGCAACTGGAAAGGATTTTGCCCCTCTCCTTCGGCGTAGCGCCCCATGGCGCTGTGTCCCTGGCCGATGCTCATGAGCAGCAGGTTGGGCCGCACGCTGTCGGCCTCGTAGACCACCGCCTCCAGGCTTGCCTGGCGCGACTGGAGTCTGACGATATCTCCCTGGGCCAAGCCGTTTTGCCGAAGGGTGTCGGGATGCACCAGCACCGGTGTCTGCCAGGCCACCTTGGTGATCGGGTCCGGAATTTCGGCCAGCCACGGGTGATTGGCGCCGCGTCCGTCAAAAAACCGGATCGACGGTGCGGCGGTGAATACCAGGGCGGCGCTCTTTGGCTCGGTCAAGGTGTGAAAGTCGTCCATCACCGTGTAAGGGACCACCTGGTTTCTTTCCACGCCGTATACCGGCACCTCGACACCGCCGTCTTTCAGCGCAAAAAGCCACCGTCTTTCACTGGAAATGGTGCGCCGGCGCTTGTGACGTTCCACCAGATAACTGCGGTAGTCGGGCGGCTGCTCGGAGTTGTCCGCTCCCAGCCGCAAAAAAAGGTCTCCGACGGAAGGCGCATCGGTCAGGCTTCCCATGGCCGGCTGCTGCAGAGAAATGAAGCCGGAGGCGCCCGCGTAATCGTCCCAGCATTCCAGCGGCAGCTGAAGCGGAAAAACCAGGTCGGCTTTTTCGGCGGTTTCATCCATGAAGGCAGAAAAACTGACTTTAAACAGGCTTTTGCGGGCAAAAGCCCGGTTGACGGCCCCTTCTGCCGGCAGGTGATAGGCCGGATTGGCCCGGTAAAGGAGCAGCACTTCGTCGCGATCTTCTTTCGCCTTCTGGAAAAACGAGATGATCTCTGAATGCCGGGCCGCCGTCTCCACCCGGTACCGGCGGTCAAACTCGATCCTGAGCAGGTCCGGGTCCAGGATAACGTTCAGAAGGTTTGCCGCAATGTTCGTTTGAAGGGCGTTTTCACCGCTGTCGCCGCTTCCGGTGCCCAGCACCAGCGGGCGGTCCGCCGTCAGCACCCGCCGGACGAGGCTCTGGTACCGCTCGGGCTCAACGCCTGCGAGCCGCGCAACATGAGCCGGGGTATACATTTTTGCCGTTTGAAGAATCGTGGCGCGGATAAAATCCCGAAGATGCGACCCCCGTCCCGCTTCCAGGGCCTCCCGAACCAGTCCCAGGGCCACGGCGGCTTCTCCGCCTGGATGGCATCCGATCCAAAGATCCGCATTGGCGCAAGTCAGGGACTGATATGCGCCCACCGAAAAAAACACGCCCTTTCCCTTCTCTGAATAGGCGTGCATCTCTTTGAACTTGCGGGCGTACTCCACCGGAGAAAGCCAGGTTTCGAGAAAATCGGCCCCAAAGGAGACCAGCACGTCGGCCTCTTGCATCCGGTAGGAAAACAGCCCGTCGATACCGAATACGATCTCATTGGCGGCTCGAAGAGACTCATAGGCAAAAGGCTCGAACACCACCGGATTTTCGGATCGCCAGCCGTGCAAGGTGCTTTTGAACAACGACATCAGGGTGGCGCCGACCGTCTCGGTGACCATCCTGACCCGCCGGGGTCCTTGGGCGACCGCGCGGTCGATCCTGTTTTTGAGAAGCGCTTCAGCCTCGGCAAAGGAAATTTCTTTCCAGCCGGGGCCTTCCCGCAGCATCGGCGCCCGGAGTCGATCCGGATGGTAGACCGCCTGCAGCGCCGCCTGGCCGCGCATGCAAAGCGCTCCACGGTTGACCGGATGGATCGGGTTTCCTTCCAGCTTGACGACCCGGGCTTCCCGGTTTTTGGCAAGCACGCCGCATCCGGCCGGGCACTCTCTGCAGGTAGTGGCATACCAGGATGCCCGGCCCGTAACCATATCGTCGGGATGTTCGACCAGGGAATACAGGTGTTTCTGGGGATCGGAACAGCCGGCGGCAAGGGAGACGCTGCTCAAACCGGCTATTTTTAAGAAGGTCCGCCGATTCATATGGTCCAGGCACCTATCGGGTAGAGACGGATCAACATTGGAAAGCCACCCGGGCGGCGGCAGAAAAACCGGCCCAAGTCTGAACGAGAGAGGCAAACAATAATGATTCCTGTATAAAACTAAGCGCCTGGAGTCAAGCATCAATGGGGCGCCGGTCGTATTGACAGGGAGAGAAGCGCTCTGTCGCGTCCGTTCAGGAGGAGCGCGCTCTGCCGCGGCCGACCGCAGGCGCCCACGACGGCGCGTGGCCCTCCATTTTTGGACTTTGACGGGACCCTGTTGGTACCCCCCTTGACCCCTTGCATAAATAGCCGTTTAACGGTAGAAGAAGGCCTTTGCCGCCGGGGAAGCGTCGTTGAATAGCCGCTGCCGGCCGCCGGCGAGCATCGTTTGAGACAAAAATCATAAAACCATGCGGCGCAGCCGCCTCCGATAAAATCGCGAAGCGATTTTATCCAGGAATCCCCATTGGCGATGCCGGACAAAAAAATTGTGCTCCCGCTTCTGGTACCGGCCGCCGTCATCGGCGCCGCTGCGGCAATTCTGTGGCAGTGGCCCCAGATGACTCCCCGCAGCGCGGAAATTCGGGCGCTGGTGGTGCTTCTGCCGATCCTGCCTTTCGCCCTTTTTGCTCTGGTCGCCGCCACGGGCCTCCGTTACGGAAATGCGGGGCTGCTGCTCAGCGCGCTTGCACTGGCCCTTTGCTATGCCTTTGTAGGCGCCCCGGGGCCCGATCTTTCCGCAGGCCATCCGGCAAAAAGCGCCGCCCTGTTTCTTCTTCCGTTGAACATCGTGCTTTTTTCAACTCTTATGAAACGGCGCCTGAAAACGATGGTGGGCATCGCCTGCATTTTGGCGCTGGCCTTTCAGGCCGCCGGGGTGCTGTGGCTTTCGGCCAGGCCGGCTTCGGCGATCGATGCGATGGTGAGCCGGATCGTTTCCGGCGTTGCCCCTGATTTCGGATCAAGTCTCGAAGCCATCGGCGGCGCGTTTGCATCGACCCTTTCGATTCCCGGCGGAACGGTTCCAGCGGCGGCGGCGGTCTGTTTTACCATTGCCGCCCTGTTTTTGCTGGTTCGCTTCTTTCTGCGCCGCAATGCACTGACCGCCGGTCTTGTCGGCGCCCTGGCCGCCTCCTTTCTCGCCGGAAGCGGCGATGCCTCGGCCATGGCCCCGACGGTCTATTACACCGCCGCCGGGCTGATTCTGGCGGTGGCCGGCATCGAGTCCTCCTTTACCCTGGCCTATACCGACGAACTAACCGGTCTGCCGGGAAGACGCAGACTCAACGAAGAGCTGCTCAATCTGGGCAAACGTTACGCTCTTGCCATGATCGACGTGGATCATTTCAAAAAATTCAACGACCGCTACGGCCATGACGCCGGAGACCAGGTGCTCCGGATGATCGGCAAAAAGCTGGCGGGATTGGGCGGCGGCGGCAGGGCCTTCCGCTACGGCGGAGAAGAGTTTACCGCCGTTTTTCCGGGCAAGGACGTCGACGAGGCACTTGCTTACCTGGAGCGCTATCGACGCCAGGTGGCGGCAAACGGATTTGTCCCGCGGGGAACGCAGCGGAAAAAATCCGGACCGGAAAGCCGCAACACACCGCCGAACCGGAAAAACTCGGTCCAGGTGACCGTAAGCGTCGGACTGGCAGGACCGAAAAAGGGGGTCACCGATCCGGCCGGCGTGCTCAAACTGGCCGATCAGGCCCTTTACCGGGCCAAGAACGCCGGACGAAACCGCATCCGGATGGGTAAGGGGGGGTGATTAGTCGATTGGTTGATTGGTTGGATCGTTGATTCGTCAAATGGGAAAAGGCCGGTTCATTTCGGCTTCATGAAGCCCTCGATGAAGCTTCAATACTGCCGTTCCCAATCGACCATTTCGACTGTCCTCAACGCTTCGTTCGGATCGAGCCGCGCAGCGGTTACGGCCGGATAAAGGCTGGTACAAAGGGCCGCCACTTCCACCATCGAAACCTTTCCCGGCTTGTTCAGAATCATCTGGGCTGTGGCAAGCCGGGTAAAGAGCAGCTCATCGTCCTGGGATCCGGTGGGAGATAAAATCCCCGAAACCTGAAGCTGCCGGCCGGAACCGCGGTTTTTTCGGCGCACCAGGGGCAGCGCTGCGGGCTTTACAATATTCGGGGCGATGGCTATATTCCCTAAAAATCGGGTAGGCCTGTGGCATCCGGCAGAGCGGACACCGGTTTTATCTTGCCCTAAGAAAGGACATAGTCAAATGCGCTACGATTTCAATGCGGACGATGTGTTTGAATTGGCCGAGCAACTGGAGAGAAACGGGGCGAAGTTTTACCAGGATTCAGCGGCGAAGGTCGAAGATAAAGCGGTCAAACAGCTGCTGGTCAAACTGGCCAACATGGAGCTCGACCACGAAAAGACTTTCAAGCAGATGCGATCGGACCTGGCAGAGGCGGAAAAACAGTCGACCGTGTTCGACCCGGAAGGAGAGGCGATCTGCTATCTTCGGGCCCTGGCCGACACCCGGATATTCTTCGAAAAGGAGATCGACGCCGACTCCCTGCGGGAAATCCTGAAGGCGGCCATCGAAGCCGAAAAGGACTCCATCGTCTTTTACCTAGGGATGAGAGAAATGGTTCCCGAAAAATTGGGCCAGGACCGACTCGATGAGATCGTCAAAGAGGAAATGGGCCACATCCGGATGCTCAGCAAGGAGCTGGTCGCCCTCAAGCAGGGAGTTGGTTGATTGGTTGATTCGTTAACTAGTAAAAGGTGCTTTCTTCCAACTCTTTCCGCCCAACCGATTGGTGTCTTCATTCAATCGAAACAAAAAAAATAACAGGGGCCGTGCGGCCAGGCTGACCATTCAGCCAATCGACCATTTGACCAAAGCGGCGTAGCCGCCAAATAAAATCGCGAAGCGATTTTATTCCAGCCTCGTCTCCTGTTCCGCCAGTTTTTTGAGCCCCTCCACATCCAGCAGCGCGATTCTTTTTCCGTCCACTTCGATCAGGCCCCTGCCGCTCATCCGCGAAAACATCCGGGATAGGGTCTCCGGGATCGTCCCCAGCAAGCTGGCAAGCTGGCCCTTGGAAATATCGAGGACCACGGCGCCTTTTGCGTCCTGCTCCTCGGCCAGGTAGATCAGATAAGACGCCAGCCGCGCCGGAACCTCCTTCAGGGAAAGATGTTCGACCTGAACGGTAAACTGGCGGAGGCGAAGAGAAAGAACGGCGAGCATGTTCATGGCAAGGGAGGGGTTTTCCCCGATAAGGTGAACGAACTCGGTTCTCGGGAAAAACAACAGATGGCTTTTGACCAGGGTCTGGGCGTTTGCCGGAAAGCGTTTTCCGGCAAACACCGGCACCTCCCCGAACGGCTGGCCCTCTCCGTAGATATGAAGGATCTGCTCCTTGCCCTCCGGGGAAAGCTTGTAGATTTTAACCCGGCCGCCGGCGACCATGTAAAAGCCGTCGCCTTCGTCACCCTCGCTAAAAACGGTTCTGCCCCGGTCATAGAAACGATCCACGGCGATTTTACGGATCTGTTTTAGCTCCGCCGCAGTCAGCCCGTCGAACATCGGGGCGTTTCCAAGAGTCTCAATGATGGGATTCGCCACCGTTGCCCTCGCTTTCGGTCCTTCTTGTATGAGCTGAAAAGATGGTTATCGAAAGTAACCCTGAACCAGTTTTTTTGAAATGCGGTTCTCCATAAAACTCCAGGAAGCCTC
>CAYPFH010000098.1:0-12095 GCA_964409825.1 uncultured Desulfobacterales bacterium | reverse complement strand
GGATAGGTCGGTTTTTGCCGCCGGCTTCGACCGCAGTTTCACATAAGCCCAGCACAGCCCTAAACTGGTACATAATACCGTAAACCAATAGACCCCTAAAGTTTTTTATGATTCTTCCGATTCTGGCAGTCCTGTTTGGTCTGCTTGTGCTCGTCTGGGGAGCGGACCGGTTCGTGGAGGGTGCTGCCAATGCGGCGCGCCATTTTGGCATACCATCGCTGCTGATCGGTATGGTGGTTGTCGGTTTCGGCACATCCGCCCCGGAAATGGTAGTATCAGTTCTTTCCTCTGTGGAGGGCAGCCCCGGTCTCGCCCTGGGAAACGCCTACGGTTCGAATATCACCAATATCGCGTTGATCCTCGGGGTGACGGGGTTGGTCAGCCCCATTGCCGTGCAGTCGCAGGTGCTTCGCAAGGAACTGCCGATCCTCATCGCAGTCACCGCCTTGGCCGCCTATCAGTTTGTCGACGGAGTTCTCTCCCGCATCGATGCTGCCGGACTGCTGATCGTCTTCGCCGGCCTGATGACGTGGTCCATCTGGCAGGGGATGAAAAAAAAGACCGATGCCCTGGGCAGTGAAATGGAAAAAGAGCTCACGGTGCGCGGCATACCGATTCAGCGGGCGATCGCTTGGCTGGTCCTCGGGCTGATTTTGCTGGTGGCAAGTTCGCGCATCCTGGTCTGGGGAGCGGTTGAAATCGCTCGCGGCCTCGGAATTGACGACCTGGTCATCGGCCTGACGATTGTCGCCGGGGGCACTTCTTTGCCGGAGCTGGCCTCGTCTGTGGCCGCGGCCCGGAAAAAAGAACACGGACTTGCCCTGGGCAATGTTCTTGGCTCGAATTTGTTCAATACCTTGGCAGTGGTGGGGATTGCAGGCGTGATTCATCCGGCAGCGGTATCTTCGGAAATTTTATCCCGGGACATGTTGGTGATGGGAATTCTCAGCCTCTCGCTGTTTGGCCTGGGCTACGGCTTCAAAGGCCGCACCGGCAGAATCAACCGCCTGGAAGGGGCGGCGCTTCTGTTGTGCTACTGCGGATACACCTTGTTCCTGCTATCCGGAATGTGAGCGGATTGCACGGCCGGCTACTGTCTTCCCACATAGGTAAATGCCTTGGAAGTCTGGCGGATGTGAACCTGGCCGTGGCATCGGTCCGTGAAGGCGTCCACATCCCGCAATGCAGCCATGACGGGATTTATGGTGCTTTCCGGGATCACCATGCTGCACGCATCCCGCGCAAGAGGGATGTCGCTCAGGGGGGAATCGGCGGAGCGGATATGCTTCACGTTGCACATGGTGGCGCCGCCGGCTCCGGCCGCCATGGCCGCATCCACCAGCTTGATCCCGGTGCCGGCGTCGCATAGAAGCGTAAGATCCACCAGGTTGCGGATATACACCTTTTTTTGCCGGGCTTTTTTTTCAAAAACGCTTTTCCGGTTTCGCCATTCCGTGTTTCCCCGGATGCTGTCCAAAACGGTGATGATCTGCTCGATGCTGGCCGCATAGCGCTGTTCTCCGCGCTTCACCCGAAGGTTGACCAATCCCTTTTTGACCGGAAAACCGTAGATAAAACCGCTGCCCGGCCTGGCCAGCTGCCCGGCTTCGATCATCATCTCCATGATATTGTTGGCTTCATAAGGCGTTGTGAACGCCTGGACGATCTCCTTTTCTGCGGGGATGGTGATCCGCAGCAGGCCCATTTTGTCCCGGACACCGGTCCCGGTTCCAAAATGAATGGCCGGCACGCACATTCCCATGTCCAGCGGGATCCTGGCCACCGTGTCTCCCTCGCCACGCTTCATGATGGAGCAGATGCCGATGCAGGGGTGCAGATGGACGGACGGCGCTTTGAACTCGAACGACGGCAGCTCGTTTTCCACACAAAGATCGTGGCTCTCCAGCAGCGTCACCTCTTCGGCGATCACCGTCCCTCTTCCCGGAAAATAGAGTTCTCCCTTGTCGATGATCAGACTGATGAGCGGATCCTCCAACTCCGGATTCACAAGAAAGAACAGGGTGTCCAACGGATCTTCGGCAAGATCCCGCCCGGGCAGAAGGGAAAAAATACCTTTTTTTTCTTCGATGACAAGAGAGCGGGCGGAATAGATATGACAGTCCTGAACCCCCGCTTCTTTCAAAGCATCCAACACATCTTTGGAGATGTTTCGATGCAGGTAGGCGGTAATACGGGAGACGGTCCGGTTGCATTCCATGGTATCTCCTTCTATGCTTCTGCCGAAGCGTCTTCTTCCAGTGCGGCTTTTCTCTTTCGGTTGATGTGGAGCCCGAACAGAAGAACGGAAAGAATCGGGAACACCGAGGCGGAAGCCAGAATTCCGAACCCTTCCACGACGCCCACCTGGGAGCCGATGCCAAGGCCCATGGCAAGCACCAGGGGTACGGTGATCGGGCCGGTCGTCACGCCGGCGCTGTCCCAGCCGATGTTGACGAATTCCTCGGTCGAAAGCTTCGTCACCACCAACAACAGGAAGTAGGGGGGCAGCAAGATCCAGGCAAGGGGAATGGCTAAAACGATTTTGATCACCCCCAGGGCAATGCCGGCGCCGACCCCGATGGCCACCGCCTGCATCAGAAACGACTTTTTAAAGGTCCCGGCGGTGACTTCCTCCACGGTGATGCCAAGGGCGTTCAACGCCGGCTCGGCCAGCGTGGCGCCGTAGCCCATGATAAAGGCGAATAAAATAACGACCAGGACCCCGGCCAACGGACTTCCGGAGCCGAACAGGGGCCCCTTTGTCGGCGTGAAGTGGTATTTTCCGGTTGCCGGATCGAAGGAGGCCGAATCGTATGGGATGCTTTGTACCTTTCCGTCTTTTTCGACAAAGAAAAAATGGTGCGGTTTGCCGTCTTCGGAAATGGCCGTTTTGACCAGGTCCGGGTCGAAATTGGCGATCGTTCGGTCTTCTTCGGGGATGGGAATCGCCTTGAAGGCCGCGGGCAGTTTGCTGCCCACCTGGGTTCCGAGCTTGTCCAGCCCCAGTTCGATGCCGATGCTGAAGGTTGCCAGCCCGAGAATGCAGAAGAAAATGCCCAGCAAAATTTCGTCGGGATAGGGCAGGGAATCCCGCACCAAAAGAAAAAAGACGAGAAAAAGCGGTATCGTGAGCAGCCCGATGGCCTTGAAGGCAGCGGCAAAGTTCTTTCCGACCAATTGATGCAGACCGACCCCGGCTTCGCCGACCGGGGAGGAATTGTTTTGTCCGGAGAGAACCTGCGCTGGATCCGTCTGGCCGGTTTCCGGGCTGCTGCTGCCGAAGAACGCGGCCCGGGCGCCGGAATCGGCTTCGGCTTGAACGTAGCGTGTCAGGGCGTCCCCGTCCTTGAACAGCCGTTCGATTTTCGACCGGTTTTCGGCTTTGAAGAATTCCTCCTTTTCCATGGGGCCTGGGGCGGACGCGTTGAAAAAAACGCCCAGGCCGAGCACGCAGATCGCCGGCAGCAAAGAAGCAAGGGTCACGACCCCGAATCCGGTGGTGCCCGATTCGACCGACCCTACCATTCGGGAAACCCCGATTCCCAATGCCAACACCAGCGGCACGGTGACCGGGCCGGTGGTCACGGCACCGCAGTCCCACGCCAGGCCGATGATATTTTGCATATTTTCGTCGAAATTCGCCCAGGCCGTGATCAGGATCAGGGCGCCGATAAACGCATAGATAAACGGCTTGAGGGAAATGCTGTAATAGAAACGGAGCATCCCCATTCCGACCGCCAACCCGACCCCGGCACCCACGGCATACACCAGATAATGCGGGTACTTGTTCAGCAGCAAAAACAAAAGCGGCGCCTCCCAGGGCTTTACCGACTTTCCCGCCATCTGCAACACCTGGATGGACGGCTCGGCCAGGGTCGCCAGAAACCCGAGAACCAGGGCAAAGGCCACCACGATCCAGATGGGCGCTTTTTTGGGAAGGCCCCGGCCCACAAGAGACCCCAGACGCATGAGCCCGAGAAACAGGCCTTCCATAAAAAGGGTCAGGCCAACGACCACGAGCCCGATCCCGACAGCGACCACGGATGCCTCGAAAACTTGGATTTTCAGGATGAACACCTGAAAAAACACCAGATACAAAATGATCAGCCAGACCGATTTGACCTGGGTCATCAACCGGTCCTTGACGTAAGGGCCCAGCAGGGCGAAGGCCTGGCGTGCACCGATCTTGATTCTCTGCGGCTTTTTGGCAGTCACTTTTTCCTCACCTTTGGGATGCATATTGGGTGCCGACTGAAAAGTCAAAAAAACGGTGCCGTCATACCGCCGCTGTCGCAGTGTGATACAGGTTTTGCCCTGCGCGAGGGACCGAAAGATCCCGGCAGCGGCCTATTCCGCAACCCTTGCCCGGGGTTGATCTTCGCGGCCGGCCGGGGGCTTTACCCACTTGTCTTGGTACCAGTTGGCGATGCGCGGCGCCCGGCCGAAGAGATACACGCCGACGAAGGCCGTGATCAGAATGTAAAATCCGCTGAAGATTCTAAGCGCCGGCACTGCAAGACTGGCGATGATGGCGGAAAATTCCCCCCGCTGCACCATGGAAAAGGCCGCCCGGCAGGAAACCTTCGGACTCAAGCCGAAAAGGCGGCTTCCGGAGTAGGCCGTAACGACCTTTCCGGCAATCCCCAGCACCACGAGGGCGGCCATCATCCCGATAAAAGGAATGCCCTGGGCAAAATCGATGGTCGTTCCAAACCAGAAGAAAAAAAACGGAAGCACCAGATCCCGGGCCGGCAGCAGCAGGTGTTCGATTTCCGTGGCTCTGCCGGTTTCCGACAGCATGACCCCGGCCATGAATGCGCCCAGTATTTCAGATAGGCCCAGTGCAATGGCCAGGCCGGCGTAGCCCAGGGCCAGTCCCACCGTCAAAAGCGGCATGAAGTCGGTCTGGATGTATTTGCCGATGAAGGAATTCAGCCGCCTGAAGCCGAAATGGCCGATGAGTGCGGCGCCCAATACCAGCAAAAGGATTTTTGCCGCAAGCGCCAGCATGTAGGCCGTCGAGATTTCATCCCCGCCGCTGATGCCGGCGATGAAGGAAACAAGGATCGGGGCGACCAGGTCTTCGAAAATGAGCAGAGCCAGGATAAACTCCGCCTCGGGGTTGGCCAGCCGCCTGCTTTCATCGAGCATTTTGGCGGAGATGGACGAACTGGTCGCATAGGCGATGGAACCGATGACAAACGCAGAAAAGAGGTCCAGCCCGAACAGCAGCGCCAGGATCATGGCGCCGCCCAGGTTCAGCACCACGTCGATCAGCCCGGCCGGCCAGATCCGGCTGGAGATGGCCACCATGCGGGCAAGGGGAAATTCGAGGCCGAGGATGAAAAACAGCAGCACGATGCCGATTTCGGCCGCCACATGGACCAGTTCGCTATTGAAGAAGAACGAGGAGGCAACAGCGCCAAGGGCGATATACAACAGAACCGACGGCAGCCGCAGCTTCTGGGAGGCAAAGCTGACGGCAAAAAAGGTGCACAACATCAGCCCGGCAAGAAGCAAAAAGGGGAGATTTTCCACGGTCTACTTTCGTTCAGGTTTGGGGTCGGACTCGTCCATCCCGGGGGCGGGTGCGCATGTTTGACACAATTCGTCCACTTTTTTCGTCTGCTCCCGGTTGCCGACCACCATCAGCGTGTCTCCGGGAAGGATCCTCTCATTGATGTCGGGGCTGCCGATCATGTCCTTTCCCCGCTGGATGCCGATAATCGTGGCCCCTGTCTTGCTCCTGAGGCGGGAGTCGATGATCTTCTGGTTGGCCAGTTCGCTTTCCGGACAGACCTTCACCCACTCGATGCGGACGCTCTTCAAAAGAAGCTCCACCCGGTCGTCTGTCACCGGCTGGTAGTCCACCCCCATGAGGATGGTCCCGAGCTGGCGCGCTTCTTCGTCGGTCAACTTGACGATGAGATCGGGCTCGTCCTCGTCGGGACCGGCAAAGTGGTAAATCTCCCGGTATCCGCTCTGGTGCAGGATGACCACGATATGATTTCCGTCTGCCGTGGTAAAGGTATAGCGTTTGCCAACCCCCGGCAGATCCCCGGTTTTGATCTCCATATCCGCCTCCGTAAGATGTGTGGATATAAATTGGCCGCCGCAGGAAAATGATCTTGCGCCGGAAAGATTTTTATTGCAAAAAGCGGGTGATTTTTCAATAGATTCTGAAAACAGGACGGCCCCGCCGCTGACCGCGCCGGGATTCAAAGTTCTATATATTGGGTATTTCCAAAAGAATCGTTGACGAACCCGGATGATCGAGTTTTTCCATTTCAGGAGCCGCCGCCCATGAAGACCATGGCCACCCAGCTTTCCCTTCTATTCAGGCTCGGGCAGAGAAAAAGCAATGTCCGGTTGCTGATCAAATTCGGCTGCGTGCTGGCATTTTTTTTCGTCGCCTACAGCGTTTTGTTTCACATGCTGATGCTCTATGAAGGCCGTGAATATTCCTGGATCACCGGTTTTTATTGGACGTTGACGACCATGTCCACCCTGGGCTTTGGCGACATCACCTTCGGCAGCGACCTGGGCAAATTTTTCTCGGTAGTGGTGCTGCTCAGCGGCATCGTGTTTTTGCTGGTGATGCTCCCGTTTACCTTCATCCAGTTCTTTTACGCCCCCTGGCTCGAAGAGCAGAACAAAGCCCGCGCGCCGCGCGCGGTTCCGGAAAACATGTCCGGCCACGTGATTTTCACCCATTTTGATGCGGTCACAGCGAACCTGACCGAAAAATTGGGCCAATACGGCATCGACTACGTCATCCTGGTCTCCGAGCTTCAGAAAGCGCTCGATCTGCACGACCAGGGCTACGCGGTGGTGTTCGGCGAAATGGACGATCCGCAGACCTATCGCCGCTTGAACATCGAAAAGGCGATCCTGGTGGTCGTGTTAAACAACGATATCGCCAGTACGAACATTATTTACACCATCCGGGAAACCGCCGGGACCGTGGCCACGGTCACCAATGCCGACGCAGACGATTCCCTCGATATTCTTAAGCTGGCCGGAAGCACCCATGTCTTTCAGTTCACCAGACTGTTGGGAAAGGCCCTGGCCCGCCGGGTGCTGGGGGTGAGCACCAAGGCCAATATCGTGGGCCGCTTCGACCAGCTGCTGATCGCAGAGGCTCCGGCCATGCAGACATGGCTCCAGGGAAAAACCCTGGCCGAAAGCCGTTTGCGGCAGATTACCGGCATGACGGTGGTCGGCCTCTGGGAGCAGGGCCGGTTCCGGATTCCGACCCCTCAGGCCAAAATCGAAGAGTCCACCGTTTTGCTGCTGGCCGGCACCGAAGCGCAGTTGGACCGGTTCGACCGGACCATCGGCGAAAACGCTGAAGAAAACCCGAGCAAGGGACCGGTGGTGGTGCTGGGCGGCGGCCGCGTCGGCCAGGCGGTGGCCGAGACCCTGAAGGTGCGGGACATCGATTACCGGGTGGTGGAAAAAAGGCCCGGTATCGCCTCTAAGGACTCCCATTTCATCCAGGGTAGCGCAAGCGATCTGGAGGTCCTGGAAAATGCCGGGATCAACGAAACCCCGTCGATTATCATCACCACCCACGACGACAGCCTGAACATCTACCTGACCATCTATTGCCGGCGCCTTCGGCCGGATGTCCAGATCATCAGCCGGGCCAGCCTCGACCGCAACATCAACACCCTTCACCGGGCCGGCGCCAATCTGGTCATGTCTTTCAGTTCGCTGGTTACGGCCACCATCCTGAACCTGCTCCAGCCCCAGAAGATGCTGATGCTTTCCGAAGGACTCCATGTGTTTCGCACCGCCCTGAGCCCGAAACTGAAAAACAGGGCACTGCTCGACATCCGGGTGCGCGAAAATACCGGGTGCAGCGTGGTTGCCGTCAGAAAAAAAGGCCAGTCGATCATCAACCCGGATCCCACGATCGTTTTGGAGCCGGGCGACGAGCTGGTGCTGATCGGCACGGCGGAGTCCGAAAAAATGTTCACCGAACAATATCCTGTAAACGCATAGAGGGCGCTGCGGTCTATCCTCAACTTTCGGGATTCATGGTGCCGCGAAATGGATAATTTGATGCCGGCATACGAACTCGCCCCAAAGGATACCTAACATCAGCGCAGGCCAAAATATCTTCAAAATCACGGAGGTGTTTGGAATGGCAACGGCAATCGAGGAGCGCTCAGCGGGCGCTGATGTAAGGTATCCTAAGGCGCTCAGACAGCGTATACCGCCATCAAATCACCCATTTCGCTCCACTGGAGACGAAACCCGAAACTTGAGTTGAGCCCCACGTTTAAAAATCCTCGGGGTCCTCTTTTTGTAATCCCATTGCCTCCGCCCGTTTGAGCCACTGCCGGCGGGCTGCGGAACGCAGGTCGACCGCCTGGTCGGTTTCGTCCACGATCTCGATCCCCAGCAGGGTTCCGATGATATCTTCCAGGGTCAGGATTCCGGCGATATCGCCGTGTTCGTCGATCACGAGGGCCGCATGCCGGCGGTTCTTCAAAAATCGTTCGAAGAGGTTCAGGAGCCTCGATTCGAGTCTAGGAAAGACGGTTCCGGTAGTCCTCGTAGCCGAACCGCTTCAGGATTCGGATTTCTCCGGAAGCATCTTGAAGTCCGATGGAGGGAAGCTCGACCCCGTTGAATGTGTTGTTCTTGACCATGGTATAGTGGGCCATGTCTTTGAGGACGAGCCGGGAGCCGATGCAAAGCGGCTCGGAAAAAGAATAGTCGCCGATGACGTCTCCGGCAAGACAGGTGGTGCCGCCCAGGCGATAGGCGAAGGGAAGAGCTCCGGCCTCCGCGGCGCCTGCAATTTCGGGGCGGTACGGCATCTCCAGCACGTCGGGCATGTGGGCTGCCGCCGAGGTGTCCAGGATCGCGATGTCCATGCGGTTTCTGACGATGTCCAGAACCGAGGCCACCAGAACACCGGCGTTTAAGGCGACGGCCTCACCCGGTTCGAGATAGACCTGCAGAAAATGGCGTCGAGAAAAGTCTTCGATCAGTTCACACAGCCTTGCCACGTCGTAGTCCTTGCGGGTGATATGGTGGCCGCCGCCGAAATTCACCCAGCTCATCTGGGACAAAAAAGCGCCGAATTTTTCTTCAAAGGCAGCAAGGCTCCGGGCCAGGGCGTCGGAATTCAGCTCGCACAGAGTGTGAAAGTGAAGCCCCGAGATCCCGGAAAGCTCATCGGACAGAAAGTTCTCCCGCGTAACCCCGAGACGGGAGCCCGGTGCACACGGATCGTAAATCGGCACCTCGACCTCCGAATGCTCGGGGTTGACCCGGATTCCGCATTGAAGTGCCGGCTTTGCACCGATCCTTTCCCGGAACCGCCGCCACTGGGAAAAGGAGTTGAAAACGAGATGATCACAGTAAAAGAGCATCTGGTCGAATTCCGCCTCCCGGTAGGCGGGGGCACAGCCGTGGACCTCTTTTCCGAACTCTTCGAATCCGAGCCTGGCCTCGTTTAAGGAGCTTGCCGAAACCCCCGATAGAAACTGCCGGATCGTGTCAAAGACGCCGAACATGGCAAACCCTTTGAGCGCCAGCAGGATCCGGCAGCCGGTCTGCTGCTGCACCACCCCGAGTCTTTGCAGGTTGGCAAGGAGCACGGCCTCGTCGAGCACGTAGCAGGGGGTGGGGACGGTTTCGAGGGTGTACGTTTCAGATGTCATGTTTCCGTATCGCTGTCACTCCTCCAGCAGTGTCTCGGTCCACGGAAGCCCATGGTGCGGGAGCGCCTCCATGAAAGGGTCCGGATCGAACTCCTCCACGTTGAACACCCCGTTGCCGCGCCATTTGCCGGTGAGCATCATCCTCGCCCCGATCATGGCCGGAACGCCGGTGGTGTAAGAAACCGCCTGGGCCCCGATCTCCCGGTAGCACTGCTCATGATCGCAGACATTGTAGATAAAATACTTTCGAAATTGGTTGTCCTTTTTCCCTTCGATCATGCAGCCGATGCAGGTTTTCCCCGCATACCCGCCTGCCAGGGAGCCCGGATCCGGCAGCAGGGCCTTTAGAAACTGCAGCGGAACGATCCGGCATCCCTGAAAATCGACCGGATCGATGCGGGTCATACCGACATTTTCCAGCACCCGCAAATGGGTCAGGTAGGCGTCCGAAAACGTCATCCAGAACCGGATCCTTTTGAGTCCCGGCACGTGTTTGACCAGTGATTCCAGCTCCTCATGATACATGAGATACATCTTTCGGGGACCGATCTGAGGAAAATCGAAGGTCTCATAAACCGACAGAGGTTCGGTTTCGATCCATTTTCCCTCCCGATAGTACCTGCCTTTCTGGGTCACTTCCCGGATGTTGATCTCGGGATTGAAGTTGGTGGCAAACGGCCGGCCGTGATTCCCGGCGTTGCAGTCCATGATGTCGATATACTCGATCTCGTCGAAATGATGCTTTGCCGCATGGGCACAGAAAATGTTGGTCACCCCGGGGTCAAACCCGCATCCGAGCAGCGCCATGAGCCCCTTTTCCCGGAACCGGTCGTGGTAGTCCCACTGCCACTTGTAGCAGAATTTGGCCTCGTCGGGCGGCTCGTAGTTGGCCGTGTCCAGGTAATCTACGCCGGTCGCCAGGCAGGCATCCATGATCGACAGGTCCTGGTAGGGCAGGGCCACGTTGACGATCAGATCCGGACGGATCCCCCGCACCAGGGACGCCAGCGCCCGGGTGTCGTCCGCATCGACTTGGGCGGTTTCGATGGGGCGGTCGAGGCGTGCCTTGATCCGTTCACACTTTTCAAGGGTGCGACTGGCCAGGACGATTTCGGAGAAAATCTCCGGTACCTGGGCGCATTTTTGAACCACTACGCTGCCGACGCCTCCTGCACCGATAATGAGCACTTTTGCCATGGCAAAAACTCCTCAAGGATCAGGCGGTGAATCATCGGTTATGCCTCTGGTCGAAAAACCCTGCCACCGTCAGTTGGAGACGCGGTGGCCGGCTTCTCGAAGGACGGTGACGGCCGCGTCGAGCTGGCCGGATCGAACCAGAAGCATATCGGTATCATAGGCTGAAACGACAAAAATGGAAATCCCGGCCCGGGCCAGAGGCTCGGCCAGAGATGCGAGCACGCCGGTTTCGGAAAAATCAAGGGGCCCTTTCACCCGGAATAAACGCCACCCGCGGCTGCATACGATCCCTTCTGGAATCGACGCCTCGGGGCAGACCACGGACAATTCTTCCGGGGTGCCGGTGACCGAAAAAAATCCTGTGTTCGTTGACCAGGCGGGGATGGGCCGGCCGGCCTCGAGGCGGCAGATCCCCATGGCCTCCGGAAACAGATCAAGCTGACGGGCAATCATGTTCTCCCTCCGGATCGATCCAGCAGACGCCTATGCCGTTGACGGCCAACGCCGCCAGGTGCCCGCTGAAAACATGGAATCTAACGGTCCAGGAAACCGACTCGAACATAATCGAAAGTCTTTCCGGGCTTTGCACGGAAACGATGCGGCATTCAGAAAGGCCGGCGATGCCGACGCCGGCGGCCTTGAGCACGGCTTCTTTGGCCGTCCAGCACCGGAAAAAATCGGAAATCCCCTCTCCGGCGAAAAGACGCCACTCGTCCGGATCGGCGATCCTTTCAGCCAGCCCCTCCTTGACCGGACGGATCTTTTCGATATCGATGCCTGCCGCCACCGGGGCGGCCACCGCCGCCACGCATCCGCTCTTGTGGGAAATCGACCAGTGTATTCCCTCCGCTGGAATCGGCGCCCCGCTTTCTTCTTTTTCCAGTGCCGGCAGCTCCACCCCCAGTCGTTCGGCGGAGCGTTTCAGGGCCACCCGGGCAAATTCACTCAAAAAGCGAACCTTTTCCCGGCCCTTTAAGCGAAGCTTGCTTTGGGGAACTTCTAGAATCTCCGGGTAGATGGTTGTTGAAAGGCTGTCGTGTTCCATGGTCCGACCGTTGCTTACGAATACTTTACGCACCCGGCCCTGGCGTTCGCATTGCATCCGATCGCGCCGGGTGACTGGGTTGCTCGTATGAAACTTCATGTTCCCGGTTCGTCATTCCGGGCTTGACAAGCCTGCCCCGGACTCCGATCCGGGGGAATCCAGGTTTTTGTGGA
>CAYPFH010000097.1:0-12118 GCA_964409825.1 uncultured Desulfobacterales bacterium | reverse complement strand
TGCGCGCGTCCCTCCACCGGCAGGGGCTCCGACATCAGTTTCAGGTTTGATCAAATCCCGTTCGAGAACGGGACGGCAGGGCTCATATCAACCTTGAAAAATGCCGTGATGCAGCGCACCCGACGCGTCTATTCTGGCTTTGCGTAGCATGAAAGCTTCATACCACAAAAAGAAAACTAAATGTGAATTTGGAAAAAAACCGGTCTATTTTTATGGGTCGGACGGAATTCTTCCAGAGTTTGCTCAATATTCTTCAAATGGCCGTTAAACCAGGAGGCTTCCAAATGGTTTCAGCAAAAAAAGTAACTATCAGAGAGGTGGCCCTGAGAGACGGGTTGCAGGCCGAAAAAGAGTTTGTGCCGACCAGCGAAAAGCTCGCATTGATCCATGCACTCTCACAAGCCGGTGTCCAATATATAGAAACGACATCCTTCGTAAGCCCTCGAGCGATACCACAGCTTCAGGATGCGCCTGAGCTGATGGCCCGCGTGGAACGCGGTCGCCTCATTCATGAGGTCATGGTCCCGAACCTGAAAGGGGCCCAGCTCGCCATTGAAGCTGGAGCGGATCGCCTGATCGTTTTTGTATCCGCCTCCGAAACGCACAATCAAGCGAATGTGCGTCACAGCATTGGAGAGTCTCTCGCGGATCTGGATGACATCTTCAACTTGGCCCAGACCAGGGATGTTCCGGTCTCCGGGGTCATTGCCGTTGCCTTTGGCTGCCCCTTTGAAGGAAGGGTCCCGAAAGAGGAGGTGCTGCATATCGCACAGCACTTTTTCGGCAGAGGCGCAGACAGAATCTCGCTGGCCGATACGACCGGCATGTCTAATCCGCTGCAGATCACGGAAAGCGTATCCCATTTCAGAGAGCAGCTGCCCGATGTGGCCCTGTGCATGCATCTTCACAACAACCGCGGCGTGGCCATGGCCAATCTGTATGCAGGGTATCTGGCCGGGGTTACCATGTTTGATACTTCTCTTGGAGGGATCGGGGGATGCCCGAATGTGCCCCAGGCGGCGGGCAACCTGGCTACCGAGGATGTGGCTTTCATGTTCGAAGAAATGGGCGTCGAAACGGGGCTCGATCTTTCGGGTCTGATCAAGGCCGCTCATAGACTAGAAAAAATTCTAAAACATCCTTTGCCAGGCCAGGTGATGAAAAGCGGCCCCTCGGATCCGCAGCTTGCCCGAGAATTATGCGGCATCGGAAGGCCGCAGAACGAATCGTAGCCGGGTGAGGGCCCGGGAAAAAGAAGCCGGAAAATTTTTTACACACGCCTCCTTTCGCTATCTTGCAATCTTTATGGTCAACGCGGCAACGAACCCCCACACCCAGTTGAAAAACAGCACGAACACCGGCGTAAGCAGCCCCAACTCGACTCCGGCGATTCCCTTGTTCGCTTTCAGGGGAAACACGACGAACAGCTGGACCGCCGTGGGAAACAAGCTCAGCACCGCGCCTTTGAGCAATAGCCTATGCTTCATCATCGGCAGAATGAACAGCAAGCCCCAGAGGCCTCCCCACACGATTCGGGGATACAGGTAGTTCGGCGTCAGGGCCGGCGCTCTGGATTACATTGATCACCGCCCAGATGCCGCCGGCAATTATCTATAGATCGAGCGCAAAAAAAAGGGCATTTCTTCCCCACGGAAGAAATGCCCTTTTACTTTTTGAAACAGAAGGTTAGATCACTGTGACGTTGGTCGCGGAAGGACCTTTTTGGCCCTGCTCGATGTCAAAAGAGACCTGGTCGCCTTCTTTGAGGGATTTAAAACCGGTCATATTGATCGCTGAATGATGGACGAATACATCCGGTCCGTCTTCCTGCTCGATGAAGCCGTAACCCTTTTGGTCGTTGAACCACTTGACGGTTCCGTTGCTCATGGAAACATCCTCCTTTCTTAGAATTTCAACGTCGCAAACTGGAGGATGTCGCTTGGAAAGACGGGGTGTTCCTACAGTGCGAAACTGTCCGGCGATTAAGGCGGGACTTTATTGATTGGAGAGCACTATAAGCCTTTTTTAACCGAAAAGCAAGCGAATAAAGTGAGCTGACACCATTTTAGCACTTTTTCCGCTCCGGAAATCACGAAAACCATGGAATCTCTCCTGGGGCGGCGTTGTACCACTCTTCGACGATCCTCTTGGCTTCTTCAAAATCTTCCTCGGACACCCGGATCATGCCCCACCCGTATTGCGACTGGAAAAGACCGTCATAGGCGGTGTCGTGGTACGACCGGATCTCGGCGGAGATTCCCTGCTCCTCCAGGATCGCCTTGATGGCGGCGGCTTCCGCGTCGTTTTGAGGCTGCACCAGCTTTTTCATTTGTTCCCGTCTTAATCTCGTCTGTCCGTGATCATTGGCTGCTTACTCATTCCGAGGGTCACAGCCGCTGAAGAAGTTCGATGATTTCACCATCGGGGCCCTGGATGAAGGCGATGCGCAGCGTGGGATTGACGTTCGTGGGTTCGAGGGTGAACCGGACCCCCTTTTGCCGCAGCCGGTCCCAGAACCCGTCGAGATCCTCCGAAACGCTGAACCCGAAATGATCCGTGCCCCACTGCAGGCTGTCCTTTTTGTCCACCTGCTCACCGGTCCGCTTGCCGCGGATGATGATCACAGCGCCTTCGAAGCGCACGTAGATTTGCGGCGCCCCGCGCACTTCGCCGCGACTTTCAATTTCGCCGCCTAATTTATCGACATACCATGCCGCTGAAGCATGGGGGTCCTCGCTGATCAGATGCACATGGTCGAACGAAATGACCGCATTTCCCACTTTGATCCTCCTTAATTGTGAACCCGTTCTTTGTCATACATTCCGCCAAAGTCGCGGGTGACATCATGTACCATATCCGGGAGCAGATTTCGATACGCGTCGTCGTCCTTCTTCAAATGTTGACCAGGCCCCTCCTGCCCAATATTCCCCTACCTCTATCTCCCTTACCGCTTGCGGCCCACAGTGATCAGCGTGGGAAAGGTGACCCAAAGCGCGCCTTTTATATATCGCGCATTCATTCCAAACCGGTTTTTTCCGACATCTGACTCATACTTTCTAAGTATTTTTTCTCGATCGCCATCTGCCGGAAATGAACGGGACAACAAGCTGTCTGCGGCAACCTGCCAGGCATAGAGATGTCTCCGCTCCACCAAAAGGCCCTTGTCGGTCATGATCTCCGACACCTCCTCTGCGGTGAGCGCCTTGGTATGCGAGGGGTCTCTTTCCAGCTCAATCGCATTGAACGCCCGCGCCTTTTCCGCAGGAGGCGCCGAGTCGATAACCACGATCTTTCCATTTTGTCTGCACACCCGCACCATCTCCTTTAGCACCAAAACGGGATGCTCCAAGTGATGGAATGCGTACCGGGTAATAACCATCGAGAAGCTATCGTCAGCAAAAGGCATTCTGTATACATCACAATTATGCCAACTAACATTGGAAATTCGAAAAGACTCTTGGAAATTCTTTGCCTGCTCCAGCATAGACGGCGTGATGTCGATTCCAGTGACATGTCTTGCGTGCTTTGCAAAAGCACAGCTTAGAACCCCTGGACCGCAGGCAACGTCTAGAACTGAGTCCCGGGCCGTGACACCCGATACGGAAATCGCCTGTCGGATGGCATCCTCCGCCGATTTATGCGCCGCCTGGAACAAATGTGCCTGTTTGGTGAATTGATCCTGGATCCTCTCGCCATGGGTGTTCATGCGTCTCTGACTCCTCTATCGGGAACGGTCTATCCAATAACGGTGCAAAGATCCTCTGCGGTCATCGCCAGTTTGCCGTTTGCCTGTTTCGGATCCGGTTGTCCTTCAGGTCAACAAGACTTTGCGCAGCACGCAGCTGATGTAAATCGAATTCCGGTCCTTGAACTGGTCGTAGATGGCGGAATCCCTCACGCCGGTGAATTCCGAAATCCATTTGACCAAAAACCGGTGGAGGCGCGCCCTTGGCGAAGCCGTCGGGGCATCGGCGGTCAGCCGGATCGTTTTTGCGATGCGCCGGTCGATTTCAAGGAGTTTGCGTTCGTGGTCCAGGTCGAGGGCGGCAAGGACGTTTGCCGTAATGTCTTCCTCTTCGATGAGCACCAGATCCGAATGGTTCAGGTCGCTTCGAAGATCGTCGATTTCATCTGTCGCCCGAAAATCGGCGAAGAGAAAATAACCGCCCGGAGACAGGACCCGTTTGACCTCCGCCAGAAACGGCCCCATCGCCTCGTAGCAGTGGGAGGACTCCACGTTGAACACGATGTCGAAGCTTTCATCGCCAAAAGGGAGTGCTTCTGCACAGCCCAATTGAAAGAAAAGGCCCCCAGAGTTGAAATTTTTCCGGCAGAATTGGACGGCATAGGTTGAAAAATCAAGGCCGGTCACCGCAGCGGGGCTCAGGCAGCGGCTGATGTACTCCGCGCCGCCGCCTCGGCCGCTGCCGATCTCAAGCACCTTTTTGCCGGCCAGATCCACCTTTTGAGCCAGATGGCCGTAGAGCTGGATGCAGAACCGTTCCGCCTCGTCCGAAGGCGACAGGGCCGGCATGTCCCCGTTTTCCGCATATCCGTAGTTTATGAAGGTCCAGTCCGGATCGGCGCAGGCCTTGGACAGGAAGTCATAAGCCTTTTGCCACAAAAAGACCCTCAGGTGGGGAAATGCGCGAAAAAACCTAGCGAAGAATTCAGAGACCATAAAAACCCGGAAGCGTCAACTGACGGATCAAATCCTGAAAGATTCGGTACACGCCGTCTTGACAATGGAAAATTCGCATCGATTACAGCCCCTTTTTCTTTTCCAGCTCAAAAGCGGTTTTTTTTCTGTTTACCGGTTTCCTGCTTTCTGGCTTCCAGGCCTCCAAGCTTTCCCGCGGCGCAAAGCGCTTACCTTCTCCCCACCGCCTCGATTCCGGCCAGGGAAAACTCGGCGATGTGATCGGCCAGCCGGAGGATCAGCTCCGGGGTGAGCTGCTCTCCCAGCATGTATTCCAGGTCGCGCCGCTTGATGGTCAGAAGGGCTCGACACTGGTTGATGATGCTCTGCTCGCAGAGCCGGACGGTCAGATCTCCGGCATCCGGGCCGATGATCCTGCGGATGATCTGCTGCAGCCGCCGCCTTCTGGTCTCGATCATCTCATGCCAGGCGTCTTCGATCAGGCCGGTGGGGTTGAGCAGCTCGATGAGATAGAGCCGGCTGAAATCGGCCGTCTGCCCCTTGGCCGAAAACACCCGGATCAGGGCCTGGATATATTTTCGCAGCGCCTCCTTTGGCGCATCGGCCTCCACGTCCAGGATAACCTGTTTCTGGAAGTTTTCCAGAGCCTGGCGCCAGGCCTCCTGGTACAGGCTGGCCTTGTCTCCGAAGTAATAGTTCACCGAGGCCACGTTGGCCCCGGCCCGGGTGCAGATATCCGCCACCCGGGCATCGCGAAACCCCTTTTCGGCGAACACCGCGCAGGCCGCGTTGAGCACCCTCAGCCGGGTTTCTTTGCCGTCTTCGCGTATGGCCACATCGCCTCCTCAATCCCATTTAATTCAAACAGCAATTTAAATTTCTCATTGAAGCGGGATATGATCCATGCTATTAGCATTTCTTCAAAAGTTTTCAAACCACCATTTCAAATAGTTGCTTATTTTTTCGAGAGGATGCCTTCTCATGCGGTCTATGAAACAAATCTGCGCGATCATGCTGTGTGCAGCCTTTGCCTTGACCGGACTCTTGGCCGCGGGCTGCGAGCCCGGCCAGGAACAGGCGCCTCAGCGGCCGGCGCCGGAGGTGGCCACGATCACGGTGCAAACCCGGAAAGTTTCCCTGAAAACCGAACTGCCGGGGCGGACCTCGGCCTTTCGCACAGCCGAAATCCGGCCGCAGGTCAGCGGCCTGCTTAAGGAACGCCTCTTTACCGAAGGCGCTGACGTGGAGGCCGGCCAGGTGCTATACCGGATCGATCCGGCGCCGTTTCAGGCGGCGGTCGAAAATGCCGAGGCAAACCTTGCCGCGGTGAAAAAAGGGGCCGACCGGGCCCGGGCCGTGCTGGCCGCGAGCATTGCCGGAGAGGCGCGCCAGAGGGCCACGCTGGCCCTGGCTAAGTCCAATCAAACGCGGCTGACAGACCTGGTCAAGGATCGGGCCGTGTCGGTGAGCGACTATGACCGGGCGGTCACCGAAGCCGAAGTGGCCGAAGCCACCCTCGAGGCGGTAAAAGCCCAGGTGGAAAGCGACCGGGTGGCGGTGGCCGCGGCAGAGGCGGCCATCAAGCAGGCTGAAGCGGCTCTCAAAACGGCGCAGATCAATCTTGCTTACACCCGAATCACCGCCCCGATTTCCGGCCGGATCGGCCGGTCCGCCGTCACAGAGGGGGCGATGTTGACCGCCTACCAGCCGCTGGCCCTGGCCGCTATCCGGCAGCTCGATCCCATGTACGTGGACGTTCCCCAGTCCACCGGCGAACTGCTCCGGTTGAAGCACCGCATCGAAGAGGGCCGTCTGAACCGAAGTGAAGAAGCCCGGCAGAAGGTCGCCCTCCTTTTAGAAGATGGGAGCCCTTATCCATTGGAGGGAAGCCTCAAATTTCGCGAGGTGACCGTGGACCCCTCCACCGGGTCGGTCATATTGCGGATCTTGTTTCCCAATCCCGAGGGCATCCTGCTGCCCTACATGTTCGTTCGGGCCGTCGTGCAGGAAGGCGTCAACGACCGGGCCATGCTGATCCCGCAGCAGGCCGTATCCCGCGATCCCAAGGGAAATCCGCAGATACTGGTGGTGGAAGAGACAGCAACGGTGTCCCTACGGCCGCTTACCATCGACCGCGCCATCGGGGATCAATGGCTCGTTACATCGGGTCTTTCCGAGGGCGACCGGATCATTGTCGAAGGCATCCAGAAGGTGCGGCCGGGGATGACGGTCAAAACAGTTCCTTTCAAAGAGAACGACCCGGCAGATGCCGGAGGATAATTTCGAAATCCGAAGCACGAAACTCGAAACAAATTCGAATGACCAAAATTCAAAACGCCGAATAACGACCACCGGAAAAAACATCAGCTCCAAGACCGGCAATATTTTTTTAATCGATTTCTTGGGTTTTGGTCATTTGATCATTCGGATTTCGGATTTGTTTCGGATTTCGAGCTTCGAATTTCGTGCTTTTCTGATGTCCCTCGGGAAACGGCGGACACTTTGCCAAGCTTCCTCGTTTTGGAGTGGTAAATAGTAAACAGCGGAGCAAACAACCGATGTTGTCGAAATTCTTTCTGGATCGGCCCGTTTTTGCCTGGGTCATCGCCATCGTCATCATGAGCGCCGGCGCCCTTGCGATCTACAACCTGCCCATCTCCCAGTATCCGCCCATCGCACCGCCGACCATCGCCATTGAAGCCTTTTATCCCGGGGCCTCTGCCGAAACGGTGGAAAACAGCGTCACCCAGATCATCGAACAGAAGATGACCGGGTTTGACAACCTCCTCTATCTTTCTGCCACCAGCGATTCATCGGGCGGAGGGCGGATCGAGCTGACCTTCGACCCGGGAACCGATCCGGACCTGGCCTGGGCCGAGGTGCAGAACAAGCTCCAGCTCGCCATGGCGAGCCTGCCGGAGGTGGTCCAGCGCCGGGGAGTGACGGTGAGAAAATCGACCCGGAACTACCTGATGATCATCAGCCTGATCTCCGAAGACGGAAGCATGGACGGCCACGACCTGCGCGACTATGCCCAGTCCAACCTGGAGCAGGTCCTGGCGAGGGTCCCCGGCGTCGGGGAGGTGAACACGTTCGGCTCCCAATACGCCATGCGGGTGTGGCTCAACCCGGAAAAACTGACCGACTACCGGATGACGGTCGCAGACGTCATCGCCGCCCTTCGCGTCCATAACGTGGAAATCTCCGCCGGCCAGTTCGGCGGCGCCCCGGCCGTGGAGGGCCAGCGCCTGAACGCCTCGATCATCGTTCAGAACATGCTCAAAACCCCGGAGGAATTTGCAGCCGTGCCCCTGCGGTCCAACCCGGACGGCTCCGTGGTCCGGATCTCGGATGTGGGGCGGGTGGAGTTGGGGACCGAGACCTACGACGTGGTGGCCCTGTATAACGGAAAACCGGCCAGCGGCCTGGCCGTCCGCCAGGCGGCCGGCGCCAACGCCCTGGATACCTCTGAGGCGATCCGGGCCAAGATGGAGGAGTTGAGCCGCTTTTTCCCGCCCGGGATCACGGTCGTCTACCCCTACGACTCCAGCCCCTTTGTGGCGGTGGCCATCGAAGAGGTGGTCAAGACCCTGTTTGAGGCCGTCTTTCTGGTATTTCTGGTCATGTATCTGTTTTTAGGCAGCATCCGGGCGACCCTGATTCCGACCATCGCAGTTCCCGTGGTGATCCTGGGGACCTTCGCCGTTCTGGGGCTTTTCGGCTTTTCCATCAACATGCTCACGATGTTCGCCATGGTGCTGGCCATCGGCCTGCTGGTGGACGACGCCATCGTGGTGGTGGAAAACGTCGAACGGATCATGGCCGAAGAGGGGCTCCCTCCACGGGAGGCCACCGCAAAGTCGATGGGCGAAATCACCAGCGCCCTGATCGGCATCGGCCTGGTTTTGTCTGCGGTCTTCGGTCCCATGGCCTTTTTCCCCGGCTCCACCGGGGTCATCTACCGCCAGTTTTCCATCACCATCATCGCGGCCATGATCCTTTCGGTGGTGGTGGCCCTGATCCTGACGCCGGTGTTGTGCGCCTCGCTGCTCAAGCCGGTTTCCGCGGGCCACGAGCCGGCCGACAACGCCGTTTTTTTCCTGCGCCCCTTTTTCCGGTGGTTCGACCGCTTTTTTTTTAAGGCCCGAGAGCTGTACCTGAAGCTGGTCGCCCATTCCCTGGGCAGAAGACTGAGGTACCTTGCGGTGTTTGCGGTCATCGTGGCCGCCATGGCCTATCTGTTTGTCCGGATGCCCACCGCCTACTTGCCCGACGAAGACCAGGGAACCTTGTATGTGCAGGCGCTTTTGCCGGCCAACTCGACCCTGGAACAGACCCAGGCGGTCCTGGCAAAGGTCAGGGACCATTTAGCGGCAAACGAAAAGGAAGCGGTCGAATCGTGTCTGACCGTGGCCGGCTTCAGTTTTGCCGGAAGAGGGCAGAACGGGGGGATCGCCTGGGTCAGACTTCGGGATTGGGAGCTTCGGGACCGACCGGAGCTGCGGGTCAAGGCCGTAGCGGCGAGGACCTCTGCCGCCTTTTCCAGAATCCGGGAGGCAATGGTGTTTGCCTTTGCCCCGCCGGCGGTCACCGAACTGGGCCAGTCCAAGGGATTTGACTTCCAGCTGCTGGATCGAGGCGGCATGGGACACGACAAGCTCATGGCCGCCCGAAACCAGCTCCTGGGCATGGCCGCCGCAGACCCGAGGCTGACCAAGGTCCGCCCCAACGGCCTTGAAGACGTTCCAGAATACCGCATCGACGTGGACTGGGAAAAAGCCGGCGCCATGGGCGTGCCCATCGACAGCATCCACCACACCATCTCGGCCGCCTTCGGCAGCTCGTACGTCAACGACTTTATCCACCGCGGACGGGTCAAACGGGTCTACATCCAGGCAGACGCCCCCTACCGGATGCTCCCCAAGGATCTTGAAAAGCTCTACGTCCGGAACACTGCGGGGAAAATGGTCCCCTTTTCCTCCTTTGCATCCGGCTACTGGACCACCGGCCCTCCCAAGCTGGAGCGGTTCAACGGCTTTCCGTCCATCAACATCTGGGGGGAGCCGGCAGAAGGAAAAAGCTCGGGGGAAGCGATGCAGGCGATGGAGGATTTCGTCGCCCGGCTGCCCCAGGGGACGGGATACGACTGGAGCGGCCTCTCTTTCCAGGAGCGGATGGCCGGCTCCCAGGCACCGCTGCTGTATGCCTTTTCCATTTTCGTGATTTTCCTTTGCCTGGCGGCCCTGTACGAAAGCTGGCCGATTCCCTTGTCGATCCTGCTCACCCTGCCCTTGGGAGCCATCGGCGGGGTCATCTCCAGCTCCATGATGGGCCTTCCCAACGACGTCTATTTCCAGATCGGTCTGCTGACCATCCTGGGTCTGACCACGAAAAACGCCATCTTGATCGTGCAGTTTGCCCGGGCCCGGGTGGACGAAGGAATGCGGGTGATCGATGCCACCCTGGAAGGCGCCAGGCTGCGGCTGCGGCCCATTGTCATGACCTCCCTGGCTTTCGGCTTCGGCGTCCTGCCCCTGGCGCTGGCCAGCGGGGCAGGGGCAGGGGCCCAGCAGGCCATCGGTATCGGGGTGCTGGGCGGTGTCGTGACGTCCACGTTTCTGGTGACCCTGTTTGCCCCGCTTTTTTACGTGATGATCTACAAGGCGCTCGGCAAACACCGGAAGCGGGAAAGAACCGATAAGACCGAATCGGCTCCGACGACCTCTTGAATACGGCCGCAGAAAGGCGAATACATGATAACGGACTCCGTTTCCGGGTCCTGGGACATTTGATATGAAAAAACGCCTGTTTCCCATCTTGGGCATCGCGGTTTTTTTCTTCGGCTGCACGCTTGCCCCGAAATACGAACGGCCGGAGGCCCCGGTCGAGGCCGAATGGCCGACCGGTTCGGCCTACGAACCGGTCGGGACGGCCAGCGGACCGGAGGCAGCGGACATTCCCTGGCGGGAGTTTATCGCTGACGGCCGCCTGCGGCAGGTGATCGAAACCGCCCTGGAAAACAACCGGAATCTTCGCATCGCCGCTTTGAACGTGGAGCGGGTTCGGGCGATTTACGGCATCCAGCGGGCCGAGCTGCTGCCGCCGGTCAGCGCCGCCGCCGCCGGCAGCAAGCAGCGGGTTCCGGCGGACCTGTCCGCCACCCGGGAGGCCGCCACCCAGGAGCGGTACAGCGTCGAGCTGGGAATCGCATCCTGGGAAATCGATTTTTTCGGCCGCCTGCGCAGCCTCAAGGACCGGGCCCTGGAGCAATTCCTGGCCACCGAGGAGGCACGGCGCAGTGCGCAGATTCTGCTTGTTTCCGAAGTCGCACGGGCCTATCTGGCCATGGCTGCAGACCAGGAGAATCTGCACTTGGCCAGAACCACCCTGGAAACCCAGAAAGAGGCCCACTTCATCGTGAAGCGGCGATACGAGGCCGGCATCGCCACCGAACTCGATCTGCGCCGTTCCCAAACCCAGGTGGAAACCGCCCGCCGGGATGTCGCGCTGTACACCCAGTTTCTGGCCCAGGATCGAAACGCCCTCGAACTTCTGGTGGGAAGCCCTGTGACCGAAGCGCTTCTGCCGCCGGAGCTGAGCCGCATCGTCACTCCAGAACCGATTTCGCCCGGCCTCCCGTCCGAGGTGCTTCTGCAACGCCCGGACATCCGGGCGGCCGAACACCGGCTCAAGGGAGCCAACGCGAACATCGGCGCCGCCCGGGCCGCGCTGTTTCCCCGGATTTCGCTGACAACTTCGGTGGGAACCGCGAGCGCCGAGCTGTCGGGCCTCTTTGGCTCCGGGTCGGAAACCTGGCTGTTTGCGCCGCAGGCCGCGATGCCGATCTTCGACGCCCGGCTCTGGTCGGCCCTGGATGCCGTCAAGGCCGAGCAGCAGATCGCCGTGGCCCAATACGAAAGGGCGATCCAGGCCGCCTTCAGGGAAGTAGCCGACGCCCTGGCCGTTTCCGGTACTTTAGAGGAGCAGGTGTCGGCGCAGCAGGCGGTGGTGGAGGCCGATGAAGAAACCTACCGCCTTTCGGTGAAGCGCTATGACAGGGGGCTCGACAGCTACTTGAGCGTCCTGGACGCCCAGCGCTCGCTTTATCTGGACCGGCGGGTGCTGGTGGCCCTGGAGCTGCAAAAACAGGTCAACCGGACGCAGCTCTATGCCGTACTGGGCGGAGGGGCGGAGTAAAACAGAGGACAGATGACAGTCGCGCCAGGCGACAGCCCCGCCGTGGGCCGTGGAGGGGCGTTCAGTTTGATCAAGGGTGAAACTTTTTATAATAATCTGCAATTTTTATATTTTTCTTCCTACTTTTCTTTGCTCGCCCAAAGAAAAGTAGGCAAAAGAAAAGGCGCCCTGCGCCCCGCTTTTTCCTGCGCGTCGCAGATCCGGCCGGGCCCTTTCGAACTCGACATTTTCTCTGCTGCCGCAGAGAAAATTAGGCGCCCT
>CAYPFH010000096.1:0-12157 GCA_964409825.1 uncultured Desulfobacterales bacterium | reverse complement strand
ATCCCTCGTAGAGCACGGCGAGAATGGTGGTCCGGCCTTCTTTTGATGCGATCATGTGCGGGGTGGTGGACAGGTAGTAGACGCTGTCTCCGGGCTCCAGTTCGAAGGTGTCGTCCCCGATTTTCAAAAGGGCGGTGCCGTCCAGCACGAAAATGAACTCTTCTCCGTCGTGGACGGACGTCTCCTGCTCCGGATTTTCCTCCAGCTGTACGATGAGCGCCTCCATGTGGCGGCCTTTCACTTCCGGGGCGAGGGCCATGTAGGTATACAGCTGTTTGGCGCCCGAGCCGGCCGTGGATCGGGATACGATCTTTCTTTCGCTTCTGCGCGTTACCGAATACAGCCGGTCTCCGGTGCCCGAAACCAGGCGGCCGAATGCGCTGTCCAGGGCCTTGGACAGCTTGATGACCGTCCCGAGCTGGGGCTGGACCTTCTGCTGTTCGATGTCGGAGAGAAGATCCACGGCAAAACCGGTCATATGAGACAGCTCCTCTAAGGAGAGACCTTTTTCTTGGCGGAGCTTTGCGATCCGGGCGCCGATCTCCTCTACCCCCGCCTGGGCGGGCGGTGCGATATCCCCGGTCAGGTTTTCAAAAAAATCGACGTTGATATACCGCTTCCGGCTTTCTTTTTCCATCGTAGTCTCCCGTTTCAGAAACGTGAACGCTTTTTTGATTTTTTTCATAATGAAAGCGCGTCAGCGATTTCATAGCAATTTCATCATAGGCATCTGGCCCCGATGTGGCGGGCGATGACGATCCGCTGCACTTCGGAGGTCCCTTCGCCGATATCGAGAAGCTTCTGGTCGCGGTAGAAGCGCTCCACGTCGTATTCCTTCATCAGGCCATAGCCGCCGTGGATCTGGACGGCGTGGTTGGCGCAGCGGTACATCACTTCGCTGCAGTAGAGCTTGGCCATGGCCGCCTCCTTGGAGAACGGCTTGTCTTTGTCCCGCAGCCAGCATGCCCGGTAGAGCATGAGGCGGGCCGCGTCGATTTCCATCGCCATGTCGGCCAGCTTGAAGGCGTTGGCCTGAAAGGTGGCGATGGGCCGGCCGAACTGCTCCCGCTCGTTGGCGTATCGAACGGTCATGTCTAAACAGCCCTGGGCACCGCCAAGCCCCATGGCCCCGATGGAGAGCCTGCCGCCGTCAAGGGTTTCCATCATCTGGTAAAACCCGTTTCCGCGCTTGCCCAGCAGGTTTTCCTTGGGCACCCGGCAGTCTTCGAAATAGAGCTCGCTGGTGTTTGACGAACGCCACATCATCTTGTCGTGCATCACTCTCGACGTATAGCCGGGCGTGCCGTTTTCAACGAGGATGCATGACAGCTCCGGTCTGCCGTCTTCCCGGCTTCCGGTGCGGCACATCACCGTGGCGCCGGCCGTGATATCGGTAGATCCGTTGGTGATGAATATCTTGCTGCCGTTGATGACCCACTCGTTGCCGTCCAATACCGCGGTCGTTTTGGAATTGGCCGCATCAGAACCGGCGTTGGCTTCGGTCAGGCCGAATGCCCAGAGCGCTTCGCCCGAACAGAGTTTCGGCAGGTATTTTTTCTTCTGCTCTTCGCTGCCGTAATAATAAAGGGGGCCGATGCCCAAGGAATTTCCAGCCGCGATCGTGGCCGCATGGGAGCCGTCTGTCCGGGCGATTTCCTCTGTGGCGATGATGTAGGAAAGGTAGTCCATGCCCTGGCCGCCGTATTCTTCCGACACAAAGATGCCGAAAAGCCCGAGCTCGGCCATCTTGGCCATGGTGTCATAGGAGAACGTCTCTTCCTTGTCGAGTGTCTGGGCGACCGGCTTGATCTCTTTTTCCGCAAAGCTTCGGACCGAGTCGCGAAGAATCTCGTGGTCCATGGACAGCTCGAAATCCATAGGGCCTCCTTTTCGGTGGCTGTTTGCCGCTGAAGATCCATTGACGGCGGGATTTAGCTACTTTACAGCCACTGCGATGCGAATGTCAATGCTGCGCTGAGGGGGACCAGGGTTCCGTCAAACGCCAAAAATGGAGGGCCACGCTCCGTCTTGGCCGTGCGAGACCGGACGCGGCAGAGCGCGTCCCTCCAACGGTCGATACGACCGGCGCTTCATCAATGGTTTGGCCGTTATGCGGACTTTGGCGGAGCCGTGCGCGGAGGATCGTTTAGCCGGTCAGGCCATTCAGCCGGTTGCGGGTTGGGCCGGTTTGCCAGAGGGGTTGTTTGAGTGGTAGATTGTATTCGGCATTGGCCGGCGCAGGAAAACTGCTGCCTCCTTAAGGCCGCAACGGCTGTCTACCGCCGACTGGTATAACTGGCTAAACTGGCAAACCGGCTAAACTGGCATAACTTCCGAATCCGGAGGATTCCCCCATGCCCACAGGCGCCTGCGGAATCAACTGCGACATGTGCAAGATTCGGCTGATGGGGATCTGCTCGACCTGCGGCTCCGGCAAAAGCCCTGAGGCCGAGAAAAAAATCGCGGCCCAGCGCCGGGCCTTCGGCGGCACCTGCACGATCCTCGAATGTGCGGTTCTCAACCGTGTCGAATACTGCCTTCGCGACTGTCGCGGTTTTCCGTGTGAAAATTTTTCCACCGGCCCGTACCCGTTCGGCCGCGGGTTTTTGTCCATGCAGCAACGGAGGCGCAGCGAGCTGCCGCCGGCCATGGACTGGAACAACCGGCCCATTGAGATCCCCGAATCGTTCTGGGAGATGCTGGCCAGAAAGGATCCGATGGCGGTAAGCAATTTTGTCCTGGGCGAAGCCGACGGCCGGGGTCGGGTGATTTTCCCCTTTCTGAACGCAGTGGTGCGGATCGATCCCAGAAAGAAGGAGCTTTCCCAGCGCATCGAGGACGACTGGCTGCCGGTGTCCGATCCGATGTTGACACTGGTGACCCTGCTTTATTTCAACCGGGTTGAGCACCTGGTGCGGCTTGCCGGAGAGCTATCCGCCACAAACGATCTAAAGAGCGCCCAGCACTTTGCAGGACCCCACGAGCTGAACATGACACCGTTGCTGGAGCGATACGGCAACGATCCGGCAGGCTTTCGGCAGGCCGCAACGCACCATCTCGGGGGAACGCCCGAGGACATGGCCGACCTGTCTTTCCGGCTGCTGCCGTTTTCCCGGATTCCCGTCTATTATCTGTACTGGAAGCCGGATGAGGAGTTTGGAACCAGGATCAAGGTGCTTTTTGACCGCTCGATTGAAGAACTGCTCACCGCATCCGGGATCTGGGCCTTGGTCTGGCGGGTCAACATCGAACTGCTGCGCGCGTAGCACAAAACGCTCCGCGCTGCTGGTAGGCTGGGAAGCCAGGATGCCGGGAGGCCTGAAAAAGAGCCAAGTAGCCAGCTTTCAAGCCTCCCAGCAAGGACATTTTGGTTCGGATTTTACCGAAGTTTGAGAAGACCCTTTTTTACCGAAGTACTCAGGAGAGACCATGATTTGTCTGAATGTGACCGAGGACATGGACGTCTGCATCACCATCAATGCCAAGGTAATCTATAAGAAAAAGGCCTCCGGTGAACTCGAAGAAGAGGTCCTCCGGAAGGACAACCAGCATCGGGGTGAATACATCGCCCGCCGGTTCGAACCGGAAATCGCAGAAAAGGTTCGGGAAAAACTGGCCGAGGAGCTGAAATAAAACCGCTGCGGCGAGTTCATGTGAATTTGATTGCTTTTTAAAGATCCCGGCTCGGCGGGATCAGGGCTCCACCAAAGTCCGCGCAGCGGACGAACCATTGATGGGGCGCCGGTCGTATCGACAATTGGAGGGACGCGCTCTGTCGCGTCCGACCTCGGGCGGCCACGACGGAGCGTGGCCCTCCATTTTTGGACTTTGACGGGACCCTGCCGGCGGGATCTTTCTACATTTTCGTCCCCGACGGCGCATGTGCCGGGGGGGGGTGACTGCGATAAAAACGAGGCAAATCGTGATCAGCTTCCCTATGGAGAAGACGAAAATGCAGGGAACCCGCTTACCAGAAACCAGTCTCCCCTGTCAGCGTCGTATTGCCATACCATCTCCACCGTCGTCGACCGTTCCGTGTAATTGTCGGTTCGATAGTAGTGGAAGGTCACCGGCTGGGTGACCCGCATGGCATCCTCGGAGATCTGCCAGTCTCCGGTTTTGTAGTTGGAAAAGTGCAGTGTCTCGAAAATATCGGGGGCCGGAGTCTCCGCCTCCTTGGCCACATAGGCAACGGCCCGCTCGTAGTAGCCCCACCGGACCGCCCGCAAAAACTCAAAGGATCGGGTCTCGAACTGACTCGATCGGTATGATTTCTGCATTCCGGCACAGCCGGCCGCGGCCATGACCGCAGCCGTCATCACCATGGCTGTTTTTCGCAGACGCAGCATCGAATGGTCTCCCCCGTCGGTTGCTCCGGTTTACTGGAAAAAGGGACTTCCAATGGACAGTCGCCCATGGTAGCCGTCTCTGTCAAAAGACGCACCTTCCGATATACGTCTCCGGCCGCAGGCGGCGAAGCTCTTCTTTGACGGCTTCGGGCACGGCCAGCGCATCGATGAAGGCGGCGATGGCCGCTTCGTCGATCCGCTCATTAGTACGGGTCAGGGCCTTTAACGCCTCGAAGGGGTTCGGATACCCTTCCCGGCGCAGGATGGTCTGGATGCCCTCGGCCACCACCGCCCAGTTCGCATCCAGGTCCGAGCGGATCTTTTCATCGTTCAAGATAATCTTGGAAAGCCCCTTCAAGAGGGACGATAGCCCGATCAGGGTATGCCCCAGCGGCACCCCGATGTTTCTAATCACCGTGGAGTCGGTCAGGTCCCGCTGCATTCTGGAAATCGGCAGCTTTTCGGAAAGGTGCGCCAGCACCGCGTTGGCCACCCCCAGGTTTCCCTCGGAGTTTTCAAAATCGATCGGGTTGACCTTGTGGGGCATGGCAGAAGAGCCGACCTCTTCCGCCTTGATCTTCTGCTTGAAGTAGTCAAAGGAGATGTAGCTCCACAGGTCCCGGTCCAGATCGATCAGGATTGTGTTGATCCGTTTGAGGGCGTCGCAGAAGGCGGCCAGGTTGTCGTAGTGCTCGATCTGGGTGGTGACCCGGCAGCGTTTCAGGCACAGGACCTCGTTGACCAGCCGGTCTGCAAAACCGATCCAGTCGATCTCCGGATATGCGGCGCAGTGGGCGTTGAAGTTTCCCGTCGCCCCGCCGAACTTGGCAGAGAAGGGAAGGGTCTCTAACAGCGCAAGCTGGGCCTCGATTCGATCGACAAAGACGTAGAACTCCTTTCCCACCGTGGTCGGGGAGGCGGGCTGACCGTGGGTGCGGGCCAGCATCGGTACGGCTTTCCATTGATCCGCCTTTCTTTTCAGATCGTCTATAACCTTCGAAAGCTGCGGTGCGACCACCTCCAGCCACGCCTCTTTCAGGGCCAGAGGCACGGCGGTGTTGTTGATGTCCTGGGACGTGAGCCCGAAATGGATGAACTCGGCAAAATCGGCCAGTCCCATGGCGGTGAACGACTCTTTCAGGAAGTATTCCACGGATTTTACGTCGTGGTTGGTGACGGCTTCGATGGCCTTGACCCGCTCGGCATCCCGTATCGAAAAATTGAGATACAGGGCGCGAAGGTCCTGAAAGTGTTTCGGGTCGAATTTTTCCAAAGGCTGCAGGGGAAGACGGCAAAGCGCGATGAAATATTCGACCTCGACCCGGAGCCGATACCGGATCAGCGCACTTTCGCTGAAATAGCCGGCCAGGGGGGCGCATGCCTTGCGGTAGCGCCCGTCTACCGGGGAGACGGCGGTCAGGGGGGAAAGTTCGTCGGTCATCGGAAAATTCCTTTGATGTCGATTTCTTGTAGAATCGGAAATCGAGGGGAAAGTATAGATAATGAGTGGTGAGGTGTCAATAAATGCCGCGGCTCCGCCGCGGCATTTAAGGTTCCAGGTTCACAATTCAAGGTTGATGAAATCGTAAAAAGTACCCGAAACCTTCGCCGGGCTTTATTCGCTTTCTATAAGCGTTTGAAATCACTGGATTCCCGCTTTCGCGGGAATGACGGAAAAAGAGAATTTCGAACTTTTTACGAAAGCATCAAGATTCACCGGAAAAAAATCGAATAAATTTTGGGATAGTTTGACAGGGAAAATCCTTTCCTATAGAGGCAGGCTACAATCGCATCCATGAGTCCCTGATTCAAAAACAGAAGGACCGGACTCTTTGCCAAGTTATCGACATTGGACGGAACCGGTTTCGGATCTTATTATAGAAATCATGCGGCAAAACCGCCTTTTATAAAATTGCGGGATGCCATGTCACCGAGACTGCCGTAAAAAACACGGCCGGCTCTTTTTCCAAGGCCGCTCGCCAAAGCCAAACAGCAATTTTATTCATGATCAGCATCGAAAACCTGGAAAAGGCCTTCGGGCCGCATACGCTTTTCGAAGGGGCCAGCTTCAAGATCAATGCACAGGAGCGGGTCGGGCTGGTCGGTCGAAACGGCCACGGCAAGACCACCCTGGTTCGGATTCTGGCCGGCGAAGAGCAGACGGACGCCGGGTCGGTTTCGATGCCGAAAAATTATCGCATCGGATACGTGCGCCAGCAGATCGACTTTACCGAACAGACGGTTCTGGCCGAGGGGATGGCAGCGCTGCCGGCCTCGGAGAAGGATCACGCCTGGAAGGTAGAAAAAATCCTGGCGGGCCTCGGCTTCGGTGAGACCGACATGGAGCGCTCCCCGGCCGATTTTTCCGGAGGATACCAGGTGCGGCTCAATCTGGCCAAAATACTGGTTTCAGAGCCTGACCTGCTGCTGCTCGACGAACCGACCAACTACCTGGACATCGCGGCCATCCGATGGGTGGAGCGCTTTTTGGCCGCCTGGCCGAGGGAGCTTTTGCTGATCACCCACGACCGGAGCTTCATGGACCGGGTGGTCACCCATGTTCTGGGGATTCACCGGCAAAAGATTCGAAAGGTGGCCGGCGACACCGGAAAGTATTACGGCCAGATCGCCCAGGAAGAGGAGATCCACGAAAAAACGAGGCTCAACGACGAACGGAAGCGAAAACAGGTCGAGCAGTTCATCTCCCGGTTCCGGGCCAAGGCAAGACTGGCGAACCTGGTCCAATCCCGGATCAAGACCATCGACAAGATGGAACGGCGGGAAAAACTGGATTCGATCGAAACTTTAGGATTTTCCTTCCGAAGCCGGCCCTTTGCCGGCAAGCACGTGATGTCCGCGCGGGACCTGCATTTTTCCTACGACGGAAAAACGCCTCTCATCGACGGCTTCAACCTGTCTGTCGGACCCGGCGACCGGATCTGCGTAGTGGGCCGAAACGGCCGCGGCAAGACCACGCTGCTCAAGCTCTTGGCCGGGGTCCTGAAACCCCAGGCCGGAGAGGTGGTTTACAACCCCCAGGTGGCGGCTGGATTCTTCGAACAGACCAACATTGCCTCCCTGGTGGGCTCCCGTACCGTGGAGGGAGAAATCCTGGCGGCCCATCCGGACGTGGACCGCCAGACGGCGCGGAACATCTGCGGCGCCATGATGTTTTCCGGCGATGATGCCTTGAAAAAGGTGTCGGTGCTTTCCGGCGGAGAAAAGAGCCGAATCATGCTCGGCCGCCTGTTGGCCACTCCGGTCAACCTGCTGCTGCTCGACGAGCCGACCAACCATCTTGACATGGAATCGTGCGATGCCCTTCTGGCCGCCGTCGATCGTTTCGAGGGCGCCGTGATCATGGTGACCCACAACGAAATGTTTCTCTACGCCCTGGCCCGGCGGCTGGTCGTTTTTCAGGGGGGCGGCATCCAGGTGCACGATGGTGGATACCGGCGGTTTTTGGACACCGAGGGATGGGAGGGAGAGTCGCCGGAAGCTGCGCCGAAAAAAGAGGCCGGATTTATCGGGAAAAACCGGCCCAGCAAAAAGGCGCTCAAAAGGCGGCGGTCGGAGCTGGTCGCCGAGCGGGGGCGGATGCTTCGCCCCCTCCGGGATCGGATCACTGCTGCAGAGAACCGGATCGAAGCCTGTGAACAGCGGCTAGAGCGGCTGAACCGGGAGATGCAGGAAGCTTCCGAGGTGGGAGATGGGCTGAAAATCGCCTCCCTGGGGCAGTCGATTCACGGGCTTCAGCAAGAGATCGACCGTCTTTTCGACGAGCTGGAAAAAGCGACAACCGAAAAAGAGGAGAGGCAGGCCGAATTCGATGATCGGCTTCAGGCCCTGGAAAGGCAGCTAAACGGATGAGCGATTCGGAAAAACAGCGAATCATGGTGTTTCAGCAAAACGGCAGCGGCGAGACCAAAATCCGGGGCATCCGGGAGTACGGCAAAGACCGCTTCGACCTGAGGATCGTCAATATCGACGAATTCCTGCCGGAGGTGATCGACGAGGCAGGGGCCTATTTGCCGGAAAGCCTGGAGGCTGACCTCGTGCTCGACTATCTTCGGCATCCGGATCTGTCCTATGAACTTGCCGGGCGATGCCGCGATCTTGGGATTCCTGTGGTGGCGTCGGGGCGCAAGATCCGGGTCAAGGGCGTGCTGACCCCGCCCACCTGCTGCGGCCTGGCCCCGAACGAGCGGACGGGGCGCTACGGGGAGGCCTTCGGCGCCCCGGAATTCGACGCCCGCATCGAAAACGGCAAAGTAGTTGAAATCCGGGTGGTTCGAGGGGCACCCTGCGGCGCGACCTGGGAGGCGGCCCGCCGGGTGGAAGGCCTGCCGATGGATGAGGCCGTGGTTCGGATCGGCCTCGATGTGCAGTTTTACTGCACCGCCGATCCGGCCGGATGGGATCCTCTGTACGGGAAAAGTCCGGTGCATTTTGCCGGCGACGTTCACAGCGCCGCCCTGAAGCGGGCGCTGCGCAAGGGACGCTGAAGACGATTGACTTTGTTTGCGAAACACTTCAATATGAGATATAACCCATAACAGTGGAACGCCGTGTTTCGATTTGAAGGAGGAAGGCCGATGGAGCAAGTCGATATCCGGCAGGCGCTCCAAGAGTGCGAGTTTTTCAACGGGCTGGTGGCCGAGGATCTGGAAAAGATCGCGGAGCTGTGCCAGGTTCGCTCATACAAAGTGAGCGAAGCGGTATTCCGGCAGGGCGACTTCGGCGAGCACCTGTGGGCGGTGGTCGACGGCCAGATCAGCCTCGAGCGGACCGTGGAACTCGGCAAGCAAAAAGGAAGGGTGACCATCACTACTCTCGGAAAGGGCCGGATTCTCGGATGCTGGTCTACGCTGCTGGGCGAGCCCCATATTCTCATGTCCTCGGCGGTGTGTGAAAAGCCGGCCACCACCCTGAGGCTGTCCGGTGCGCGGCTTCGGGAAATGATGCACGCGGACACCGACCTGGGCTATGCCGTGATGGAAAAACTCTGTTTTCTGCTCCGGGACCGGGTCCAGTCGGCCTACGGGGCACTGGAGCGGATATAGCATTTAGAAATGAGAAATTAGAATTTTCATTTTATAGCAAGCTTGAACCGTTGAACCCAGAACCCAGAACCCAGAACCTCTGAAACCCATGGACGACCAGCACTACGACGCGGAAGAGGCGCAGCTCTTGGAACAGATCCGGGAGCGACTCGGTGGATTCGGTCAGGCGCGGGGCAATCTGATCCCGATGCTTCAGTCGATTCAGGAGGTGCACGGCTACCTGCCGGCAGACGCGCTGGAAATGGTGGCCTCCCACCTGAACATGGCCCCCTGCGAGGTCTATGGGGTGGCCACGTTCTACAACCAGTTTCGGTTCAATCCACCGGGCCGCAACCCGGTCAAAGTCTGCATGGGAACCGCGTGCCATGTACGCGGCGGGGACATCATCCTGGAGAACTTCGAACGGAAGCTGCAAATCGAAGAGGGCCGGACCACCGAGGACCGGGAGTTTTCCATCGAAAGGGTGGCCTGTGTGGGATGCTGCGCCCTGGCCCCGGTGACCGTGATCGGTGAAACCGTTCACGGACATATGGCGCCCAGCAAGGTGGAGAGCCTCATTTTGAGGATTCAACTCGAAAAAGAAAGAGCCCAAAGAGAGCGACCAGAAGATGAATCCGACGGATAATGCAGGTCCGGAGGAGCGCTACCGGAAGCTGAAAGAAGAGGCGGATCAGCGAAAGCAGGCGTTTTTGCAATCGCCGGAGCCGAAAATTCACATCGGTATGGCGACCTGCGGCATCGCCTCCGGCGCGTTGGATACCAAAGCCGCGTTCGAGGAGGCATTGGCCGCACAGTGGATTTCGGCCCGGATTCATCCGGTGGGCTGCATCGGCCACTGCTATGCCGAGCCGGTGGTCATCATCGACCATCCCGACTCGGGATTTCCCCCCATTTTCTACCCGGAGGTGACCCCGGGAAAGGCCAAGATGCTGACCAGGTTCTTTCTTGGGCAGGGAGATCCGCGCTTCGAGCACATATTAGGCGCCATGGAACCCAACGAAATGATTCCGGCCGTCGGCGATTTTTCCCGCTTTTCCATGGAAAGGCGGGTAATCATGGAACTGTGCGGCCGGATCGATCCGGAAGATATCTTCGACTACATCGCCGAAGGCGGCTACGGAACCATCGCCCGTGCCCTGGTTTCGGATGCGTCCGCGGTCCTTGAAGAGGTGGACCGCTCGGGACTTCGCGGCCGGGGCGGGGCCGGTTTTCCGACGGGACGAAAATGGCGGCTGGCGGCGGATGTTTCCGGCGACGAAAAGATCCTGATCTGCAACGCAGACGAAGGCGATCCCGGCGCTTACATGGACAGGACCCTGCTGGAGAGCAACCCCCATCAGGTGCTGGAGGGGATGATGCTCTGCGCCTTTGCCGTGGGCGCCCGAAATGCGATTGTCTATGTCCGGGCGGAATATCCGCTGGCGGTTGGAATCGTCACCGGCGCCATCGAGGAGGCAAGACGCCGGGGTCTTCTCGGCGATGGCATTCTGGGAAGCGGCTTTTCCTTCGACATCGAAGTCTTCCAGGGCTCGGGGGCCTTTGTCTGCGGAGAGGAGACCGCGCTGATCCAGTCGATCCAGGGAAACCGCGGCATGCCGGTGCACCGGCCGCCCTACCCGGCCGCAGAAGGGCTTTGGCAAAAGCCCACCGTGATCAACAACGTCAAGACCCTGGCATCGATCCCGCCGATCGTGGCCAGGGGGGCCGGATGGTTCCGGCAGATCGGGACCGAAAACAGTCCGGGGACGGCGATTTTTTCGGTGGTCGGCAACGTGACCCATCCCGGGCTGGTGGAAATTCCCATGGGGGTGACCCTCCGCAGCCTGATCTTCGACGTCTGCGGCGGGATTCCCAACAAAAAAAAATTCAAGGCCGTTCAGATCGGAGGCCCCTCCGGCGGCTGCCTGCCCGAAGAGTTTCTCGACACCCCCATCGATTTCGACTCCCTGATCGAGGCAGGCGCCATGATGGGCTCCGGGGGCATGGTGGTCATGGACGAAGACGCCTGCATGGTGGACGTTTCACGATATTTTCTGGAGTTCACCCGGAATGAATCCTGCGGCAAGTGCACCTTTTGCCGGATCGGCACCCACCACCTGCTGACGATCTTAGGGAGGCTGACCCGGGGAGAAGGGCGGCAAGGCGACATGGAACTGCTCGATGCGCTGAGCCGGGAGATCCAGGCCGGCTCCCTCTGCGGCCTGGGAAGAACCGCCCCGAATCCGGTGCTCACTTCCCTGAAGTATTTTCGGGACGAATACCGGGCTCATATCGAGGAAATAAGGTGCCCTTCGTGCATGTGCCGGACGCTGACGGCCTACTACATCGACCTTGGGAAATGTGCGGTCGGCTGCGAAGCCTGCGTGGGGGTCTGCCCCACCGAAGCGATTTTCACCACCAGCAACCGGAAAAAGGGGATCGACCTGGAAAAGTGCGTCAAGTGCGGCGAGTGCATGGTGGCCTGCCCGCCGGAGTACGACGCAGTGCGCCGGGTGTCGCCCCCGGAGCTCGCCCCGGTGGTGGAAAGGCCCAAGGAGAAGAAAAAGCCGGAAGACAGCAGCCAGGAGGCCGGAGAAAAACAGAATCCAGACCGCGGCTGATTTCGGGGCGGTCAGTTTGATCAATACTGAAACTTCCCCCGAAGCCTCTGCCGGTGGAGGGACGCGCGCAGTCTAGTCCGTGTTGCCGGTAATGACCCAATACCGGCCACGACGGAGCGTGGCCCTCCAACCTCCAAAACCCAAG
>CAYPFH010000095.1:0-12235 GCA_964409825.1 uncultured Desulfobacterales bacterium | reverse complement strand
GGAAAGTGTCGCCCTTGATCAAACTGACCGCCCAGGCGGTCAGCGGCGGGGCTTATGTGAAACTTGATGGTCTCGTAAAAAGGCCGAATATTCCTTCTTCCGTCATTCCCGCGAAAGCGGGAATCCATTGTTTTCTATTACTTATGGAAACCGAATAAAGCCGGACGAAGGTTTCGGGAACCATTTTCGATTTCATCAAACTTCGTTGTTCCCGGCCCCGTCATTCCGAGCTTGGAAAAGCCTGCCCCGGACTCAGATCCGGGGGATTCCAGCCCCACCGCTGACATCTGACCTCCGACATCGGACATCTGTCATCTGTCCTCTGACCTTCTCCGCGGCAGCACCAGATTGAGCACCACCCCGACGATGCCCGCCAAACCGATTCCCTCGAGGCTGAACTCCCCGGCGGAAAGGCTCATCCCGCCGATGCCGAACACGAGGATCAACGCAACGATGGACAGGTTCCTCGGCTCTGTCAGGTCCTGCCCCGCCTTGACCAGGCTGTTAAGGCCCACCACCATGATCGCCCCGAAGAGCAGCACCATGATTCCCCCCATCACCGGGGTCGGAATGGTCTGAAGCAGGGCGCCCACCTTGCCGATGAATGCCAGGGCAACGGCGAACACCGCGGCATAGGTCATGATCACGGGGTTGAAGACCTTGATCAGGGCTACGGCGCCGGTGACTTCAGAATAGGTGGTATTGGGCGGGCCGCCGAGAAAAGAAGCCAGAGACGTGGCCAGTCCGTCTCCCAGCATCGTGTTCTGGATGCCGGGATCTTCCAGGTAATTCTTGCCCGTGATCGAACCGATGGCCAGGATGTCTCCGAAGTGTTCGATGGCCGGTGCGATGGCCACCGGAACGATAAAGATCACCGCCTGAAGATTCCATTCCGGGAGCACGAATTTTGGCCAGGCCACCCAAGACGCCTCGGCCACCGGAGAAAAATCGATCAGAGCGAAGGGTATCGATACGATATAGCCGACAATAATCCCGCAAAGAATGGGAATCAGCCGCAGCATGCCTTTGCCGAGCAGCGACACCAAAACGACCGTGGCAAGCGAGATCATCGACACGATCAGGGCCGTGGCCTGCGGTACGAGAACGGCCGCGCCGTCGCCCGTTCGCCCCATGGCCATGTGGACCGCCACCGGCGCCAGGATCAGCCCGATCACCATGATTACCGGGCCGGTAACCACCGGCGGCAGCAGCCGCACCACGAATTCGCTTCCCCGCCAGCGGATCAAGAAGCTGAGCAAGATATAAAACCCGCCCGCGGCCATGAGGCCGCAAAGCGTTCCGGGAATGCCCCAGGTCTGGACGCCGTATATGATCGGGGCGATGAAGGCAAAGGAAGACGCCAGAAATATCGGGATCCTCCGGCGGGTCACGACTTGGAACAGGATCGTTCCCACCCCTGCGGTAAACAGCGCGACGTTCGGATCGAGTCCGGTGAGCAGCGGCACCAGAACCAGCGCCCCGAAAGCTACAAAGAGCATCTGGCCGCCGACCACGATTTCTCTGGGGGTGGTTAAATACCTCCGGGGAGTTGTGTTTTCCGCCATTTTAGCTCCGTTGTTCGTCTAATGATGTTCACCGCAGAGACGCTGAGGACGCGGAGAAAGGCTTTTCAGACCGGTCCCGGTCCACATGCAGCGTCTGTATGAAAAAAGATTCCTGCCCCATGAAAACGCCGCAGAAGCGGAGAACGCGGAAAGAGGCCACTGTCAACAGATTCTCTCTGTGTCCTCTGCGCCTCTGCGGTGAACATCATTTGGTGCCGAAAATCTTGTCGCCGGCATCGCCAAGCCCGGGTAAGATGTAGCCGATGTCGTTGAGCTTTTCATCCACCGCCGCAGTGTAGATCTCCACGTCGGGATGGGCGTTTTCCACCCGCTTCAACCCCTCGGGGGCGGAGACGATGAAAAGTCCCTTGATCTGCCGGCATCCGGCCTTTTTGATCGTGTCGATGGTGGACAACAGCGTACCGCCGGTGGCCAGCATCGGATCCAGGATCAGTGCGATCCGCTCTTCCATGTGGCGGGTCATCTTGACATAATACTCCACCGGCTCGAGGGTTTCTTCGTTGCGATACAGTCCAACGACGCTGACCCTCGCAGAAGGGATCATGTCCAGCACCCCGTGCATCATCCCCAGACCGGCCCGCAATATCGGCACAATGGTGATTTTTTTCCCCTTGATGCCTTCAACGGCCACAGGACCGGCCCATCCCTGGACGGTCTGCTTTTCCGTGGCCAGGTTTTTCGTGGCTTCATAAGTCAGAAGCCGGGCGATTTCGGAGCAAAGATCCCGGAAATCCTTTGTGGGAAGGTCGTTCCGGCGCATGAGTCCGAGCTTGTGCCGGATCAGCGGGTGGGTGGCCACGTGAAGCGGCATGGGACCTCCTTTGTCAGGTTCGAGGGCTGGCGGGCGCTGAAGAGGGCATCGAAAACAGGCCAACAATGCCTCAACCGGCAGATATTGGTGACATCGAACCGCGTATATACAAAATGTGGGACTGTGTCAAGAATGACAAGAAAAAGCGGCGGCGGCGAGATTTCAAAAAGCGCCGGGCGGTCTTATTCACGTTGCTGGAAGTGGAGGGTTTGCGCTACACCGAAGTACAGGTGGGCGTAATGATGCTGACGATGGGTTCACCGCCAAAACGCGGAGGCCGCAGAGAATGCCAAGATGAAGATATAGAAGGTTTACTCTGCGCCCTCTATGTCTCAGCGGTGAATGTTCTTCGATCGGAGAACCGTCACTGAAATTATGCGATCGAGCACTAAACATATAGCAGGCAGGCCCCGGTCGTGGAGGCGGCGAAGCGGCCGGAAGCGATCCGGGCAGGCCGGATCGCTTCCTTGTTGGCGGGCTAGAACTCCCCCAAGGGCCGGCGAAAGCTGTATGCGACCGGATCGACCACCAGTTTCTGCCATGCCTGGCCGGCGTTGCCGCCCAACGCCGAAAACGGTATGGAAACCGCGAACACGGCGGTGCCGGCCACAATGGCTGCCAGTCCAACGGGGCGGGCAAGCACCAGATCCGCGGCCATGGCGCCGGGATCCCGGTCTTTTTCATACGGCTCGTCCTGCGCAAGAACCCCCCCGCAGGGAACGGCAATCAGGGCGGCGGCAACGATCATGACCAGCAGGATCTTTGATTTCTTGACCATGGGTCCTCCTTCGGTGAAAGGAAAGCCGGCATCGCGGTATCGGCTTTCCCGGCGGGCGGCAACTTCAGGCCGCTGCTGCCGGGAAGCGGCAACCGGATCTTTATCATATGCCTTGTAAAATAAGCTATCTCTTGGGACAGTGTCAATAATAAACAGCAATATTCGATTATTATAGCAGGTCGATGGCAAAATTCATTCAAACGCTCGAAATCGCAGTCGCTCTCCCGGTGGAGGGGACCTTCACTTACACAGTGCCCGAGAGCATCGCCGAAGACGTGCTGCCCGGCCACCGGGTTCTGGTTCCCTTCAAAAATCGCCGGGTCACCGGATTCGTTTTGGGGCCCGGCGCACCGGTCAGGGAAAAAGCCCTGAAGCCGATCATCGAAGTCCTGGATGAGGCGCCGATCTTTTCCGAATCGATGATCCCATTTTTCCGTTGGATATCAGAGTACTACCTGCACCCCATAGGAGAGACGATCCGCACCGGCCTGCCCGGAGGCGTCACCGTATCGGACCGGACGACGCTGGCCATCACCGATAAAGGCCGGGATCTGCTGGCCGGCGGCGGGCTCAAGGCCGCCGCCCGCGCCTTTCTTCAGCAGCTGCAGCATCCGATTTCCGTCGGGAGGGTGGCCGGGAGGGACGCACCTGCAAAAAAGCAGGCCCTCGTCCGGGAGCTGGAGGCCGGCGGACACATCCGGCGGCATACCGTCCTGGCCGGCGGCAGCGCCCGGCATCTCAAGGAGCGAATCGCCGCCCTGGCCGAACCGCCTCCACATTCGACAACCCTTTCCGAACCCCGGAAGAAAATCATCGCAATGTTGGCGTCTCAGGGGCCGATTCCGATCCGCCGCCTCAGGGAGCAGGTTCCCACGGCGCCGGCCCTGGTCCGGGCCATGGAAAAAGACGGGCAGGTCCGCACCCACTGGCAGACGGTCTACCGCGATCCCTTCGGAGAACCGATACCACCGGACAAGCCCCCTTTGCTGACCGGCGCCCAGCACGCGGCGGTGGCCGCGATCAAAGCCCAGCTGCCGGGCGGATACGGGGCTTTTCTGTTGACCGGCGTGACCGGCAGCGGCAAAACCGAGGTCTATCTCCATGCGGCCCGGGCAGCGTTGGACCTGGGAAAAGGGGTCCTTGTGCTGATTCCGGAGATCGCCTTGATCACCGAAATGGAACGACGGTTCCGGGCCCGCTTCGGGGCGCATATTGCGGTGCTTCACAGCGCCCTGACCGCAGGGGAGCGGTTCGATCAATGGATGCGGGTCGTCCGCGGCAAAGCAACGGTGGTCATCGGCGCCCGCTCGGCCCTGTTTGCGCCGGTGGATCCCCTGGGCCTGGTGGTGGTCGACGAAGAACACGACCCCTCCTTCAAGCAGGAAACCGGGCTTCGGTACAACGCCCGGGACATGGCCCTGGTGCGGGCCAAACTGGCCGGGGCCGTCGCCTTGCTCGGCTCGGCAACCCCCTCTGTTCAGTCGGTTCAGAATGCGCAGACCGGCAAGCTCACCGAAATCGAGCTCCCCGAGCGGATCGAAAACCGCCCCTTGCCGGCCATCGAGGTGGTCGACCTGACGACGGCCAGGGATCTTCGCGGACCCAGGCGGTATCTGACCGGACCGCTGCGCCGGGCCATGACCGAGGCCCTGCAGCGAAATGAACAGATTTTATTGTTTCTCAATCGGCGAGGCTACGCCAGCTTTCCGGTATGCGGGGCCTGCGGCAGTCCGGTCACCTGCCGGCACTGCGACATCGCCATGACCTTCCACCAGGGGCAAAACGCCTATCGCTGCCACTACTGCGGCTACCAGCGCCCGGCCCAATCCATCTGCGATGCCTGCGGCGCCGAAGCCATCCGGCTCCTCGGCCTCGGCACCGAAAAACTCGAAGAGACGGTTCAGGGCCTGTTTCCAACGGCTCGCGTCGCCCGGATGGATCGCGACACCACCCGCCGCAAGGGGGCCATTTTGAAGCTGCTGCGAGCCCTGCGCCGCAGAGAGATCGACATTCTGATCGGCACCCAGATGGTAGCCAAGGGCCACGACTTTCCCCATATCACCCTGGTGGGCATCGTCTCTGCGGATCTTTCGATGAACTTTCCCGATTTTCGGGCCGGAGAGCGGACGTTTCAGCTGCTGGCCCAGGTCGCCGGCCGGGCCGGCCGGGGCGACCGGCCCGGCCGGGTGATCATGCAGACCCTCAACCCCGAGCATTTTTGCATCACGACGGCAAGGGACCAGGACTTTAGAACCTTTTTTGCCCGGGAAATCGAATTCCGCCGAAAACTCAACTATCCTCCGTTTTCACGTCTGCTTCAGCTTCGGTTCAGCGGAATAGAAAAAGGTGCGGTGGCCCAAAACGCGCGGCAGATCGGAGACCGGCTGCGGGCCGCTGCCGGCGCGCTGCATCCCGGAGTCGAAGTGCTGGGCCCCATCGAATCCCCCTTGTCCAGGATTGCCGGCCGATTCCGGTGGCAGCTTCTGGTCAAAGGCCCCGGCGCTGCAGTGTTGCGTCAGCTTGTCCGCCGGGTCATCTTTGCAGAAGATGCGCCTTCGGATCGCAGGGTCCGGGTGTCCGTGGACGTCGACCCGGTGTCGATGCTCTAAGTCGCGGTCTGAAATCCAGCCGGACGCGCGCCAGGGATCCGCCAAAGTCCGCGCAGCGGACGAACCGTTGATGGGGCGCAGGTCGTATCGACAGCCCAATTTTGAGGGACGCGCTCTGTCGGGTCCGACCGCGGGCGGCCACGACGGAACGTGGCCCTCCATTTTTGACTTTGACGGGACCCGGGGACGCGCGCAGCGTCGGCTTGACAGACGCTGTCATGCGCCGTAGGATTTTACAATTACAGAGGAACGAATCGATGAACTTCAGATTATTGGTCATGCTTGCGCTGCTGCTGCCCGTATCCCATTCGGCGGCCGCATCGAGCCAAACGCCGACAGCGCCGCGGGTCGAAATCGACCAGCTGCGCCACGCGTTCGCTCCGGTGGTGGAAGGAACGCAGGTCACCCACGCCTTTACGGTCCGCAATGCCGGCAACGCCCCCCTGGTCATCAAAAACGTCCGTACCGGCTGAGGCTGCTCGGTTGCCTCCTACCCGAGGCAGATCCCTCCCGGCGGCGAGGGAAGCATCGTCATTAAAGTCAACACGGAAGGCTACGGCGGCCAGCACCTGTCCAAAACCGCCATAGTCTACTGCAACGACCCGAGGCGGCAGCAGTTTTCACTAGTCATGCTCGGCACGGTAGAGCGGTTCGCTGTCATCGAGCCTGCCTTTGCAAAGCTGTTCGGAAAGGCGGGGGAAGAGATTCACGCCACGATCCGGATCGTCCCCGAAGATCGGTACCGGTTCCGGATCCGGGGGCCGGTGGAAGGACAGACGGACAATATCCGCTACATGCTCTCGCGGCTCGACACCGGCGGCCGACCGGGCTACCTTCTTACCGTGAGAAATGTCCGCGAGCAAACAGGCCGCTACTTTGAACAAATCGTGCTCAAGACCGACAGCCCGGTAAAACCGGAAATAAAAATCAAGATATACGGAAACGTGACTCAATAAATCCGCTTTCGCGTATTTATCCGCGGCGGCTCCGCGGCCGGGTCAAGAGATTCGTATAAAATTCATATAGATGAACCTTGAACCCGGAACCTGAAACCTTGAACCCCGCAGACAGGCGGCGGGACTGACATCTGCCATGAATTGTCCCCACACATCTTTCCGCAACGTGCAGGTCGTGGTCTTCGACTGCGACGGAGTCTTATTCGACACCCGGCGCGCCAACCGGGCCTATTACAACAGCCTTCTATCCCACGTCGGCCGGCCGCTTCTCACACAAGAGCAGTTCACCTACGTGCATATGCATACGGTGGACAACGCCCTGGCTTACCTGTTGAAAGATCCAAAAGAACGGGAGGCTGCCCACGAATTTCGCAGGCAGATGGGCTACCGGCCGTTTCTGCCGTTCATGGAGATGGAGCCGACTCTGAAGCCCCTGCTGGCATGGCTTCGGCCGCGCTGGAAAACCGCCGTCGCCACCAATCGAACCGATACCATCAACCCGCTGCTGGAAGCGTTCGGCCTCCAGGGCGCGTTTGATCTGGTGGTCTGTTCCTCCGACGTCCCTCGCCCGAAACCGCATCCGGACATGCTGCTCAAAGTCCTGGACCATTTCGACGTCTCGGCCGACCAGGCCATGTATCTGGGAGACTCCAAGGTGGACGAGGAGGCGGCTTGGGCAGCCGGCGTGGCCCTGGTGGCCTACGGCGATCAGGAGCTTGATGCGGTCTGCCGAATCGACAGGCTGTCGGACCTGACAGCGCTTCTCGACGACGGCAACGGTGGGTAAAAGCACGAAATCCGCATATCGAAGGACAAAAAAATAAAACCCGCGCTGCACGATGCGGGTTCAGGGGAAATCGGTTTCCGCAGCTTTGCTGAGAACATTCATTCTTTTCTAGCCGCTGGGCAGGGTGAGCAGAGAAGACACGTAAACCGGCTCGATCCGGGCAGCTTCAGGGGACTGAAAAAACCGGCCGATGGCTGCGGCCGTCTCCGGAAAGGGATGTCCGATGCCGACGGCGTACCCGTTTTGGCGCGCGATCTGCGACAGGAACCGGAGCTGGCCGAAAATGGCAGACTCTTCGCGGATATTGTCGAGAAACACATGCCGGCGGGCGCAGGGCACATTGAGCCACATGGCGGTACGAAAGCCGATCGACTGCCGGCAGGTGACACTGTCGACAAAAAAGCGGTTTTGTTCTTTCAGGGCCTCGATCGCGGTGTGCATCTTGCCGGCGCTGGCCGTGAAAAGCGATCCCATATGATTGTTCACCCCTGCGGCAAAGGCGACGCTGTCGAGGTTCTCCTCAAGAATATCTGCGATCCGGTCGGCCTCGAAACCCACATAGAGGGCGCCCGGCCCCGGATCGAACCGGCAATCGACCGGCTCCATGGGCTGATGCAGCAAAAGCTGGTGTCCTGTTTCGTAAATCTCGACGGCCAGCGCCCGGGTCAGCGCAAGCCGAGGCAGCACCGCATAGGTAATGGGTATCGGCAGTTTCAGAAACATCTGCGTCCGGAACCGGCTGTAGCCGATATCGTCGATGATCAGCGAGACATAGCCGGGTGTGGACCGGCGCTTGGGAAAAAGCGCTGCGGCGGCCGATGCCGGCGCCATCAGCCCGAGTAAAGACGCAGCGCTCCAGAAAAGGAATTTTCTGCGATTCATCGAAGATCCCGGACGCAGCATATGACGATTCCGGCACTGGGGGTGTAGGAGTTAGGGATGCATACAAAATATAGTGGTTTCTGTCAAGATAAAACCGATATATTGTGGCATGGATCCGCAAACTGCTGCCGTGGGGGAATCAATTCAATTTGTCCTCGCGCAGAGACGCGGAGAAGAATGTCTATAAATATCTCTGCGCCCCTGCGCCTCTGCGCGAGATTCAACTGCCAGAAAAGCAAACGAATGATTGCAAAACCGTTGGCTTGAACCTTGGAACCTTCAGGAGGCAACCCTCATGCAGACCATTGGACTTCTCGGCGGGATGAGCTGGGAATCGTCGGTCCAATACTACCGGATCGTAAACGAGCGGGTGAAAGAACGGCTCGGGGGACTGCATTCTGCCCGGTGCCTTTTGCTGTCCGTCGATTTTGCCGAAATCGAGTCTTTGATGCGCGCTGAGCAGTGGGAAGAGATCGCCGATCGGCTGATCCAGGCTGCCCAAAGGCTGGAGCTGGCCGGCGCCGATTTTCTGCTGATCTGCACCAACACCATGCACAAGGTCGCTCCGCAGGTCCAGGAGGCCGTCGGCATCCCGCTGCTGCACATCGCCGATGCCGCCGGCGCCAAAATCCGGGCTGCCGGCCTCCGCCGCGTGGCCATGCTGGGGACCCGCGCCACCATGGTCGAACCGTTTTACCGGCAGCGGCTCGAACGGAACTACGGACTGACGGTGTCGATTCCGGAAAATGAAGAGATCGAAGACATCAACCGGATCATCTTCGAAGAGCTTTGCCGCGGCAAAATCGAGGATGCGTCCAAACGCCGTTATGTTTCGATCATGGAGCGGATGGTCTCATCTGGGGCAGAGGGGGTGATCCTAGGGTGCACCGAAATCGGCCTGCTGGTCGGAAATGCGGACTGCCCGGTTCCCATATTCGACACCGCTCACATTCACGCCGAAGCCGCCGTGGATTTTGCGCTGCAATAAACTCGCTGCGCGAGTTTATTATGATGCGGCTGCGCCGCATGGGGAAGAACGGATGCCCGGTTTCCAATGACAGCCCCGCCGTCCCGTTCGAGAACGGGATTTGATCAAGAATGAAACTTCCCCGGCAGCCTCTGCCGATGTAGTGAACGGCTTGTCATGAGCAAAGTCGAATGGCCTCCGCGTGCCGTGGCGAAGTTGCGGAGCAACGAAGACTGGTGCCGTTCATGAAGGCACGCCATCCGGCTTCGTCACGCCATGGCGTGACTGCGCTCGGACAGGCGCAGGTCGTGCCCTACAAAAACCCCGACTTCGACCGAAGTTTCACATGAGATGGCGGATGACGAGTAGCGTTGGGCGACCGGATAAAACAGGCGTTGTCCTGATCGGCATGCCGGGGGTCGGAAAAAGCACCGTCGGCGTGCTGTTGGCCAAGCGGCTCGGCCTCGGCTTTCTCGACACCGATGTCCATATCCAGACCATGGAGGGGCTGAGACTGTTTGAGATCATCCGGCGGGAGACTCTTGTCGGATTTTGCAGGATCGAGGAGCGGCACGTTCTTTCCCTCTCTCCTTTCGGATGCGTCATCGCCACCGGGGGCAGCGTGGTCTACAGCGAAAAGGCGATGACCCACCTGCGCACCGGCGCCAAAATCGTTCACCTCGACCTGGACCCGGCCCGGCTGCAAGCGCGGCTCGACAACATGGACGCCCGGGGAGTCGTTCGGGCACCCGGACAGACCGTGGCCGATCTTTACCGGGAGCGAAATCCGCTGTACCGCCGATATGAAGATTGCCGGATCCGCTGCGGCAACATCGCCCCGGAGGAGGTGGTGGCCGGTATCGTCGAATGGATAGGGTAGAATAGCTGGTGGTCTGCTTCAGCGCCTTTGGCGCCGAATCTGGATGCTGGATCCTCGAGGCGGGTTGCTCGATACCCAGGCATCGGCGCGGGTTTTTCGGCGGCGACAGGATAGCGATTTCTGTCAGGTGTCCTGAATCGAGAAAAATTTATAAAATCGCGGAGACGGCCGGATCATGGAAAACATCATCGAGATCGAAAACCTGTACAAACGGTTCGGCAAGGTTACGGCCGTGGACGGCATTTCGTTTTCGGTCTCACGGGGCGAGTTTTTTGGGCTTCTGGGACCCAACGGCGCAGGAAAAACCACCACCATCCGGATGCTCTACGGGTTTTCTCCCCCTTCTGCAGGGGTTGTCCGGATCTTCGGGATCGACATCGAAGACGGCTGGCGCACCGTCAAATCCCGCATCGGCGTCTGCCACCAGGAAAACACCCTCGATCCGGACCTATCGGTCATACAGAATCTTCATATCTTTGCCGGCTATTTTTCCGTGCCCCACGACGAGGCCCGCCACCGGGCTGAAGAGCTGCTGGACTTTTTCGCCCTCTCCCACAAAAAAAATGCCAAGGTGGCCGAGCTGTCCGGGGGAATGGCCCGCCGGTTGATCCTGGCCCGGGCCCTGATCAACCGGCCGGATCTTCTGATCCTGGACGAGCCGACCACCGGCCTCGATCCCCAGTCCCGGCACCAGCTTTGGGACAAACTCGACGCCCTGAAGCGAAGCGGTCTCACCGTGGTGATCACCACCCACTACATGGAAGAAGCCGCCCAGCTCTGCGACCGGCTGGTCATTATAGACCACGGCAAAATCCTGGTCGAAGGCAGCCCCGAGTCGCTCATCGCCGAACACGCCGGCCGCCACGTGATCGAAGTGGAAGGCCCCGACGAGTCTCTCAGAAAATTCGCGGATGACAAAAACCTCGCCCACGAGGACCTGGAACATCGGCTGATCCTGTATACCTCCGAGGATTCGTCTCTGAACGACACGATCCGGGAAAAATTCTGCATGGACAGATGCACGTTTCGAAACGGAACCCTGGAGGACGTATTTTTACGTCTCACCGGAAGGGAGCTTCGGGAATGATCCGACTCGACGCCATTTCCTGGCGGTTTTTCAAGGTGTGGAAACGAAACCTGGTCACCTACCAGAAGATCTGGAAGGTGAGCTTCATCACGCCGCTGTTAGAACCGATGCTGTTCATCCTGGCCTTCGGCCTGGGGTTTTCCGGCATGATCGATGCTGTTTCGTACGCCGGCGCCGACTTCACCTATACCGAGTTCATGGCCCCGGCGCTCATCGCCGTGGCGGTGATGTACAATGCCTTTTTCGAGACCACCTACGCATCCTTTGTCCGGATGTACTACCAGAAGACGTTTGACGGGATGCTAGCCACCCCGCTTTCATTAGAGGAGATCATCATCGCCGAAATCGTCTGGAGCGCCACCAAGGCAACGGCCGCGGCCGCCATCATGATGACGGTCCTGGGCGTGCTCGGGTTCGTGGATTTTCCGGCAGGGCTCCTGATCCTGCCCGCGGCCCTGCTCGGGGGCCTTGCCTTCGGCGCGGTGGGACTGTTTTTCACCGGCGTCACCCCGAGCATCGAGATGTTCAACCTGCCGATCTTTCTGTTCATCACCCCGATGTTTCTGTTTTCCGGAACCTTTTTCCCGGTCTCCAACCTTCCGGCCTGGGCCCGGCCCCTGGCCCTGGCCTTTCCCCTGCACCACCTGGTGGAGATGGTCCGCGGCTTCGGCCTCGGGGCCCACGAAACCTCAAGCCTTTTGAGCCTGGCCTATCTGGTCGTGTTTTCGGTGGTTTTCACCCTGGCCGCCCTATCGGCGATGCGGCGGAGATTGATCAAATAGGGCCGAACCGTTCGAGCGCCGCCGCTGACCGCGAGTTGGTCAGTTTGATCAATACTGAAACTTCCCAATCCGTCATCCCGGCCGCAGCGAAGCGGAGAGCCGCGGTTCGA
>CAYPFH010000094.1:8921-12243 GCA_964409825.1 uncultured Desulfobacterales bacterium | reverse complement strand
CTGAAACGCCTTGGCGATCATGCCGGAGCAGATGACTTCGTATTCCGTGCAGCCGCCCAGGCAGGCTTTGATGGTTCGCTTTTTGAAGGGGTTCAAAAACGGCGGCAGCAGCAAAAGTGCCAGGTCCAGGATGTTTTGGTGGTCGTAGTGTCTTCCCAGGTTGCCGATGACCTCCTCAATGACGGTCTTTAGGTCTTCGGCACCAATCCCGAAGGGCCGGCAGATCCGGATGTTGTCGTCGCAGTATTTGCGCAGCGGCACAGCCCTGACGCCGCTTGCCGCATCGGCCTCGACCAGCATGTGGCGCCGGTCCGGTTCGCCGGTATTTCTCAATGATTTTCTTACGCTCTGCGAGCCGGTGCCCTCCAGCGCCTCTCCGACATAAAAGGCCGAATGGCTCCAGGAGCTATGGGTCAACAGCTGAATGATTCGGCTCATTTCCGATCGACCCTCGACCAGGACGACGTCTCCTTTGCGGATAACGCGGTAGAGGTTGTCCAGGTTGTTCACGATCCGCTTCTCATAGGCCTTGCGGGGCGCGTTAAGCCGCCGCAGAAGCGCTCTTCCCAATGAGGCCGACCAGGTGTTCAATCGTTTGTGAGCGTCTCTCGTCATGTTTGCCTATACCTATGCGTGAAGGCAACGCCGGTGGATCGGCGCTGCTTACAACGTCTTTAAGTAGGCCACCAGGGCCTGTACCTGCTCATCGGTCAGGTCCGGAAAGGCCGGCATCCGGTCAAACGGGTTTTTCAGTTGATCGGCAACTGCTGCCGCACTGACGGGACTTTGACTGACGGGCAGGCGCTCATTTTGGAAAAGATTTTTCAATCCCGGTCCGATCTTGGTTTGGGTGCTGTCGCTGTAATGGCACATGGCGCAGCTTTCAACATAAAGTACGGACCCTTGCTGCACCATGGCGTCGTCGACCGCGGCACCCGGCAACTTGGGACCGTACACCAGCTCCCCCCCGAAAAACCCCAGCCCGGCAGCCGCCATCAGGCACAAGGCGTAAACGGCTGTCGCGCCTTTAGGGGCAAAACCCGATGTGGGCGAGGTTTTCCAGGCCAGTACCAAAAACAGGACCAGTGCGCATGCCAATACCACCTTCACGCGGATGGGAAAAACCCAGGCGCCGCCGTAGAAATGCTGCCAGTCCATCACGCCAAAAAAAACTGCCACCGGTGCTGCCAGCAAGGCCAGGACGGCGCAGTGCCTGGCGGTTCGCACAAGACTTTCGTTACGCAATACCCGTGAGGCCAGCAGGAATACGAAAGCCCCGATCACCAGCCCCACCGGCACATGGGTCACCGGCGGATGCAGGGGATGGTGGTAACCGATTCCCGACAACCATTCATACAGCCAACTCATCTCATCCCGCCTTTCCGGTCAGTGGTAAAAGAGTCTTGAAATATGTTCCAGGCCCATTGCCGGCTTGCCCGGAGGCGCAGCGGCAGGTGGCTCCGGCGCCTCCGGGCAAGATCACCTATTTGGCTTCGGTGAAAAGCCAGTCCTTGTCTTTTTGCACGCTGTGGCAAGTAATGCAGCCTTTGGGCTGTCCCGCGGCCTCGACCTTCCCGCCGGCGGCATATTTGGCCCAATACCAGTCACCGCCCGCCGGGTTGTACCCCTCGATCTTGTACATGGGCGTCACCGCCATGAGCGTTTTCCGGTCCTTGCCGTAGTTTTCCTTCACGATGATGGCCCCTTCGGGCATCGGCCGGCCGGCCTTTGCCGCCTCGATGGCCGGTTTGTTGGCGTAAAGCTTCAGAAAGGCGCCATGGGGGCTTTTACCCGGGTACATCCCGGCATGTCCGGGCCAATGCTCCCACTGTTCATAGGGGTCGGTCCGGGTGATGTACGTCCACAGGCCATCGGCATCGGCGCCGGGCAAAGCCTGCCCGGCGGTGGACACCGCAATGGCGCCCACCGCTGCCAGGGCCACTGCCGTAACGATCCAGAGTACTTTTTTCATGATACCTCCTGTAATGAATGGGTTGCGTGAACGATCCACGGTCGCCGACGGTTCGGCCTCCGTGGGCCCATGGGTTGGAAACCGCAGAGATGGTGCCGAAACCCATCCGGCTTATGTCCCGGAAAAAAGCCTTTGCCGTATGGGCGCCTACCAACAGACGTTTTTCAGCTTCTCCAGGTTTCATACGATCGCATGCTTGTTCTCAAAACCGTTGCAGCAGCTGCCTCATAAGGATTGTCGATGAGCCGGCCCCTGTAGATATTATGGGTGTGGGTATCCAAGGCCATCATGATCTCCGTGCCGGTGAAACGATCCAGGGCGTATTGACAGAGAAATATTCCGCCTTCGATGTCGTCGGTTCGATCCATCGATTTCTCCAGCCGGTACAGGTCCTCTGTCCGCCAGTTCTTTTCCCGGGTCCAGGTCATGTCGCCAAAGACCCTGAAGCGACCTTGGGATCGGGCGGCCAGGTCCGACAGGTATTTCCTTTGAAGGGCCGGCGAATCTCTGCCCTGGCTGAAGTGCAGCCTTCCGGCCGTGCTGTTTTCTGCGATGCTCGCTTCTTTCCGGCGCAGGGCGTTCATGAGGGGGCCGGTCTTTTCGCCGGGGGCCATGACAAAAACCGTTTCGTTACCCCGGAGGCCTTCCAGGATATAGGCGGCCGCGACCTCCAGCGCCTCGTTTTCTTCTGCGCTCAGATGGGTGATGTGAGAATGGCCGGGAACCGCAGCGTTCTCGACGCCGATAGGGACCATCGCCGTTGCAGCGGTCGCCTGGTCGGCCTCGAGAAAGTCCGTCAGGTCCTGAATCCTGAACCGGCGAGCACGCCGGCCGCCGACGCGGTAGCAGTTCAGCTGTCCCTTGTTCGTCCACCGCCGGACCGTCATCTCCGACACGTTCAGGTGTTCAGCCGCTTCTTTGATGTTCAACAGGCGTTCCAAAAGTCTTCTCTTTATCTGTTCGGTTCGAGTAACCGCAGAAATCCTTCCTAAGAATGTTTCCCTTGGTCCATGGGGATCAGCAGCATTTTGCCGGTCATGCGCAGCAGTTTGTCTGTTTCGCTGCCGCAGCGATCCCTTGCGGCCGCTAGTACCCGGCCGGCAGCGGTATCCGCCCAAAACCAGCGGTTGAACGATTGGCTGTCCGGCGGGACGGCTCCCGGCCTGGCAGCCACGGCCTCAAAATAGAAGGCTTTGAGATCCTGGGCCGCGAGCCGAAGCGCGACCGCAAAAGGCAGGTCCGCATCCCCTGAATTTTTCGCCCCCTTAAGGACATAGGCGCTGAGCAGCTGAGCGGCCGAGTCGGGGCCGAAATGCACCACCGAAGTCCGGCCCGTCTTTCCGAGCCCGG
>CAYPFH010000094.1:0-8821 GCA_964409825.1 uncultured Desulfobacterales bacterium | reverse complement strand
GGAACCCACAGAGCTCTCGGGGGAGCGATGATTTCCGTGTGTTCCCGGATCAGGCTGATCTGGGTGGTGGCGATTCCTTCGGTCTCCAGAAAATGGGCCAACGCGCCCACGGCGCGTGTGCAAAAAGGTCACACCGGCACCAGCAGGGCCGCATCGACGCGATCCCCTTTTAAAAGACCGGACAGCTTTTTTGCAGAGGATTGCATAGATGCGGGGTCCGCGGCGCCCATAAACGAGTAGTGGTAGGCCCCCAGACTTGCGATGATTCCTTCCTGGGCCAATTCGCGGAGCCGGTCCAGGGGAAAGACCACATTCCAATCCTGCTGGAAGCCGGTCCGATCGAAGTTGGTGGAGATGTGCGTCATCACCAGATCGTTGGCCTGGGCCGTACCCGGAATCACCCGGTAATCTCCGTCCATGGACTGAAAGGGGCGGTCACCGCGCAGATGCAGCCCTGCAGTCGAGATCAGGGACACCCGGCGCTTGGAAAGTTCCGGCCCCGGAGTCCAAGGCTGGGTCTCAAATGAGGGACAGGGCAGATCGGCCAAATGTGAGCGCATCGGCTCGGGAAACCGGTCAAGTCGCGCCATGGTGAAGCTCCTTGGGATGGGGTGATGTCCTTCACCTTGATGGTTCCCTGCAGCTTGTTGGAGCCAAGCGGAAATCCCGCTTTTGCGGGGCTGCAGGGAGATTCAATTTTCCTGCCGATAAAATATACATTGTTATATATAAGTAGACATTGATATCGATTTGTCCACCCATGACTCCATTATGAACATGGGGTCAGGGTTGGGGCGGAAGGCACTTTGCCGGAGAACTCGATGGGAATGGTTGGTCGGAAAGGGAATCTACAGGCTTGGAATATTTTCGAAATCACCGCGTATCTGCAAAAACAGGAAGGACTTCAAGTGACGAGGGCCACCAGCTTGGCCAGAACTTCAGACATTACGCCGGCCGGTACTTTACCGATCCGCTCAGCCTTTCTTGCGCGTCAGTCCAGGCTTTTTAGCTGGTCGGTCAGCACCGCCCCTGCCACCGGCAGATCGCCGGACAGCTCTACCTCGAAAGGATAATTTTTGATGCGGCTTGTGATTGGGCAGAACAGCCCCAGGTCGGTTTTTTCACTGGCTGTTTCCCCATTTCTGGATTTTTCCGATCATGTGACTTTCATCTGACATCCGACATCTGGTTTTTTCTTGGCAGCAGCTCAACAGCAGCTCAACAGCGGCGCCGCAGGTGCGCAACTACGGTGCGGCGATGAGATCGCGCACTTCGGTCACCTTGAAGCGGACGGCGGCATGGATCATCTTTGCAGCGGCCTCCCCGGCGGCTTCGGCGACCTTGGCCCGGATCGAATCGAGCATCCCGCCCCGGTCTTGGATCAGGTCCACGGCGAGATAAACCCGGCATCCTTTCCAGTCCATGGGGCTTTTGCCCGGTTCCATGACGATGAAAACCGCTTTCGGGTTTTCGCGAAGATAGGAAAGGGAGCGGTTGTCGCCGATGCCCATGACCACTGTGTTCTCGTCGGTCATCTGCGGGGAGCCGAAGATGGCCACGTTGACGTCACCGTCTTTGTTGGCCGTACTCAGGGCCCCGATGCGCGGCCGCTTGTTGAACATTTCCATCACTTGCTTTCGATCCATGGACAGCCTCCTTTTGCTTGTAAGTTCTCTCCGGGGTCAAAAATGGTTTTGGATTTGACCTCGAAAAAGCGCGAATACTTATAATTTCTCATAAAATACGGCGTGGCCCAACGACGAAGCGCCCTTGACGAATCGGGGGTCGCGGTTTTAAGGTCTTCATTTAAAATCGCCGCACCCGAAGCCACACAACAGCTCCTAAAAAGGACACCCGGCCCATGGAACCCATCATCCTCATCGTCATCATCGCATTTTCCGGCCCGATCGTTGGATCGCTGATCGGCGTCATGCGAAAGCCTTCGTTTACCTATGTTTGCTGCATGCTCTGTTTCGCCGCCGGGGTGATGCTCGCGATTTCCTTTCTGGAATTGATTCCCGAAAGCATTCATCTTGCTTCCCCGTCTATTGCTGTGGTGGGCTTGATCGGCGGCGCGCTGCTGATGTATGGGCTGGACCGGCTTCTTCCCCACCTTCATCCCAGTCTATGCAGCCAAGAGCACGGATGCAACCTGCAGCGATCCTCGGTCTATCTGATTGTCGGCATTTTTCTGCACAATTTCCCGGAGGGAATGGCCATCGCTTCCGGTGCGGTGGCCAGCCTGAAGGCCTCGATCATCATTGCGCTGGCCATCGCCATCCACAACATCCCGGAAGGTATCTGCACCTCGGCCTCTTATTACCACGCATCCGGAAACCGTTCCGTCGCTTTTCTGCTTTCCAGTACGACGGCGATTCCGATTCTTGTCGGCTTTTTCCTTGCCCGCAGCGTTTTTGAAGCCATGGATCCGCAGGTGGTCGGGTTTCTCATTGCCGCCACCGCCGGATTGATGATCTACATTACCGTGGATGAATTGATCCCCAATGCGTGTGCCGGGGAAAATCACCAGACCATCTTTTCCTTCATGGCCGGAGTGGTGCTGGTCATGCTGCTGCAGTTGGTCTGACCGACGAAAAGAGCAGGAAGATGACCAGGGCCGAAGACCAGAAGACAGACGGCCGCAGCGAATCCCGGAGCATTCAGCAGGTCGCCCTCTATGCCCTGTTGTTGAATCTGGTGTTGGCGGCGGCCAAAGCTGCCATGGCCGTCTGTACCGACAGCCTGGCCCTTACGGCCAGCGCCATCGATTCGGGGACCGACGCTGTCGCATCGCTGGTATTGTTGGGCGGCCTGCGGATATCCAATCGAAAGACCCCCAAATTTCCCCTGGGTCTTTACAAGATCGAAAACGTTCTCTCGGTGGTGGTGGCACTGTTCATTTTTCTGGCCGGATATGAGATCCTGCAGGAGGCCTTTTCCGTCGATGCACCGCCGCCCCGTGTCTCTGCCCTGATCCTCGGGCTGCAGGCGACAGCCACCATTACGGTACTGATCTTCGGAAGTTACGCGCTGAAGGTCGGGCATCAAACCGGATCGCCGACCCTCACTGCCGAGGGGCGCCATCGCCAGGTCGATGCGCTTTCGTCGCTGATCGTGCTCGTTTCTTTGACCCTCGCCCATTTCGACATCGGCTGGCGGCCGATGGGCATCAGCATCGATCAGGCCGCCGCCGTACTGGTGCTGTTTTTCATCGCCCACACCGGCTGGGAGCTTCTGTCAGACGGGATGCGGGTGCTGCTGGATGCCTCCATCGATTTTGAAACCCTCGATCAGATCCGCAAGATCGTGGAAAAAGATCCCCTGGTCGCTGAGGTCAAAGACCTGGTCGGCCGCAACGCCGGCCGTTTTCGTTTTCTCAATATCCGGGTCACCGTTCGGGCCACCGACCTTGGAAAGGCCCACAAGGTCAGCGAGCGGATCGAGCAGAAAATCCGCCGCCGCATATCCCACGTGGAGGCGGTGACCATTCACTATGAACCGCAGGCAGCGGCCTACCGGCTGATTGCCGTTCCTCTGGCAAACCGCCAGGGAGCGCTTAGCGACCATTTCGGCGACTCGCCGTTTTTTGCGATCGTCAAGATCCGCAATGCAGACCGCCGGATCGAAGAGCAGCGCGTGCTGGAAAACCCCCATCGGCAGTTGGAACGGGGAAAGGGGCTTCGCGTGGCCGAGTGGCTGGTCAGGCAGAAAATCGACGAGGTCCGCATCCGCGGGGAGATCAAGAACAAGGGGCCCGGCTATGTATTTGCCGACGCCGGGCTGAGGATTGTGCGCACCGGTGCCGGGCAACTGGAGGATGTGGTCGAGGAAATCGCAGCTAGACGCTGACAAAATCGCTGCCGCGATTGGATAGTCGTTCGGGCCGACGCACGAATTTGGCATTCAAGGACAGATTACTGACTACAGGTGCGCATTGCCTGGCATTTCAGCGGAAAAATTCTTGTGCCTCGGGGATGGAGATCCGATCCATGACAAAAAAACCTTCCTATGAATACCTGGAGCAGCGAGCCGCCGCGTCGGCGGCTGAAAAGACTTCCGTGCGCAAGCAGTTTCTCGAATCGGTTCTATATCATGCGCCCGACGCCATCGTGACCCTGGACGCCGGTCACCGGGTCACGGAATGGAATCCAGGCGCCGTAAACATGTTCGGCTACACCCCTGAAGAGGCGATCGGAATGCCCCTGGACGATCTCGTGGCCCGGGGAGAGCAGCACATCGAAGCCGGGGAAAAGACGAGGCAGGTCCTGTCCGGAAATCGGGTCGAGGCCTTTGAAACGATGCGATACCGGAAAGACGGTACTCCCCTTCGGGTGATTGCCGCCGGATCCCCCATCCTGGTGGACGGTGTTCTGACCGGCGTCATTGCAGTCTACACCGACATCACCGACCGGGTGCGGGCCGAGGAGGCCCTGAAAGAAAGCGAGGAAAAATTTCGTGCCCTGGTCGAAGAGTCCCCGCTGGGGATTGTCCTGATCGCAAAGGACGGCCGCTACCGGTATGCAAACCCCGAGTTTATCCGCATGTTCGGCTACAGCCTCGAAGATGTGCCCAACGGCGCCGCCTGGTTCCGGAAGGCCTTTCCGGACAAGACCTACCGGCATACGGTCATCCAAACCTGGCTCGAGGATTTCCGGCAGGCGCCTCCTGCAAGGGCCAGGATCCGCGTGTTTACGGTGGTCTGCAAGGACGGGTCCTTCAAAGAGATCCTTTTCAGGCCGGTCTCCATGGAGAACATGGACCAGTTCGTGACCTGTGAGGACATTACCGAAAAAAGAAGGCTGGAGCAGCAGTTTCAGCAGGCGCAGAAGTTCGAGGCGATCGGCACCCTCGCCGGCGGCCTTGCCCACGACTTCAACAACCTGCTCATGGGGATACAGGGCCGGGCTTCGCTCATTTCGGTCGATCTGGAGCCTGCCCATCCCCATCGCGAGCATCTCGATGCCATCGAAGAATACATTCGCAGCGCGGCGGCCATCACCAAACAGTTGCTGGGGTTTGCAAGGGAAGGCAAATACGATGTCCGTCCCCTCGATATCAATGAACTGCTGGTTTCCAGCGCAGAGATGTTCGGCCGGACCCAAAAGGAAATCCGAATCCACACCAAGCTGCAAAGCCCGCCCCCCGTCGTAGAGGCGGATCGGAGACAAATCGAACAGGTGTTGTTGAACCTGTTTGTCAACGCCTGGCAGGCCATGCCCGAAGGCGGGGAGCTGTATCTGGAGACCCGGGCCGTTTTGCTGGACGATGTCTTTTGTGGGCCGCACAAGGCAGCCCCGGGCCGATATGCAAAGATCTCTGTCGCCGATACCGGAATCGGCATGGACGATTCCGTCCGGCGGCGGATTTTCGACCCGTTTTTCACGACCAAGGGAAAAGGCCGCGGGACGGGTCTCGGGCTGGCCTCGGCCTATGGGATCGTCAAAAGCCACGCCGGCATCATCATGGTGTCCAGCGAAGTCGGCCAGGGAGCCACCTTCGACATCTATCTGCCGCTTTCCGGCAGGCTGGTTTCCTCCGCTAATCCGTCCGAGGCAGGGATAACCAGGGGAACGGAAACCATTCTGCTGGTAGACGACGAAAAAATGGTCCTCGAAGTCGGAAAGGCGATGCTGGAGAAGCTGGGCTACCGTGTGGTCGCCGCCCCGGGAGGAAAGGAGGCGGCGGACATCGTGGCACACATGCAAAACGAGATCGACCTGGTGATCCTCGACATGATCATGCCGGGAATCGAGGGCGGCAGGACGTTCGATCTCATCCGGGAAATTCGGCCCGCGATGCCGGTGATCCTCTCCAGCGGCTACTCCATGAGCGGCCAGGCAAACGATATCATGGACCGGGGATGCAACGGGTTTATCCAGAAACCGTTCAATCTTGCCGAATTGTCGCGAAAAATCAAAACCGTCCTGGGCGAGGCGGGCGGTTCTGCTACTTGACCCTCATCACCGTGCACTGGGACATCAGCGCCACCTTACGGTCATTTTCCCGTCCGGGGGGTCGGCCAGGGCCACGGCCGTCTCCAGGACCCTTTGGCAGTTTTCTGAAAAATCGGTTGGAATCAGGATGCGTTTGAACATATCGAATCTCCCAAGCACCCTCAGCATAAATGCCTAAAATGATCTATAATGTCTAAAGTGCCTAAACTATTGGTGTCACTTCGCTCCGGCTTTCATAATTTTAGGCATTTCCAACCTCCGCGCCTCGTGCGGTGATACAATCGCCGCCGTTACTCCGCTGGCACTTACTAGGCTGCGCCGGCTGACTCCCCACAGCGGGAAATGCCCCTTGTCAGCATGCGCATGTGGCCTTTTTCAGCCTGGGCGATGGACAAAAATGCACTCTTTGCGCCGCCGTCCTCATTGGTTTCGGCTGCGGTCCGATACAAGTCGTAGGCGGAATATTCGATATGCAGGGCAAGTTCGATGATACTCAGGCACAAATCGCCGGAAAGGGCTTCGAGCCGCTCCAGCGCGCCGGAAAGAGATTCTCCGCCTTCCAGGATGTCGCCGGCAAGGGATGAGAACACGTCCTCGAAGGATGGTGGATCTTTCTGGGTCGGTGCCCAGTATTGGTAAACAGCCCGGGCGTGGGCGGTTTCGGCTTCGGATAGTTTGGCCAGAATCGAAAACAGCGGATGATCCCTCGTTTTTTCCATAGCCGCGCGGTAAAATCGCCATGCCCCTTTTTCCAGGTCCATGGCCGTGTAAAGCAGCGTCTCTGTGCCCGCGCCTTTTTCAAAGACCTGAACCTTTGGAAAATCGGTCAATTTCTTCCCTTCCCAGGCAAGGATTCCCCCCTCCAGGTTGTAGACGCTCTTGACGGTGGCTTCTGCTTCGGCTGCCAGAAAGGCGGCTGCCCTTGACCGCCCTCCGGAGTGACAGTAAAAGATCCAATCTCGGTCCCCGGGCAGGGAAAAGAGTTTGCGTTCGAGCTCCAGCAGGGGAAGGAAAAGGGCGCCCGGAATGTGTCCGGCTTCGTACTCGGCGGGCTGACGGACGTCGACGAGCAGGTAGTCGGCTTCGTTTTTCTCTTCCATGAAGCGTCGAAGCGACTCCGATGTCATCGATTTCACTTGCGGTTCACCTGTCTACGGATAAAATCGCTGCCGTGGTTTTTATTGAATTCCGGGGGCCGCAAAAACCGTAGGAGTAGGATGCGCTAAGCCCCGGCTGCCTGCGGTTACAACGTCAAAAGAGCGTCGATATCCGTATAATCCATACCGAAGGCGTCGGCCACGCCCCGGTACGTGACCTTTCCCTGGACGACGTTGGCCCCTGGTTTGATTTCCGGATTTTCGGCCATGGCCCGCTTCCAGCCCTTATCGGCGATTTGCACGGCATAGGGAAGCGTGGCGTTGGTCAGGGCCTTGGTGGAGGTTTTGGATACGGCCCCGGGCATATTGGCCACACAATAATGGACCACTCCGTCGATGGTGTAGATCGGATCGGCGTGGGTGGTGGCCCTGGATGTCTCGAAGCATCCGCCCTGATCGATGGCCACGTCCACCAGGATCGACCCCTGCTTCATGGTCTTGAGCATGTCCTTGGTGACGAGCCGGGGTGCCTTGGCGCCGGGAATCAGGACCGCGCCGACGATGACGTCCGCCTTCATGGCCAGCTCCCGGATGGTTTCCGGACTCGACATGAGCGGAAAGCAGTTGGCGGGCATGACGTCGCTCAGGTAGCGGAGGCGGTCCAGGTTCATGTCGAGGATGTAGACCTTTGCTCCCAGTCCGCAGGCCATCTTGGCCGCATTCGTGCCCACCACCCCGCCGCCGATGACCAAAACGGTCCCCGGATCCACGCCGGGAACGCCCCCCAGCAGAATCCCCCTGCCGCCGTTGATCATTTCCAGATATTTGGCCCCCTGCTGGATGGCCATGCGGCCGGCCACTTCGCTCATGGGCGTGAGCAGGGGAAGAGAGCCGTCGGCCTTCTGAATGGTTTCATAGGCGATGTTGACCGATCGCCGTTCGATCAGGGCGCGGGTCAGATTCTCGGCGGCGGCCAAGTGAAGGTAGGTGAAAACGATCTGGTCTTCCCGGATCAGCTCGTATTCGGCGGGCAGGGGTTCCTTTACGTGCATGACCATTTCGGCGCGCTGGAAAATTGCTGCGGCCGTGTCGACGATTTGCGCGCCTGCGTTGACATATCTGCCGTCTTCGAAGCCGCTTCCAGCCCCGGCGCTTCTTTCCACCAGGACGGTGTGGCCGTGTTGCACCATGACCTCCACCCCGGCCGGGGTCATGGATACACGGTTTTCCTCTGCCTTGATCTCTTTGAGAACTCCGACGATCATGATTTTCCTCCAGCTGTGGGATGTTGCCGCCGGCGCCGTTTCCATTTCCGCTCACGGTGCCGAGTCTCGTCTTTACCGGTGTCCGGCAGAGACCATAGCTCAAATTGCCGGAAAAGGAAGGAATGTCAATATCAAAACGCTGCCGCGATTTGATGGACGTTTTGCCAGCTGCAGACAGTTCCGAAGCTGTCGCTGTGAGTGGGCCGCCGGTCAATCCCTGACTTTGGCGAGGGTCATCGGCGGTTGACCGATCCGATTTATGCACTAGGGTAAAATTGGCCCGTCAAAAAAAACGAGATGATAACCCAAACAAAGGGGCTGAATCTCCCCCGGTGATGCACAAATGCCGGCTTAGACTGCGCGTGGCCCTCCAACGGCCAAAACCCAAAGCGGGGATAGGTCGGTTTTTGCCGCCGGCTTCGACCGAAGTTTCATACGAGACAAGGAGAGATTGATGATGAGCTTGATCGAAGAATATGCCACCGGTATGTATATGAAGGTGAAG
>CAYPFH010000093.1:9920-12410 GCA_964409825.1 uncultured Desulfobacterales bacterium | reverse complement strand
GCAAGCGGCCGCCCCTTTTTGGCGCATGAATTGGAAGAAGGACCTCGGGACTTATCGCCAGCAGTATCCGGGGCCGTAGCCGCCGCCGCGGTGTCCGCGGTGTCCATATCCGGGTCCGGCGCCCTTGTAGCCGCGACCGATCTCCGGAGCGATTTTCTTCATCTCCATCCGGTGTTCGAGCCGCTTCTGATCCAAGTCGGAACGGAGTTCGGATGTTTCCTTTTGGAGGGCTTTTGCGGCGCCGGCATCGGGATTTTCTTTGGCCAGTTCGCTTCTCAATGCCATTTGCTTTTCATAGAGCCGCTGACGAATCGGTGCCGTCTCCTTGAAGAAGGCTTCCCGCTGGGCTTCGATCCGTTCGATCTGCTCCTGGCTTACGTCGCCGCCGAAGCCCCGCCCCTGACCGTAGCGTGGACCGTAGTCATCTGATCCCGGGCCGTAGCCGCTGTAGCTGCCGCCGCCTTCCATCATCCCCCGATGGGGGGGGCCATAGCCCCTGTGGCCCCAGTCTCGCCCCCAGCCGGCGAAGGCATAAGAGCCGAAAGCCAGGGTGGCAACCAGGGCGATTGCCGTTAGAATTTTGAAAGCATGCGGTTTGTTCATGGTGGTTCTCCTTTTCATGGGGTGTGTCATGGTTGTTTGGCTTTCTTCGGATTCCCTTGTGCCATTGTTGTTTCTCAATCGAAGCAACCTTTGTGCCAGTCCTGAGCCAGTCACAGGCGGTATGGTTATAATTAATTGAAAACAATTGAAATATTCGATTTTCCCTGTTTGGGATTCTTGCGCAAAACAGCTTGATCTGTATCGAAAATAACCATGGCCCGCCATGGAGAAGGAGCGCATGGGTAAAATTTATCCAGGCTGCTCTTTGGATTCAGAATGGTGGACAACAATGCCTGTTTTCAGATACAACCCCCCCGTAACGATAACGAGCGATGTTGGCCAGATGAGTGAAAATATGCGACCAGCAGCAAATGGCAGGAAAGGGGCCGGGGCATCCGGTGGCCGGCGTTTTTCAGGCCGCTCCATTTCCAGGGACTTGACCCTGAGCCTGGCGCTGTTGCTGTTGGTGTTCGAAGGTATCCTGCTTGCAGCGGTCTACAGCAGCCAGTCTCGCGCATTGTATCGGGATCTCGAGGCCAAGGCAGACGAATATGCGGCCAATCTTGGGGCGGTGCTGGCGATGCCGATTTGGGATTTCGACGACGATCAGATCGCCAAGATCGGATCAGGGTTTGCCCGCCAGGATGTCGTCGAACAGATCCACATCAAGGATGCCGGGGGCAGGACGCTTTACTTCCGCGGCGTTTCGGAGGAACATGGGAGCCGAATCCGGCGATCCGTGCCGATCGTCCATCGCGGGCAGGCCATCGGCGAGGTGGCATTTTTCCTTTCCATGGCCGCTTATCAACAAGACCTTCAATGGCTTCGGAACACCCTCCTGCTGGTTTTATTTCTGTCCCTCGTGGTGATTTCGGTAACCACCGGTCTACTGCTGCGGATTTACATGCGAAAGCCCCTGGCCATACTTCAGCGCGGCATCGACCGCGTTGCCCAGGGAGATTACGAATACGGCTTCGAGGAGGTGCGACACAGCGAACTGGCCGACATCGCCCGCCGGTTCAGGCAAATGGCCGCCGAGATCAGGGCACGGGAAGATTCTTTGCAGAAGGAAGCCGCAGAACGAAGGCGGGGAGAGGAGATCGTCCGGCAGAGCGAAGCCAAGAGCAGAGCGCTGATCGATGCGCTGCCCGACCTGATTTTTCAATTCGATCTTCGCGGTAGGGTCATCGACGCCAAGGGTGCATTAACCGGTCTGCCCATGGCGCCGGAAAAGCTCATTGGCCGAACGATAAACGAGGTATTTCCAAAGGATGCCGCCGCAACCCTACAGCAGCGGTTGAAGGCGGTTTTCACCACCGGCCGGATACAGTTCGGTGAATTCGAGCTTCCGGGCAAAGACCGGATAGAGTCCTTCGAGTGTCGGCTGGTCGGTATTTCAGGCGAGCAGGCCCTGGCCGTGGTCAGAAACATCACCGATAACAAAAAGGCGGCAGTTGAAAAATTTCGCCTGGAAGAACAGCTACAACGGGCCCGAAAGATGGAGGCCATCGGACTGCTTGCCGGCGGGGTGGCGCACGATCTGAACAACGTTCTTTCCGGCGTCGTCAGTTATCCTCAACTTTTGCTGATGGACCTGCCGGAAGACAGTCCCTTGAGAAAACCGATTCAGACGATTCAGGCCTCCGGAGAAAAAGCGGCCGGTATCGTCCAGGATCTGCTCACGCTGGCCCGGCGCGGGGTTTCGGTCTCCAAGCCGGTATATCTCAACGAGGTCGTCGAAGAATACATCAAAAGTCCCGAATACGAGCAGCTTCGCAAACACCATCCAGGATTCGAGTTGAAGCTTGACCTGGAACCGGAGCTGATGCCGGTTTCCGGTTCCCCTTTTCACCTTTCAAAAACCGTGATGAACCTGGTCTCCAACGC
>CAYPFH010000093.1:0-9910 GCA_964409825.1 uncultured Desulfobacterales bacterium | reverse complement strand
GGAGGCGATCGAGGACACCGGAACGGTGACGATTTCCACCGAAAATCGCTATATCGACCGACCGATTCGCGGATATGACGATGTGACCGAAGGCGACTACGTGGTTCTATCGGTTTCCGATACCGGGATCGGCATTTCCGATCAGGACATCGATCGGGTCTTTGAGCCGTTTTATACCAAAAAAGTCATGGGGCGAAGCGGCACCGGCCTTGGGATGGCGGTGGTCTGGGGGACGGTCAAGGACCACAACGGCTATATCGACATAGAAAGCCGGATGGAAAGCGGCACGTGCATCCGCATTTTTTTGCCGGTTTCCGGAGAGGGCGGTTTGCTGCGGCAAAACGGCACAGCGTCCAGGGAAATCCAGGGGCGGGGAGAAACGATTCTGGTGGCAGACGATGTGGCCGAGCAGCGCGAGATCGCCGAATCGATGCTGGCCCGTCTCGGCTATCAGGTGGCTGTCGTGGAAAGCGGTGAAGCCGCCGTCGAATACCTCAAGAACCATGACGTGGACCTTGTTGTTCTGGACATGATCATGGAGCCGGGCATCGACGGTCTTGAGACCTTCCGCCGGATTCTCGATCATCGTCCTGACCAGAAGGTGATCATCACCAGCGGCTATTCGGAAACCGATCGAGTCCGGGCTGCCGAAGCCCTCGGCGCCGGCGCATACGTGAAAAAACCATATCTGATGGAGGCCATCGGCCTGGCCATCCGCGCCGAGCTGGGCCGGCGCCGTTGAGGCGGGCTGGAAATCCAGGGCTCGATTTCCGATGATCAAAGGGATAAAAACAGATTCATTGCCCCGCCTTTTCAGAAGGGGGAGGGCAGACGCTCAGCACAGGACACTCGGCCTGGCGAATTACCCGGTCCGTGGTGGATCCGAGCATGAGAGTTTCCATCAGGCCGTGGCCGCGGACGCCCAGCACCATCAGGTCGATCTTTTTTTTCTTCGAATAACGCACCAGTTCTTCATGGGGCCTTCCGGAAAGGCAGCTGGATTGGATGTCGCACCAGGCATTCGCCCCTTCGGGGATGATTTCCCCCAGCTGTCGCTTCATCTCCGGTTCGATGCGCTCTTTCAGGCTGCCTGATACCGCCTCCGGAAGCAGTACGTCCCGGTAGGCGAACGGTTCGATTACATGCACGAGGTGAATCTCGGATTCGAATTCCTGAGCCAGGCTGAACGCTGTTTGAAGGGCTCGGCCCGAATCCGGGGAAAAATCGCAACCGACCAGGATGCGTTTCGGATGCCAGGTATCGTGGGGCAGCTGCCCGGCCTTGCCCTCCTTGACGTTCACGATCAACAGGGGGCAGGGAATGATTCGAATCAGCCGCTCGGTTACCGATCCGAGCACCAATCTCCGCAGTCCCGAAAACCCTCTGGTGGCGGTAACGGCAAGGTCTATTTTCAATTCGACCGTGAGATCGGCCAGGGTTTCTGCTGCAGGTCCATGGCGCACGACCGCCTCGGTTTCCGGAGCCATTCCCTCGAGCAGCGTCGAAAGCTCCAGTTGGCCGGCGTCGGCGATCTCCATGATCTGTTCGGTGCTCAGCGCCTGGGAGGCGGCCGGCGCCGCAGGTATGGGGATTTCAACCACATAGGCGCCGAATAGCTTCGCGCCGAACACCTTGGCGATGGCCGAACCGTATCCGATGACCATGCTGGAGGATTCGGAAAGGTCGGCGGCGCAGAGAATACGGCCGAATTCGATCCTCATGGGTCCTCCTTTCCTGTCTGAATAAGAGCGATGTGAACCGATGCATACAAAAGAGCCGGCGCAGAAAGCGAACCATGGCGGGTTCCGACGTCGGGGTTGCCGTCTCTTTACAGAAGGGATAAAATGCCGGATAATGTAAGAATAGCGGATTCTGCGGTGGTTGTCAAAATTCGGAGGCCGGTCGGCGCCTACGCCGGCGCTGCCTTTCCATCAGCCCTTTTGCCGGCGACCGGCCCGGTTTTTTTTGTTGACTTCCTCAGGCTTAGTATTTAAAAAAAATTTTAACTATACTAAAAACCAAGCCGCTCCTCCGATTTCATCGAAATCCGGGGTTTATCCGTCGGCGGTTTTGCTCCGGGAGGTGCACCCATGACCAAAAAAGAAAACATCCTGCAAGCGGCGGCCCGACTTTTTGCCAGACAGGGTTTCGACGGAACGACCACCCTGCAGATCGCCTCGGAGGCCGGCGTCACCGAACCGTTGATTTATTACCACTTTAGCGGCAAAGACGAGGTGTTTACCAGCATTCTGAAAGCCGGGTTCGACCAATATTGGGCACGCATCAAGGAGTTGGAAAACTTGAACGGGGGGGCCTTTTCCCGGGTGGAAAAACTGATATCCTTGCATTTTTCCGTGGTCGATGAAATCCCGGCCGAGGCGTTTTTGATCATCAGCGCTTGTCCGGCAAAACTGCACGACCCGGACCATCTCTGCCGCAAGATTGTGGAAAAACAGCAGAAATGGATTTCAATGTACCTTCGGCGATGCATCAAAGAGGGGATCGCTTCCGGGGAATTCGTTCGCATGCCTATCGCTCCTACGGTCGATACCCTCGCGGCCCTGATCAACGGGGCGATGCGCCGAAGGGTCCTGAGACTCGAACAGTCCAAGACGGCAAAAGAAGCCTGCATCGCCTTTTGCAAAAGGGCGCTTTGCGCCTGATCAAATCGGCGCTGCGATTTAACAAATACACTACGTGCTCGATGGCATAAATTCGGTGACGTATTCCAGCTCAAAAAAATTCACCGCTGAGACCCAGAGGACGCAGAGAAAACCTTCGCGATCTTCTCTGTGCATCCTTTGCGTTCTCAGCGTCTCGGCGGTGAACTCATCGTCACCATAATTACGCCCACATGTACTAAGGAGACCGGAATGACCTTGATCCAAGTGGATCCGGACAAATGTCTTCGAGACGGGATCTGTGCCGCGGTATGCCCTGCGCAGATCATCTCATTTTCCAAAGAGGATGGGGACTTGCCTGCCCTGGTCGACAATGCCGAAACAATTTGCATCCGATGCGGGCATTGCGTTGCCGTTTGCCCGGAAGGGGCGCTTACCCATCAAGCTATGAACCCAATCGACTGCCCGCCGGTGCGGGAAGAATTCCATGTGGGTCATGAAATCATGGAACACCTTCTCAGAAGCAGACGCTCGGTCCGCGTCTACCGCCGGAAGCCGGTTCCAAAACAAGTACTTGAAACGCTCATCGACATGGCCGGATATGCCCCTTCGGGCAGCAACATGCAGCCGGTGAGATGGCTGGTCATTCTCGAACCAGAAAAAGTGCAGGAGCTGGCCGGAATGGTCGTGGACTGGATGAAGCACTCGATCGGCGAAAAATCTCCCCTGGCAGACCTGCTCCGGTTCGATCGGATCGTGGAATCATGGCAGGAGGGAAAGGACCGTATCCTGCGTGGCGCCCCTCACCTGATCGTCGCCCACGCGCCCGGCCAGGAGCGCACGGCGCCTGCGGCCTGCACCATTGCACTTGCCTATCTGGAGCTTGCCGCCGGTTCTCTGGCCTTGGGAACATGCTGGGCCGGGTATTTTACTACAGCGGCCGCTTCCTGGCCCCCCCTTGCCGAGACCCTCGCCCTGCCCGACAAGCATAGCGTCTTTGGCGCGATGATGGTCGGATATCCAAGATTCGCCTACCGGCGCCTTCCCCTTAGAAATCCGGCCCGGATCACCTGGCAATAGGATCGATGTCTGAAGCCTCGAAACATTCCTGGTCGAATCCGCCGCGTGCCGAATCTACACCGGCAACTGACAGACCGATACCGGAAAAGGCCGAAGCGCCGAACCTTCGCCTGGCAGGTATAGACGACGTTGTGCGGTATTTTTTTCGAATTTTTCGAATTCAACTCGGCGCGGCCGCCGATGCGCCCGGCAGGATCGAGCCGTTGGAGCAGGAACCGGGCATTTCTGAGACACGGTTCCGCCTCGGGGTCCAATGCAACGGGGGCTTTAAACGGCGTCACATGAGCATACGGCCCATCGGAGAGGATACCGGCAGCAAAAGCCAGTGCTTCTACGTCATTTACGATACCCATATCGTAGTGAAGATCCCGCCGGTGCCGATTCGGGACTTTTCGGACTACATTCGAAGGATTCAGTTCGAAGCGGAGATCGCCCGGGCTCTGGGCCCCAAAAAGTGCATCATCCCCAATGTCTCGGTCATTCTGCGTATGGTTCATCGAATGGATGACGGCAAACTGCGCTCCGATCTCCAGATCGAAGAAGAATACCTCAGGCTGGTGGAAAGATCGCCCGGACTTCAGCAGTGTCTGAAAATTGAAAACGAGTTCGCCTTTTTCATGGATTTGTCTCGGGATTACTTTCTCAGCCATGCCCTGTCTGGACCGGCGGATGAAAACCTGAAATCCGTGATGGCCGAAGATGCCCGGCTGATCGATGACTGCCATGGATTTGGAATCCGTTTCGGAGTCGAAAATACATGGATTTGTCTGGAGATTCAAAATCTGTACAGAAAGTTTGTGAACCTGCTCAGAAGCCGCGGTGCGGAAGCCGATAGAAGAGCTGCCGGCGTCCAGCACGAAAAGGAGTGGTTCTATCTTCGCCTGATCGATCCGGCGGCCGAACTTCACGGCGGATCCGGCGCCGAAGTCCGGGCGGCGGATGAACTGCTGACGCAACTGTTCGAGTCGGGGGAAAAGTCGGTCGATGCGTATCGCAGCATCGCCCGGCCGCATGCCCAGCAGATTTCCTTCCAAAGAACGCGTCGGATCAAAGAGGCCTTGTCATCGAACCTGATGGATCTGCTGGCATGGTCGGCGCAGCGCCGGGTGGCTCTTCGGGATCTGAAACCCGACAACCTGCTGGTTTGCGGCGCACCGGGACGATATCCAGGGTTTTTGAAATCGGCCGACGATTTCTCCATCGGTTTGATCGACCTGGAAACGGCGGTTTTTTGCCCGGCGGATAGACATTTCCGCCCTGCACAGCCGCAGCTTGGTGGGACTCCGACCTACGCGACCCCCTCGCATTTCCTGCCCAACAAGATCCTCGAACGGCTCTATCCAGACCTTTGCGAGGTGTTTTTCCTGCAGGACATGCATGCGATTGTCGGAATCATATTTCGGGTGGTCATCGGCAGGGGGTTGTTTTTGAAAAGTTCCGCACTGTTCCCCGATTTTCTCAACGCGCTCAAGGAAAGTTCTTCCCGGCAAGACGCCATGGAAAAGGCGTTTCGGCTGCATAATGCCAATTTCTGGCGCATCGCCCATGGGGAATTCTCTGAGAGAATCTTTCGATACGGCCGATTTCTCGATGCGGCCTCCATTATGGTACCGGGTTCGATTTCGCAGATGCTCGCCGGTTTCCTCGAAGGCCGGCTGCAAGAGCTGGAACGGAGAATCCGTTTCGAAGTGAATGAGCAGAAGCTCATTCAAAACGAACAGACACGAAAAGAGCTCTGCATCTGTTCGAAAGAGGCCCTGTACCGGGCCATGGAAAAGGTCAGACGTGCGGGCGACGCCCAGGCCGAAGAATTTTGTCGATTTCTCAGGAAAGTGGAAGAAATCAAAGAACGGCAGGAACGGCTGAAACGCCTGCTTCGAACCTTCGATCCGGTCCGGGGCCGGGTGCCGATATCCAAGCTGCTGGCGGCGATGTTTGAACGGGCTGCGGTTGGGTTGGACATCGAAGAGGAGGCTTGTCTCCCGACGACTCCGGTTGACACGGGCGGCGATGCGCTCATTGGCGAAGAAGACCTGGACGCCACCCTGAATTACACCCACACAGCGGCTTTCTGAACATCGCGAAAAGGCCGGTGCGGCTGCGGCCGGCCCGGAGGGAGGCAGCACCATGGGAAAAAGGATAAAAAGGGCAGCTGCTGGAGCGGGCTTTCTCCTTTGGATCGTCTTTGCTTGTTCCTGTGCGGGCATCCGACCCGACCAGGCACCACCGCCTGTTCTTTCCTTGAACCAGGCGGTGGAGAAAATGGGGGACGAACTTTTTGGCGGCATACCGGAAGCAGGTGCAAAGGAGGGGGTCGTTGCCGTCGATCTGTTTGCCAGGGAAGAGAGCGGCCAGGTACCGATGGCGGCACACAGAATCGAAGCACTTCTTTTACAGGAGGCCCGCCGTCGATCCGATACGTTTGAGGTCGTCGGGTTGAGCCGGGAAGGACAGGCCGAAACCCGCTACCTTGTGACCGGTACCATTGCTTCAGAACCTGAAAAACATGAAGCAAAACCGGTGTATCGACTTCGCGCCGCGGTGACGGACCTGAAAACCAACCGCATCGTTGTGCGCTCCGAGGCCCGATTTGCCGATGCCGATTTTGATGTTTCTCCCATGGCGATTTTCCGCGACAACCCCTTTTTCGATCCAAGTTATCAGAAGAAGAAAATGCCGGTCGAAAGGCCGAGAGGCGCTGTGCCGCCTCAGGCTTCCGAATACTCGGTGCAGACCCTGGCGCTGCTCAGGGAAGCTTCCGACGCATACGAGCGCAAAGCCTATCGACAGAGCCTGAAATTGTTTGAAGAAGCGGCCGACCGGCCCGATGGACAGACCCTCTGGACCTATGCCGGATTGTATCTGGGCTATGAAAAACTCGGCATAACGGAATCGGCCGACGCGGCCTTTGAAAAAGTCCTTTCCATCAGCGTGGCGCAGTACCGGATGCTCACCGTTCGGTTCTTGTTTCAGGTCAACAGCGTCGATTTTTGGGATGCTGCACAAAATGGGGAAAGATACAAAAGCTGGATTCTCCGCATCGGAAGGTATTTCGATCGGACCGACCAGTGCCTTCAGGTGGTGGGACATTGCAGCAAAACCGGGCCGGAAAAGTGGAACAAGCTGCTCTCGCTGAAAAGGGCGGAAAAAATCAAGCGGATTCTAGGTGAATTTTCGCCGGGGTTGGCGGCGCGGGTGGAAGCCGTGGGGAAAGGGTCTCTGGAAAACGTGGTGGGGATCGGCACAGACGACGACCGCGATGCCCTTGACCGGCGTGTTGAGCTGGTGATCGTCGAATGCCGGCGATAAAATCGCTGCCGTACATCGAAAATCGCCACCACTGCCCCAGTTACGGTGGTGAGCGATAGCAAGGGAGGAGTTGCCATGATTCGCGTCAGGGATCTGATGACCGTCGATGTGATCACCCTTACCCCGGATACGGAAATCTCCCAAGCGGCAAAGGTGCTGCTGGAAAACAGCATCAACGGCGCGCCGGTAGTCGATGACAACCAGTGTCTGCTGGGGATCCTCTGCCAGAGCGATCTCATCGCCCAGCAAAAGCGGTTTCCCGTACCCACATTGTTTACGATTCTCGACGGCTACATCCCGCTTTCCTCGACCCGACAGATCGAACGGGAGGTGCGCAAAATCGCCGCCCTGACGGTTTCCGAGGCCATGACCCCCGATCCGGTCACGGTCGATCCCGACACCGACCTGGAGAAAGTCGCCGGATTGATGGTGGACAAGAACCTTCACACCCTGCCCGTGGTGGAGGGGGGCCGGCTGGTGGGGATCATCGGCAAGGAAGACGTGTTAAAGACCCTTCTGTCAGAATAACATCGGGGAGCGATTTTACCATGGAGCAGGATCTCTCAAGACAGCGGCTGTTCTCCCATCCGGGCGGCAGCTTCATCCTCCTGACCAAGGACGGCGCGGCCGTTCAATTCCAGGTGGACGGTCAACGCCGGGTTCGCATTCTGCGAAAACTCGAGGATGTGGATTTCAAGGCCACCGGAGACGGCCTGCTGGCCGAAGGGTGGCGATGCGCGGGCCCCGGCACGGAATACACGTGGGTCTTAAAAGCGCCCAAACCCCAGCAAAGCCCGGAGTTTTAGCGACGCTCTCCGAGAATGGCTTTTTTCAATCCCCGGGTGATCCAGCGGGACGGAGCGGCGGTGATCGACCATCCGATGGCGGCCACCATCCCATAGAGCATGATCCGGCCGGCTGCGGAAAAATCAGGGGGAGCCAGGTGAGGCGTCGCCAGGATCGATACCGCCACCCCCATCAAAATCCGCCAAAAGTCGGTGGAAAACAGAAGGTAGAAGAAGTAGTAGACCGCCGTTTTCGGTTGTCTCGGTTTTTTTTTCATCGCGTCAGATGACGGTACTTGATCCGGTGGGGCCGATCGGCCTCCGGGCCCAGTCTTTTTTTGCGGTCCGCTTCGTAGTCGGAATAGTTGCCCTCGAACCAGCAAACCTGGCTGTCTCCCTCGAAGGAAAGGATGTGGGTGGCGATGCGGTCTAAAAACCACCGATCGTGGCTGATCACCACGGCGCATCCGGCAAAATTTTCCAGGGCTTCTTCCAGTGCCCGCATGGTGTTGACGTCCAGATCGTTGGTCGGCTCGTCGAGCAGGAGGACATTGGCGCCTTCTTTGAGCATCCGGGCCAGGTGAACCCGGTTGCGTTCCCCCCCCGATAGGCTACCCACCTTCTTTTGCTGGTCGCTTCCGGTAAAATTGAACCGGGCCACGTAGGCTCTGGACTTGACTGCCGTTTTGCCCAGATCGATCACATCTTCCCCGCCGGAGATCACCTCCCAAATCGTCTTGTCCGGAGCGAGACTTTCCCGGCTCTGATCCACATATGCCAGCCGCACGGTTTCCCCCATTCGGAACCGGCCCGAATCCGGGGATTCCTGGCCGGTGATCATCCGAAACAGGGTGGTCTTTCCAGCGCCGTTTGGTCCGATGACCCCCACGATGGCTCCGGGCGGCAGGGAAAAGTTCATGGACTGGATCAGGAGCCGATCCTCATAGGCCTTGGAGACGGCTTCTGCTTCGATGACGACGTTTCCAAGGCGCGGCCCCGGCGGGATGTAGATTTCCAAATCGCGGGCCTTTGCCTCTTCGTTCTCCGAGAGCATCTTTTCGTAGGCGCTGATCCGCGCCTTGGATTTGGTTTGTCGGGCCTTGGGCGTCATTCGGATCCACTCCAGCTCCCGCTGCAGGGTTCTGCGGCGGTGGCTTTCGGATTTTTCCTCCTGTCGCAGCCTTTCCTGTTTCTGTTGCAGCCACGAGGAGTAGTTGCCCTTCCAGGGAATGCCGCGGCCTCTATCCAGCTCCAGAATCCAGCCGGCAACGTTGTCGAGGAAATACCGGTCGTGGGTCACGGCGATCACGGTGCCCTCGTACTGCTGCAGGTGGCGTTCCAGCCAGGCCACGGTTTCTGCGTCGAGGTGGTTGGTCGGCTCGTCTAAGAGCAGGATGTCGGGCCGGCGGAGAAGAAGCCTGCACAAGGCTACTCTTCTGCGCTCCCCGCCTGAGATCACCCTGACAGGGGTCTCCGGCTCCGGGCACCGCAGGGCATCCATGGCCATCTCGATCCGGGCGTCTATATCCCACCCGTCTGCGGCGTCGAGCCGCTCCTGAACCTCTCCCTGGCGTTGAATCAGCTTGTCCATCTCGTCATCGGACATCGGTTCTGCAAATTGTTCGTTGATCCGGTTGAACTCGGCCAGAAGATCGACGGTTTCCTGCACGCCTTCTTCCACGATTTGCCGAATGGTCTTGGCCTCGTCCAGATCCGGCTCCTGCTCCAAAAGCCCTACGGTGTATCCCGGTGCGAGGATCAGCTCGCCGTTGAAGTCTTTGTCCGCGCCGGCCATGATTCTCAGCAGCGAGCTCTTGCCGGCGCCGTTCAGCCCCAAGACGCCGATCTTGGCGCTATAGAAATAGGAAAGGGAGATGTCCTGAAGAACGGGCTTGCGATCGTAAAACTTGCTTACCCGGACCATGGAGCAGATGACTTTGTCGATGCCTTGGTTCATGTGTTCCTCTCAAAATGCCAAGGTGATGAGAAGCTCCCTCGGAAATAATCTTGTTCACCCCTTGACTCCCTTATGTGAAACTTCCGTCAGAGTCGGGGTTTTGGTAGGGCACGACCTCCGTGTCGTGCCACCCTGAACGGCACGGAGGCCGTTCACTA
>CAYPFH010000092.1:0-12839 GCA_964409825.1 uncultured Desulfobacterales bacterium | reverse complement strand
CTGCGGGCATTTCACTCACTTTCCTACCTCCTCGATGGATATTGCAGTTCGCTTTATCCACTCACTGAATCTGGATTGTATTGGCTGTTTTTAGCTTAAAATATGGGCCATTTCTTCAGGAAGTTGGCATACGCCCCCGCCTGCGATCTTAGCTTCTACGTAGTGTGCCGAAGCAAGAGCTGCAGTGCAGCCGTCTGCTGCAGCCGTTATAATCTGCCGAGCATATTTCTCCCGGAGATCTCCTATGGCAAAAATACCAGGTATGTTGGTTTCACATTTTTCGTCCGTAACCACATAGCCGTCGCTGTTCATTTTGGTGCCGGCCGGCACCAATTCATTGTTGGGTTCAAAGCCGATAAAAATGAATACGCCGTCTACGGCCAACTTTCGTTTTTCGCCGCTTAAAGTATCCTGCAACTCGACAGCGTTAACCCCCACTTTGTCGGCAGAGATTTCCGTGACAACACTGTTCCATAACACCTCAGCTTTGCACTCACGTTCAAGGCGCTCCTGCAATAGGCCTCCGGCTCTTAGTTCGTTCCGGCGGTGGATGATATAGACCTGCTTCGCGATTTTTGCCAAGTAAAGCGCTTCTTCTACGGCGCTGTCTCCTCCGCCAACCACCGCCACAGTCAGGTCTTTAAAGAAAAATCCGTCGCATACAGCACAATAGGAAACACCGGCACCATAGTTTTCATTTTCCCCCGGAATGCACAACTGCCGCGGGTGGCCGCCGGTAGCCAATACAACAGAATGGGCTAAGATCGTCCTGCCATTATCTAACCTTACAGTGTGAAACTCAAGACCTGGCTGAACCGCTGATACCCCGTCAGAAACAACTTCGAGACCATACTCCCGGGCATGATTCATCATTTTTTGTCCTAGCTCTTGCCCGCCGATGTGCTTCTCTCCTGGCCAATTCTCGACTGCATCTGATAGATTCATTTGTCCTCCAAATGCAGTTTTTTCAATCAGAATCGTTTTCATGGCAGCTCGCAAAGCGTATATGGCTGCCGTCATTCCGCCAGGCCCGCCGCCAATAATGACGATATCATAGTGTTCTTTTAATGGCATTGCTTCCCCCGATATTATTTTCATTTTTAAGTACTCTGCTGGTATGTTCGCTCTATAAGTTAAGATCCATATTTTTCAGGTTGAAATCTTGCCTTACTGATGCTTTTTATTCCAACTATAAGAAGGAAAATAACAGCTCCAAAAATCCCGGCCATCCAGTTCGGATACATCAACATTACCCCGGCCACCAATAATGGAATGCGTTCAATTAAGTGAAGTTTTCCATAATGATAAAGATATCCCTCTAAGGAAGCGGCTAAAAAAATACAACCAATGATAGCCGTGAAGACGGCTAAAATAACCTTCCCTATAGGTCCCAATAAAATGAGAGCTGGATTCAGTGCGAAGAAGAATGGAACGATGTACTTGGCTGAACCAAGCCTCATGGACAGCCATCCGGTTGACATGGGAGAGGAACCGGCAATCGAAGCCGCGGTAATTGAGCCCAGTGCCACAGGGGGAGTAATGTATGACAAACAGCCCCAGTACAAAACAAACAGGTGACAAGCCAACGGATCAAGTCCCACTTTTACCAATGCCGGAACTAAAACGATCGCCAGAAAAACGTAACACGCCGTCACTGTCATCCCAATTCCAAGGATAAAGCTGGTTATGGCGCCAAAGATAAGCAATAGAAGGTAATGACCTCCCGCTAGCATCACCAACTCGCGCGAAAAAGAATTGGCAACGCCCGTTCCCGAAAGGGAACCGACGATCAGACCCACTCCGGCCAAAATAGCGGTAAGCTGTCCCACCAACTTGCCCGTTTCATATAGAAACTGCATGAACTTGGGTATGTCGTAACGGGTCTCTTTCCGGATCATGGCGCAGGCAAATAAAAAGATCATGGTGAAAAAGGGGGCCCATGACTCAATTCGGACCCAAACCAAAATAAACACCAGCAAGACGATGGAGCCTAAAAAGAACCAACCCTTTTTTAATGTAGCGCCTAATTGTGGCAGCCGGCTTTTATCCAGGCCCCCGATTCCTACCTTTGCTGCGTGGTTATCAATTTGGAGCAGGAGGGTAAGATAGTATAGAAAAGCTGGAAAAAAGGCTGCTATCATCACTTTATAATAAGCAATATTCATAAAGGAAGCGATTAAGAAGCCGGCTGCTCCCATGATGGGAGGCATGATCGTGCCCCCGGTGGAGGCACAGGCCTCAATGGCGGCTGCATAGCGCGGCTCGTATCCGGTTTTTTTCATTGCGGGAATGGTCATCGATCCGGTAGTGACGATGTTGGAAATTACACTGCCGCTCAGGCTGGCCATGAAGGCGCTGGAAATTACGGCCACCTTTGCCGCTCCCCCCCGGCTCTGCCCCATCAGCGACATTGCAAAATCCATAAAAAACTTTCCGCCACCCGAAGAGACTAAAGCCACTCCAAATATGATAAAACCAACCAAGAGGTTGCCTACAACACGAGTGGGTATCCCGATAATGCTTTCTACGCCAAGCGCATGGTAAGATGCTGTCTGAATGAAAGAAAATCCAGACCCCCAAAAAATTCCCGGAAGAAATTCCCCGTAAAGCGGGTAGAAAGAAAAGATGACGCAAATGATGAAAAGGGTCGTTCCCCCCGCCCGGCGCACCCCCTCGAGAGCCAGCGCCCATAAGACAAAGGATGCAATGGTCGGGACCAACGGCGCTTCATACTCCCATCCTTTTGTTAGAATGTTGTATGCATTTGCGGCCAGATACAAGTTTGCGGCGATACATACAACAAAAATAACCCAATCATACCAGGGCACTTTTTGTTTATCACCCTTTCGGGCGGGAAAAATAAGAAAAGTTACTGCAAGAAATGTAGCAAAAAGATAATAGTAATAGGCGTTTCCAATCGGCATAAAACCGGCTATTTTCAAGTGGAAAAGTTGATTGATTGTTAATAGTACACCTATCGTTGTTACCGCCACAACCACCCAAAAAGAAAACCCAGCATTACGTGATTTTAAGACAACCGGAGCGTCCTGACTCTTTTTATCCAAGTTTTTATCCATGAACCCGGCCCTTCTTGCCATGAATAATTTCAACGATCTTGGGGGAAAAAATTATTCAGGGCACAAAAATCATACAAAATGCGATCCGTTGAACTCGACAATGCAAGCAATGGGTTCAAACAATTTCTATATGAGACTGATTTCCCTGCTTTTGAATGGTTCGGTGACCTCAGCCTGAAATTAGCAAATCAGAATTGCTGATCCTGTTCGTTCTATGTATCGTCTCCGATAAAATGCTTATTATCTGTAGTAAAACTATTAAAAAAGGGGGCGGAAGGGGTTTTGCCTCCGCCCCCTAAGACACTACAGGGCTTTCGGAAGCCACAATCTATGTGAAAGAAACGACTCCCTCGTCTATGTGTGCAAAAAGACTACTCTATTTTTTGTATTTGATTCCTACTTATTTAATATTTTTGCACGCTCTTTCATCCAAAATTCCTCGAATTGTTTGGACTTCATTCCTTTGTCTTGGCCTTTTTGAATAGCATCTTCCCATGCAGCCTGAAGCTTTTTCATCCGTGCCAAATAGTTGTCATTCCATGCCTGGTGTTCAGGAGTCCAAATACCGATTTCCTTGAAATAGCGGATAGCCCCCTCGTGGAACGGTGCGTCAGCCGGCGGCACACCGGCCTTGCTAACTTCCCAAAATGGCATAGTGGGATGGGCATCCTTGTATATATCAAAGGTTTGATCTAACGCCTTGACTAAATTATAGACCATCTCCGAATCCGCATCTGCATAGACGGTACCTACTGGATATCGGTACATAACAAGATCCGCCGGATTTTCTTCTGAAAGCCCGGCTCCTATGGTCTCTTTGTAGGGAGCAAGGAATGGGGCTATTTTAAGCATCCGCTCCCACCCTTCTTTGTCGTTAGGATCGAAAGGAGGATAGTAGGCTCCCTTTGGGGTGCTTTCCAGTTCGTAGATCAGGCTGGCTGTCACTGTGCCGGTGATTGCATCTACCTGACCGGCAATTAGTCCCTTGCCTGTTGCCCCATAGCTGGGAAACTCAACCTTTTGAACATCTTCCCAAGTCAACCCGGCAAAGGCCAAGTAGGCTTCCATTTTTACGTTGAGGGACGGATTTCCAGGGATATAGCTAACCCGCTTTCCTTTCAAATCTTTTAGGGTCTTGATACCACTGACCTCGGTGGTAATCACTGCGTGGGCTGTAGGATGGGCAAGAATTGTACGGACGTCCTGGGGACCCCATTCGTAGGTCGCGAAATCGTAAGTCCCTTGAGCCGCAAAGAAGGCCTCTGTGGCTAGCCAGCCGACTTCCACTCGTTTGGAGGTCAGCGGCATAAGACGGCCAATGGAAGTGCCCGACGGGAGCAGTCGGATACGGATGCCATATTTCTTCAGCAGTGCGTCTGCCATCGCAGAGGCATGCACGTATCCGGTCGAGCCAACGTCGTAGCAGCTCCAGAGCATTCTTTTAGGCAATTTAACATCATCACTTGCCGTAGCAGGTAAACTCATCCCTACGGCCAACAAAAAACAAAAAACAACCCTCAGAATACTGCAGCCTCTAATGTGGAAATTTCTCATGGAACACCCTCCCTTTATTACCGTAAGAGATTTGTTATTCTACCGATTATTTTTGAAACCACCTCCTTTCCTATCCTTTTTATGACTAGTCCTTTTTGTTGCCGTTTGCCTCTAAGATAAAAGAGACACCATCTGATAGCTGCGACATTCTCCCCAAAAAGAGGCTGCCTTTGGCGACAAACATCGCTCGCTTGATCCGCTTCTGTTTTATCTCTTCAATTGCATGCCCGATGTAAGGAACGGCAGAGGGGATATGGCCCTGGGTAGGACAATACCCTGGCATTCCTCGTTCCTTTACGAATTGCTCAATAGCGGGCTTCGATTTTTCGATTTGCCCTTTGATGGCGGCCAACGAAGCCATGATGCTATAGTTGGTTGCCGGAGTGTCTCCGCTACCCGCAGGCAGCGTGATTTCCGGGTTATGAAGCTCCGTAGAAAATTTGTCGATTTCCGTCATCTTCATACCGATTTTTTCTAATGGCTTCAGAATGAGGGAGGTCATAATAGCTTGTTGGGCGGAACCAGCTCCCACATTGTGTTTTCCGAGAGCATCCAAACGAAAATTCGGACTTGTTCCATCGTCCTTGGTCAATAAAAACGCAATGCCTCCTAAAACGTCTTCAAGAATCGGCATATCGCTTTTTAGATGCGCTGAATACTTCATCCCGACCTTGGCCAAGCATCCACCGCCTGCCACGAGAACGTTTCTGTGCACACCAGCCTCCACAAGCCCGGCAGCCGTGATAAGGGCATGGTTCGGTGCACAGCAGAAGGCACGCACATCGTGGCCCGTGGCATGGATACATCCGCACATCTCGGCCATAGCCTTGGAAAGGCTCCCGCCCCCTCGGTTGTATCGATCACCGATGGCGGTTTCCGTGCAATCGAGCACGAACTCGATGTCACTGGCCGCCATGCCGGCACGCTTGAGCATATGCTTCATGGCCAGAACGCCCGACGCCTTGGCCATAAGATTTTCGAGAAGGACAACGGCCTTTAAGGTGTCATCCTTGTCATGGTCCTGCCGGATGGAACCAACCAGCTCACCTTGGCAGTACATGGGCAATGCGGCCTTGCGATCAAGAATTTCCTTTATCTTTTCGATCGGTTTTCCTTCACCGAGTTTTTTGACCTGTTCCTCCGTTACGAAAGGATGATCGGCGAATTTTGATTTAATCCTGTTGATGAAGTCAGGGGTCAGCCAAAGCAAGTCAAAGTCGTCGGCCGCCTTCATCCAGCCGTAAAACTCTTCTTCCGGCATAATTTCACCGAAGGCACCTTGGCGTTTTCCGTCTTTCAGTAGATTTTCGTACCAGGGTTTCGGTATATCGTAAAGCGCCTCTGGTCGCATGTTTCCGACAAAAACCTGGTGCGGCGCATAATTAATTACATCATCGTATGAACGCAGACGGCTGTATATTTGAGTCCTGAGTTCTTTGTTTTCAGCCACATCTCTTTCGGGCTTGGATCCGTAAGGCACGAAATCAGGCACCGCCGCCAACACATACCCCACCTCTTTGATTACAACAGCCATTTCTTAGTTCTCCTGCATTAAGTATATGATTAACTCTAAGCGGCTACAGGGAAAAATCGAACTCCTTAGAGAAGGCAGCAACTTCGCACCTGAAAATTATGGGCCAATCACGTTTTTGACCGCATCTTCGATTTCGGCGATTTGAAGTTCATTGCCTTTCAGCCGGTCGACCTCCTCACCGTTTTTAAATACCAGAAAGGTAGGTAGACCCAGTACTTTGAGGTTAAGGCATAACCGTTTGTTTTGGGAGGCATCAATTTCCACCAGCTTGAATTTTCCGCCATATTGTTCAGACAGCTTTTCTACCTCGGGTTTGAGTGCAAGGCATGGCCCGCAACGTGGACCCCAAAAATCCACCAGCACAGGTATGTCGGACTGCACAACTTCTGTTTCGAATGTGTCGGCATTTACCTCGATCCCCATTTCTACTCTCCTTTACCTTTCCTATATTCATTCATGTCAGGCTTGGCCGTCGAGTAAAAACACAGTCGGACCGTCAACCTCTATTTGAAGCAGCTCCAAGGCCCGCTTGACATATCGCCGGCGCAGGTTTTTTTCCTGTTCTTGGGTTAATGTGGAGTTGCCCAAAGGGCAGGGCACCGTCTGCCCCTGAAGAATTCGGTTGACGCCGACCATCTTGGCGACGTTGGGAACAGCGCTTATCTGAACGACCGGAATGCCGGCTTTTTCGATTCCCTGAGCGATCGTTGCACCGCAACGAGTAGAAGACCCTCAAGTAGACGTCAGAAGAACAGCATCGATGCCGCGCTTCTTGATCTCCTCGGCCATTTCATTTCCCATTTCAGCGCATCGTCGGGAAACTGTGGCATTTCCGGAAGTTGAAAAAAACGTCGGATGAAGTTTCCCTATTTTTTTCTCTTTGACAAGTTCCCTAACTACATCGACCGGAACCAAACGGTGAGGGTTCTGCAAAACCTCCACAGGGAAATAACCGGTATGAGCAACTTCGTAATCATCAGAGTCGAAATGGTCGGGAAGAAATTCCTCCAGTTCGTTTGTGGTCCATCGCAGATTGCCACGACCAGCGAGTCCAGCCGGGTTTCCCTTGGGCACCAAAGCACCGTCGCTAACAACGGCTAGTTCGATTTTTGCCGGATCTCCGATAGGCTTTGGGGGGTCCACTTTTTCAAAAACCGGTACTTCGACTTCGCTTTCAAATGTCTCACCCTTAACTTTGGCCAGAAGTTTGTCTATACTGCGCTCGGCAGCTGTCTTGTCGCAGTATTCATTCCGGATGATAAGCCTTTTGAAGTAATCGTATTCATCGGGACGCGGAAGATTTTCTCCGGACAGCAAATAATCCGGAGCTTTGCCGAAAACGAGCTGATAGGCGAGACGCACCATTTTTTTGATGCTATTCGCCATGTCCCGGGCACTCTGGCCTGTGCGGCAAATATATGCGTATTTCCGGTACATATCAACGCCGGGGTTTTCTTGGTACATCCCTGTAACTACAGGGATGTGTAAATGCTCTCCAACAGCTTTGCAAACAGCACCGCAGGAGACTCCGTATCGACCTGCCTCGAAGGCGGGGCCGGCAAAAAACAAATCTGGTGCAAGAGGTGTGATGTGCTCCAAGGCTTCTTTGGCCGCCTTCTCCGGTTCTTTGGAAAAATAGTTATCCCCGCAAATAATTGTGCCAACAATTTCAGCCTTGTCGCCGAGTTCCTTTTCGAGAGCCAAACCAGGTCCGACAGCCTCTTTTTTGACGCTGAATCCTGCGTCCGCCTTGTCTTCACCACCGATCTGGCCAAAGAACTGGTTCAAATAATGGACCACCTTCAATTTTTTGTCGCTCATCTCTGCCTCCATCCTAGTATTCTTTGACAACGATCTTTGCCCCTCCAAGATGATCGTGGGTGCCTGCGATAATGAACTGCTCCACGTCAATGGTGTCGCCGCCGGCATACTGCGTGATCGGGTCAGGGCAGTAAACCTTGGTTTTTTCAGTTCCACCCACGATTTGTTCCGGTTTTGGGAGGATGCTTCTTTCTAAGGTGGCCCCCACCGTTATAATAAGGTCGACGGCTTCACTGCTATGAAGAAGCATTTCGGGCAGTGTGCCGTCACTTATGAGCGGCGAGATGTAAACCGCACTTTTTACGCCGAGCTTTTCACACTCTTCGCCCACAACTGCCAAATCTACATGCGGCATACCGCCATGAATCTTAGTCAACACCACCCCGTCAGCACCCAAGACGTTTTTAATAAGGCTGGAGGCCATCATCGCCTTTCTCATCCTTGCGACCGGCTCCATATTTGCTACGCCGCAAACGACGCCCACAAAGTTCAGATCTTTTCCGTTTCTTCGGTACAGTTCTTTAATGACACCATGGTTTTGGATCGTGTATGTATCCAGGGAGCGAACGGTATGGGCGCCGACTACCCCACCGTCCAGCACTTCGTTAGGATGAATGATTGTGGGCAGCAGGTTGCGTACTTCTGTCCCATAAAAACAGGCATCACTGATGCCCCGGTGATCGTGCTGCGGGCTGTAAAGCTGGTAGTAGTATGCGACTTTGGGCAGATCACTTTTCCGGTCGATGTTTGGAATGTCCAGATCGAAGATTTCCACGTCATCCACGGGATGGTCTGCCGATGAACGCGCCAGGTAAGCAGCGGCCTTAAAGCCTGCGATCTTTGCAGCGTCTTCAAAATCTCTTTCTTCACAGCCATTTGCAATGGTCGGGGCGATGCAAACATGATGCATTTTCGAATATCGACTCATCTTCGCACCCGGGCCATACATATCTAGAAGAGCAGAATATTTCCGATTGGTTTGGGGGTCTGAAACTAGCACTGTCACCCCGCGAAGTGAGCGCGTCCGACCTCTTCCAGCAGTCTGCATTTTTCCAATAAAACCTGGAAAATCTGCTTCGAACTGGTCTATTTTACAGCGGGGCTGGACGACGTCCATGAGGTTGACTACGCGAGTGTTTTCTCCGGGGTGAACAAAGTCAATTTTTACAGAAGCAATACGATCATCTTTTGTGAGCAATGCCTCGAGTTCCTTAACATCCACGGAGAGAACACTGTCTGCGACCTCGGTTTTTTCACCTTTCCGCAGATCCGTAATGTCGATGGATTCGATTTCCAGTTTCATAAACGCCTCCTTGTTTGGCGCTCCACCCCAGTTGCATGCAGAATCTATAAGAAGGCGATGGAACGCCAAATCAGGTCTATTGCTTGTTCATCTTCTCTCGAATGGCCTTGAATTCGGAGCCGATCTTGTCCGTGTCGACAGTCAGCAGCCAAATGCCCGCATTGTCTTCGTATACATCGTCGGGCACGGCATTTTTCATCTCTGGTTCGAGAATATGATACACTGGGAGTCCCAACGAGACCCCTGCCAATGGTCCGGAGAAGCTTGGATCGCCAACAGTAACGGTTTCGGCTGAAATCAGCGCCCCTTCCAGGTCGCTAGCACCCAAAACCACAATAATGCTGTCGGCGGCATTGCCGTCGACACTCTCGGCGATCTTCTTGATTTGCGTTTGGTTTTCCGGATCCATTGTTCCTGCAGCCGTTCACACAAAACACTCTGTAACGGCGTAAACCACCTTTGCGCCAGCGGCTTCCATACACTGCGCAATGGATGGACCTTGTACTCCGTCGCGCTCGCCAATAATGATGGCTGTTTTCCCTTTGAGCCAGCTCATTTGTTTGAACCTCCTTTTTCTTAGAGTTTTAGTAATTTAATGGCAGGCTTTCTGACTTGATAAGCGATTCGGATATATTATTCCCTGTTTCTAAGATCATAGTTGAAAACTTATGCTCCAAATGCGCTATCTGATACTCTGTGGACGGTACAGCAATAACGATGGCTGCAACTGCGAAACCATTTTCATCGAAAATCGGTGCGGCAATGCTCCGATTCCCTACAGACATTTCTTCATCGTTTGTTGCGTAGCCTTTTTCCCGAACTTCCTTCAGCACTTCCTCATAGCGAGCCCTGTCCGTTATGGTTCGGGGTGTCAGCGGTGTGAACTCGACGCGGTCGAGAATGCGCTGGACAGTGGTCGGTTCTCGGAAGGCCATCAGGACTTTTCCCATGGCTGTTGCGTGAACTGGAATTTTAGTGCCTATCCGAATGTCAAATGGAAGATACAGCTTCTTGCGAAAACGAATGATAAAAACGATTTGATCGCCTTCCAGAACCGACAGGCTTACGGTTTCCTCTGCTTTTTCAAAAAGCTCACGGAGATGATATTTGGCAATGTCCCGCCATTCCATTCCACATACAGCAGGATAACCGAGTTTTAAAACGTTGGGGGTCAGATGGTAGCGCTTGTTTTTGTCACGATGAAGGAATCCAAGCTCCTGAAGAGTGAGACAAACCCGGCTGGCGGAGGCCTTGTTGGTGTTCATGGCGGAAGCAACTTCGGAAAGGGTTAAAGGCTGCCCGGCATTTGCGATTATTTCAAGTCCGCGGAGGCCTTTTGCCAACGAATGGATGAAGAATCGGGTTTTAGTTTTTTCAGCGTTTCGCATAGTGCAACCCTGTAACGCAGTGTGAAACTTTACGGAGAAACTATCATGAGGGCAACCGCGCTGTCAAGAAATATTTCTTGTCGCCTTAATATGCGATAATCTTTTTCTTTGCTGAAAAAACAGAGAGGAAAAAAAACTTCCCGGAGATTCAAAGGGCAAGAATTGGATACCAAGATCAGCGAGGCGAAACTTTGTTTAATCGGGGGGTTTGATTACAGTTCTGAAAATGTGCAGATGGGTTCTCCGCACCTCGCTAGACGCCACTGCAAATGGCCGTTCCATGCATCATCGTCCTCCGCAGGGAAATCTCGACGGAAATGAGCCCCTCGGCTTTCCTGGCGCCGCTCTGCGGCTAGAACAATTAGCTCAGCCATCCGCAGGGCATTTTTGACGGTCAGCAGCTTCTTAAAGGCGACAAAACTATCCGGTTCGCATGCGTTGGCAGGTTGCAGGCAGCTTTGCATAAGCAGCAAGTCTTTCCGGGTCCTTTCGAGCGCTGCCCCATCGCGCATGATTCCACAGCCGTGCCAAAGAATAGAACGTATCTCTTCCAAGAATTCTCTACCGGATGTCACAGCCCCAGTAGGTGCCAAGTCATCCGGTACGGATGAGTGTGAACCAAGGGGTGTAGGAGAGGAGGAAACATGACGAGCAGCAGCGCAACCCGCCCTGTTACCAAATACGAGCGTTTCGGTGAGGGCGTTTCCTCCCATTCGATTGGCTCCGTGCAGGCCGCCGGTCACTTCGCCAGCGGCAAACAATCCGGGTACCCCGGTACCGCCCTCGACATCGATGCGAATACCGCCCATGGTGTGATGAGCCATGGGTGCCACACTCAGGGGCCGTTCAGATGCTCCGCAGTGTTCGACAAGCAGTCTTTGCATGGATGCCGAAAAAGGATCCTCTTTCCAAGCTGTTTCCGGGAGGTGTCTCAAGTCTAGCCAGACTTTTGCGCCATAATTTTCTTGTTCCACAAAAAGAGCCTGCGATAGCCTGTCCCGTGCCATGGAAGCAGCTGGACGCTCGGAAATGCCATACTTTTCCAGGATATTTTCCCCTAAATCGTTGTATAGTAGACCTTTATCTGCGATTATCGGCGGCATTACATAAGCCGGTTTGCCGGGGATATTGAGTCCCAAGGGGAAGAACTGGACGAATTCAAGATCCTGGATCGTCGCGCCCGCATCCATCGCCAGTAGCACTCCCTGGCCGAGCATCCCGCGAGGGTTATCGTGACGTTTAAAAAGCGCGGACGCCCCCCCGCTTGCAACCACAACTGCTGCAGCTAAAATGCTGACCCAGCACCCAGATCGATTGTCCAATGCTATGGCCTGGAAGCAATCCCCGTCAGCGAACAGGTGAAATATGGTCAATCCGTGGAGTAAGCGCACCCCCGCCGTCCGAACTTTACGGATCAGGAGAGAGACGATTTCCGCGCCCCAAGCCGGCGCTCGGCCAATAATGTTTAGATGTCCTTTCTGACGCTTCCCCCGGATCCCCCAGCGAATCAATTCTTCAAGGCGCTCAGGACCATCTTCGGCCATGGCTCGGACTAGTTCGGGTTGATTGATCCCCCTGCCAACTTTCCTCACTTGGTCCATGTATGAGGCCGCCCCGTCCCGGTCATGAAATGCGGCCATTACGCCTGCACTGAAAAAAGTGCAGGTTCCCTTTCCCGGAGCCCCTTTGCTCACCACCAATGGTCGGCAGCCGTGTTCAGCAGCAGCGAGGGCCGCGCGCAATCCTGCTGCACCGGAACCAATCACCAAGACATCGCAATGGATAGATTCGCCGATTCGATACATTTCTTTCCTTTTTAGGCTGGCACGTAATTTAGGCACGAAACATTCTGATATTTCATAAAAATAACTCGGAAAATCGGCTCGTAGTCGTTCGATAGAAAATATGAAAAATGCCCTTTTTTTAAAAACTACCCTAAGATCAGCCGCTGAGGATCGCATACCTCGCGCAGAATATATAGCTCTTTTTCCGTAGGAGCGGGTATGGGCCGGCATCGGGAGGCGTCCACGTCGAATCCGGTGTTTTCCACCACCTGTTCCGGCTCGATGCCGGGATAGGTCCCTTGCAGGTACATCCGGCGGGTCTGCTCGTCGAAGCCCATGACCGCCATGTTGGTAATCACGGCTTCCGGTCCGCCGTCG
>CAYPFH010000091.1:0-12869 GCA_964409825.1 uncultured Desulfobacterales bacterium | reverse complement strand
GCACGGAGGCCGTTCACTACACCGGGAGGGGCTTCGGGGGAAGTTTCAGTATTGATCAAACTGGACGCCCCGGCGGCCAGAGGCCCCGCTCGTATGAAACCTTGCCCGAAGGCAGCGACGCCAGGGAAGAAAATTTCCAACTCCGCCGCTTCCCCTGTTTTTACCGGTCCGACGGGATCAGGTTCAGCACCTGTTTTGCTTCCTTTTCCACCATTTCCCTGGAGAAGTACAGGGGATGGTGGTCGACTTTCTTCCACAGATCGACCTGGTCTCTGTAGTGGCGGCTTCCGAACATCCCGGACTGGCCCGGAACGATGCTGCCGCGGCTCCGGTCCCAGTCTGCCGGATCGAAGATGTGCCGGTTGCTGACCGCCCAGCCGTTCAGGGAAAAGTCCATCCCCGGCATGGCCGAAGACTGCGCCACCGTACAGAAATGACCGCTGCCGGCAAACGGTCCGATGTTGAAGATCCGATCCAGGGGCTTGAAGCTGCCCAGGGGATGGGCCATTTGCACCTGGTGCAGGCGTCCCCATTGCCACGATGCAGAATCCGTCCCGAGGCGCTGCTCCAAGAAGGCAGCGGTTTGCTTCAGGCTTTTTTCCAGCACGGCGCCCAGGGTCTCCCGTTCGGGGGTTCTGACGTCGTCGAACCAGTGCGATCCGGGCTCCTGCATGAGGCTGAGCAAAATGACACGGCTGTGCCCGGAAAACCGGTTCAGGGGCTGAAGTGGGCTAAGTCCGACGCCGAAGAACTTTTCTGTCAACTCTTCCAGGTCGTCTCTGAAGGTGTTTTCCAGCAGCCGGTGGAAGAGGACCATGTAGACGGCGCCGCCGGCGCTTTCTGCAGCCAGGCGCCGATCCCAGGAAAGCAGCAGCTCCATGAGCCTTTTTGCGGCCGGAGACCGGGCTTTGAAATCCTTGACCGCGTCGAAAAACGGTCCGGCCGGAAGGCAGTGCAGATCACCCTGGAGATCGCGAAATGTCGATTCAGACACCGTTCCGGCATTTGCCAGGACGTCTTTGATCCGTGCGGCGCGGTATCCGGGGGCGAAATCGTCGGACAGATAGGAATCGAACCCGTCGATACGGATGGGATTGTTGGCTGTGGCGACAATTCCGTTTTCAGGGTTCTGAAAGTGCGGCACCTTCTCAGAGGGGACAGTGCCTTTCCATTCGTTTTCGCCCCGCCATCCGGCGAAAGGCCCCCTTCCGTGGCCGTTTTCTCGTATCGGCACTCGTGCGCCCAGCACATAGCCGATGTTTCCTTCCGTGTCGGCAAAGACGAAGTTGGCCGCCGGTTCGGTCCACCGGGACGCGGCGGAACGAAATTCCGCGGCGCTGCCTGCCCGATTCAGTAGATAAAGGTTTTCGGTCATGTTTCCAGGTTCATGGGCCGTCCAACGGATCGCGACCGCCTGGCGGCGGCCGACTATCGGCTCTCCGACCAGGTTGAGGATCGGCCCGTGTCGGGTTTCCCACACCCGGTGGAGAACCGGTTTTGCTCTTTCCTTGACCCGGATCGTCTCGGTGATCGATTCAGCGGCGAGCCACTTATCCCGGTACCGGTACCGGCCCGGGTCTTCCGGGTCGAGATGTTCCACGAAAAGGTCCTGGTTGTCGATATATGCAAAGGTGATTCCCCAGGCCACATGGGGGTTGTGTCCGGCCACGATCAAGGGGACTCCCGGAAGCGAAAGGCCGATGACGTCAAGACCGCCGCCGGTAAGATGCATTTCGTACCAGATGGACGGGACCCGAAGCGGAAGATGCATGTCGTTGGCCAGCAGCGGAGCCCCGGTGGCGGTTCGGCTGCCGTGCACTGCCCAGTTGTTGCTCCCTCCGCCAACGGCCGGCGCCCAGGCCGGGGCTTTTGATCGTGGGTTGTGCCACGATACGGCGCTGGTGCCGATGGCAGCCGAAGGAACCGCCGACCCGGCTCTGTTCAACAGATCGGCAGCCCGGTCCTCACCGAGTTTGCTGACCAGCATGATGCGAACCCATTCTTCCTGCCAGTTCTTGCCCCCCATAAAGGCCATGAATTTTCCCCAGGCCAGGGAGTCTGCCGGGCGCCACGGCTCCGGATCCACTCCCAGCACCCGGAACTCCAGGGGGAGATTGCCTCGATGCCGCTTCAGGTATGCGTTTATCCCGTCGGCAAAGGCCTCCAGCAAACCGCGGGACCGGAGGTCGGCGGCGGCATACTCCCTTTCTGCGGCCCTCAGAAAGCCAATGGTCCGCAGGAACCGGTCCAGATCCAGCGCGTCTTCGCCCAGCAGTTCGCTGAGCCTTCCGGCGGCCAGGCGCCGGTTGGCTTCCATCTGCCACATCCGGTCCTGGGCCTGGACAAAGCCCTGGGCAAAGAGAAGATCGCGCTCGGTTTCGGCAAAAAGGTGCGGAACGCCCCATCGGTCCCGGAAGACTTTCACCGGAGCGGAAAGTCCGGCAAGTTTCACCGTGCCTTCGGTCTGCGGCAGGGGGCGGTGAATGAAGTGGTAGTAAAGAGCTGCTCCAGCAAAAAGAACGGCAAAAAGGAAAAAAACGGCGACAAGAAGATATTTTCGCATGTTCCAGATGATGTGGTTTATTGGCGTCCAAGCATTTGCCGGCAGATCGGAGAAACCGATCTGCCGGCAAATGCCCAGGAAAACGACAGGCCGAACTGCTCGACACCGCCGATGCGCACCCCGGCGAAAAATGCGGCGGCCTTCCACCGCGTCATTCCGCCCTTTTTTACAAGATCGTTGTAGAGCTGCCTGTCTGCGGCTTTCCGCTCTGCTTTGTTGCCAGGCTCTCCATAGCCGTAGCGAAGGTCGTGGGGAAGACAGCACCGGTAGGTGATGTCCCGCCAGCGGCATCCGGTGAACAGACCCAGGACTTTGTCGGGCAGGCCGGAGCAACCGTCGAACCGCCAGTCCTTGTAGCGTTCCGGCGCGGCATCGATTCTTGCCGCCAGTTGATCAAGGCCGAAATGCCGGCAAAGTGCGCGGGCCTGTTCGGCGTTGATGGTATCGCCGATTTCGGGAAGCTCCACGGGGGTCTCCCTGGTTGGGCAGCGCAGCACCAAATACAAAGGCGCTTTTCGTCACTGTAGCGGAAAGCGCCCTTGCATGAAAAGGAAAAAAACCGGTGCTTCTGGCCAATCCGCGGCTTTGGCCTTGGCTTTACGGGGGCTCGGTCGGCATCGCTGCTGAGTATACCCGCCCGCAATATGCTGCCCCGTTTCTCGGTACGTGTAACCTTGCTAAAATCGGGGCCGCGCTCTTTGCAGCCGCGACTTAGATCCAGGCGGTGGTATCGGGCACCCGAACCCCCACTTTTTCTGCCATCTGGTTCAGCGTGTAAGACAATTTGGCCATTTTGGCATCCAAATCCTGCCGGCTTGGCGACCAGTCTGCAGGGCACTGGTCCTTGAGCTCTTCGATTCCGGCCTCGATGCTCGACACCAGCCCGGCAAGCTGTTTTGCGGCATCGCCGTGCACGTCGTCTTCGATGCGCTCGGCCTGGGCGATGATATCGTAAAGCCCGGCCTTGATTCCGATCAGCCGTTTGTAGGTATTGTCGCAATAGGTGTTTACATCGGTCATGGTCATGCTCCTTTCGTCAATGTTCCGGTTTCTCTTGCCCTTTGACGCTTGTCGGCTTTCTGATTCGGTCCCAGAGCCGCAAACCGGGGACTTTGTTGAAGTGCTTGTCGAATGTAACCATGATCGATCCCGTTTCGATGGCATGGGCGGCAATCCATACATCACTGATTGGCAGGGGGGTGCCGGCCGCCTTTAGCCGGCTTTTCAGCGTGCCGAACACGTCCGCCGTCTCCCCTGTGGCATTCAGTATCTTTACCGTCGGCTTCAGCAAGAAGCGGTTCAGGATTTCCCAGTTTTCCTGTTCCCTGGTGCCGCCGGCAAATCCGGCATAAAGTTCCCCGAGGACAAAAATCGACATGTACAGGGTGTCCGCCGCAGCGATCGTATCGAGCACATCCTGACTGCCCGCAAGCAAGCCGGTATAGGCATTGGTGTCGAGAACAATGGTTTTCACTGCCAGTCCTCCGGGTCGATCCTGTTGAAATCGCTTGACCTTTCATTGAACTCGGCCAGATCCCCGTCGGACCATAGGCCGCAGAATTCCTCAAAATCATGCCGGAAAACCCCGCCGCTTTTCGGCCTTACCCCCAGGGACTCCTCTAAGATCTTCTGGATGGTCTTGTTCATGCTCAATCCCTCCGAGCGTGCCTTTGATTTGATGAGTTCGGCCAGGGGACCGTCGATGTTGTGCAGGGTAATGGACTTCATTTTTTTCACCTCCTTTGGTTCAAAATATTGAACCAAAATCTGGTTCATTTCAACCAAATTTAGTTCGGAATTGCCGGCAAGTCAACAGCTCTCATCGGGAGGGTGGAAGCAGGCTTAAATCCAGCGTAAAAAAAGAATCCCGGAAAAGACTGGGTGGCGTCCCCCTGCCTATGCGCCCACACCATACCGAGTCGTCTCCGGACGGCAAACAGACCACCTGTCTTCTTCGGCACAAGGTGCTCAAGATGCCGCCGGAAAGGGCAGGATCACGTCCGATGGATTACCGGGACCGGGATTTTTCCTCCTGAACCCGCTCATGGAGCCAGATCTTGATCAGGGCCGAACGATCCACGCCGATTGCGGAACGAATGGCATCGATCGCTTTCAGCAGGGTAGCACTGATATCGAGCGTAACCCTGACTTTTTTCCCCGGCTTTTCGACGGAGGACTTCGAGAGGTCGATCAGATCGTGAATATCTTCCCCCTGGTCGAACCTCTCGTCGAACTCTTCATTGCTGGTTGCAAACTTTTTCCTCGTCATAGCGATTTTTTTCCTTTTCCCGAGCCCGCCTGACGGAAAAGATCCGAACAGCGCCGCTGCGCAACTTTGGGTTAAATTAAAACAGATTTAAAAAAAGAATGTGTAAAGACGGTTTCCGGATTCTGGTGACCAGATCGCCGTCTGATGTTTGATTTGTGCGATAAAAAACATTTAAATGGCCTTAAGCTGCTTTATAAAATATGTTGACTTGACAAACTGACTTTTTCTTGTATATGTTTTTAAAAGCAATTTAAAAGCGATAGGAGGCGTTAAAAAGCAAATGGCAAAAAAAAACCTTCTCATCGATGCCCCGCCCTACGCGGTAGAACAGGCAATCAAGCGCCTGGGCCAGAATCTGCGTACAGCACGACTCCGCCGCAATATGACGATCGAGCAGGTCGCCGAGAAGATCGGCACTGGCCCGCGCGCCGTCATGGATGCCGAGAAGGGCAAGATCGGCACGGGTATGGCCGTCTATACAGCCCTTCTCTGGACCTACGATCTGCTGCGCCCGTTTCCGGAGCTCGCCGATCCGCAAAGCGACATCGAAGGCCTCGCGCTCGACCAGATGAACAGGCGCGAACGAGCGCGCACCGGCAAGGGGCTGGATAATGACTTCTAAAGCGGGAGCGACCGAATGCTTTGTCTATATCGTGCTGCCCGGCACGACCACGTTTGTGACGGCGGGGCGCTTCGTGCTCGAATCTGACCGGACCGGCGTACCGGTCGGACGGTTCGTCTACGGCAAGAGCTATATCGGCAATCCCGATGCCGTCCCGATCGACCCGATCGAGCTCAAGCTCTCCGATACGACCTACCGGACGACGGCGCTCAAAGGGATGTTTGGTGCTCTGCGTGATGCCGGCCCGGACTATTGGGGGCGACGCATCATCGAAAAACATGCGGGCCTGCCTCAGCTCGGCGAGATCGACTATCTGTTCTATGCACCGGACGACCGTGCTGGTGCACTCGGCTTTGGCCTTGGTCCCAACCCCCCAGCCCCGCAAAGAAAATTCAACAAGACGCTCGATCTGGATAAGCTGATCGGGCTCGCTGATGCTGCCATGGATGGGGAAAAGGTGCCTGACGGGCCCGACACCGGACAGGTCGAAGACTTGATGCTAGTCGGTACCTCGATGGGCGGTGCCCGACCCAAAGCGGTCGTCGAGGATGAAGACGGCCTCTGGGTCGCAAAATTCAACAGGCCTGACGACAAGTGGAACTATGCCCGTGTCGAACATGCGATGCTGGAACTCGCGCGGGCGTGCGGAATCCAGAGCGCGCAAAGCCGGTTCGTCACGGTGGCGGGTCGTGACGTGCTGCTTGTAAAGCGCTTTGACCGCGAACGCACGGAAAACGGCTATTTGCGCTCCCGCATGATGAGCGGCCTGACGATTCTGCGCACGGAAGACACACACCATCACCGCGACCGCTGGTCCTACGTGCTGCTTTCCGAAGAGCTGCGCCGCATCAGCTCGCAGCCCAAAGACGATGATGCAGAGCTGTTCAAGCGCATGGTCTTCAATGCGCTGATCTCAAACGCTGATGACCATCCTCGCAATCATGCGGTCATTGCAAGGGGCAGGGACTGGAAACTCTCCCCCGCCTATGACCTGACGCCGTCGATGCCGATCAGCATCGAGCGGCGCGATCTGGCCATGACCTGCGGCGATCTCGGCCGCTACGCCCATGCGCAGAACATGCTCTCGCAAAGCGCCCGCTTTCACCTCAAGCATGAAGAAGCCGAAGCGATCATCGATGCGATGGAAGACCAGGTCAGAACGACCTGGTACGAGACCGCCCGACGAGAGGGCGTATCCGAGCAGGACTGCGAAACGATCAGTACGGCCTTTGCCTATCCCGGCTTCGGATAAAGAATCATCTGCGTGCACCTGAACAAGGCGATGACCTTTCCCGCTTTGCCGGCGGAGACCTCTGCATCCCAAACCTGCGTTGTCCGCCCCTTGTGCTTTCGCTTTGCGATGCAGTGCAGATGCCCTTCCAGGAAGGTTCCCAGAAAGTTGGTTTTCAACTCGACAGTGGTAAAACCGGTTGCCCCATCAGGCAGGCTGTTGATGGTTGCATACCCGCATGCGGTATCGGCGAGCCCGACGACCGATGCGGCATGCAAAAAGCCGTTCGGGGCGCAAGTGTTCTGTAAAATCTCCATGCGCGCGTGCAGCTCATCGCGCTCTACCAGGAGAATTTCGATGCCCAGGTGACCCGGCAGATAGTCCCTTCCGAACGCATTCCATTCGTCGATGTTATCGGGTACGATAATTTTTCTCATGCTATTGGGTTGCCTCCTTCCGTAGCTCCGCCTGAACCCGCTTGAGCACAGAGTATGGGGAAGGCCTTGGATTATTAGAATCCAGCCTTTTTCCTCTTGCGCAATCGTGTAAGACAGGCCCCGAATTCTTGTCAGAACAGATCGCTTCTTTTCCTTAGCTTGGCCTGTTGAATGCGCGAACGGACGCCACTGTCAAACCGCATCCTTCAGCTTCAGCAGCCGATTTCCGCATTCTTTGAGGGTTTTCTTTTTCCGCGCAAAATGAAAGCGGATCAGGTGATTTACCGGTTCTGCAAAAAAGCTCGATCCGGGAACGGCGGCCACGCCGATTTTTTCCGCCATCCAGCGGCAGAATGCCAGATCGTCGGTTACCTTGAATCCGGAGACGTCCGCCAGCACGTAGTAGGCGCCCTGGGGAACGGTGTAAGGAAGGCCGGCCTGGTCCAGGTAGCCGAGAAACAGATCGCGGCGTTCGGTGTACCATCCGCGCAGCTCGTCGTAGTATTCGATGGGAAGCTTCAGTGCGGTCACGGCTCCTTCCTGCAGCGGGGCCGCGGCGCCGACGGTGAAAAAATCGTGCACCTTGCGGGCCGCCTGGATCACTTCCGGGGCTGCGATCACGTAACCGAGGCGCCAGCCGGTCATCGCGTAGGTTTTGGAAAGAGAGCTGCAGCAGATCGTTCGTTCGAACATGTCCGGCATCGCGGCGATGTACCTGTGCCGGTGCGGCGCGTAGACGATGTGCTCGTAGACCTCGTCTGTGATCACGAACGCGTCGAACTCGCAGGCGAGGTTGGCGATGAGCGAAAGCTCATCCTCTGAAAAGACCTTCCCGGAGGGGTTTGACGGGTTGCACAGCACCAGGGCCTTGACGCCTTGCTCGAAGGCCTTCCTCAGTTCGTCCGGATCGAATTCATAGAAAGGCGGCCGAAGCCGGACATATACCGGCTCCGCCCCTGACAGGATCGTGTCGGCCCCGTAGTTTTCGTAAAAGGGCGAAAAGATGATCACCTTGTCGCCCGGGTTGCAGGCGGTCATCATGGCCACCATCATCGCCTCGGTGCTGCCGCAGGTGACCACCAGGTGGGATTCGGGGTCAAGATCGAGCCCCATCCATCGGCGCTGCTTTTCGGCCAGGGCCTGCCGGAACCGCGGCGCCCCCCAGGTGATTGCATACTGATGAATGCCGTCGGCCAGGGCCCGGCGGGCGGCCTCGACCACCGCCGGAGGCGGATCGGCCTCCGGAAATCCCTGGGACAGGTTGACGGCCCCGTACTGATTGGAAACCCGGGTCATCTCCCGGATGACCGATTCGGTGAAGCCCTTCAGGCGGTCTGCAGTTTTAGGCATGTTGGCTGTTTTCCCTTCTTTTCGTGAGTGGCTTTTTGCCTTGGTTGATTGGTTAATTGGTTGAATGGTTAATTGGGCAGGGCAAAACCAATCGACCAATCGACGACTCGACCAATCAACCCATCACCTTCGGAACAGGGGCAGCGGCGACGGGCACAGATCGTTGATCCAGGGCAGATCCTCGGCGGCACAGTACCCTTTGGACAGGTAGCCTTCGGCGAGGCCCCTTTTGGTGATGATCTGAAGGTGCGTGTGGTAAAACCAGTTGCCGTTCTGGTGGAAATCTCCGATAAAGGCAAACGGTTCTCCGGGTAAAAGGGCTGCACCGAGTCCTGGCAGCCGGTCCGAATCGAGATGGCCGAAAAAGCTGTAGAATGCTTCGAACTGCCCCGACTGGTGTTTCAACAGCACGAAACCGCCGTAGTTTCCCTCTCCTTCCTCGTAGCCGGCTTCTGCCACTTCTGCGGCAAGCGGTGCACAAAGGGGGGTGCCTTTGTCGACGATGACGTCGAGCCCCAGATGAAAATAGCGGCCTTCTTCCATCATCTGGGGGCAGTCCCGCAGCAGGGACTTGCGGTTTTCCAGGTAGCCGGAAAATCCCCATCGGCAGCGGGGCCGCATTTCTTTTTCGAGGATTTTCTGGTATGTTTTCTGGTCCCGGACGTCGATCCGGTCAAGAAGGGAATTGGCCATGGACAGATCGGCCACGTACGGATCTCCTTTAAGGTCTGCAAAGATCGGGGCGTGGTCCAGGTGCTGTTGGTAAACCAGATACGGATATTTCACAGGGCCTCCTGCAAGGTTTAGACGCTGCTTTGCTTCGAACGATTCCTCCATACCGAACCGCAGCCGGCAGAACAAGCTCTTACATTCGGATTTCGGATTTTAGGCTATGGCTGACACCATCGAAACCCTTTTTCGCTCCACCGTCCAGCACGGTCTTTTAAACCGGCGCATCTATTTGATGAAGCTGCATCCCGGCGATGCTTCCCGGATTGTCCCCGAGCTTTCCCGCCTGGCCCGGGAAAACGGCTACGGGAAGATCCTGGCCAAAGTTCCCGAATCCCTGTCTGAACACTTTATGCGCGGCGGTTACCGCACCGAGGCGCGCATCCCGGATTTTTTCAAAGACGGGGATGCGGTCCTGTTCATGTCGCTTTTCGTCAATCCTGAAAGAACCGAAGAGCAGCAGCCCGACGCCGTCAAAGAGAGCCTGGCGGCCGTGGCAGAGACGAGCGCCGAATACGGAAAAGACGGTGAAGAAGCCGCCGACGCGACCGAATGCGGCCCGGACGATGCCAAAGAGATGAGCCGGCTCTACCGGCAGGTATTTTCCACCTACCCGTTTCCCATCCACAATCCGTCGTTTTTGATCCAGGCCATGGCCGGCGACACACGCTTTTTCAGCATCCGAGAAGAAGGGCGGATCGTTGCGCTGGGAAGCTGCGAGATGGATCCGGGAAACGGCACGGTAGAAATGACCGATTTTGCCGTGGACCGGCAAAGCCGCGGCAAAGGGCTGGCCGGCCGGCTCCTGGTCCGAATGGAATCGGCCATGGCCGCTTGCGGGATCCGGGTGGCCTACACCATTTCCCGAAGCATTTCACCGGCCATGAACATCACCTTCAAAAAAGGCGGATACCGGTTTGCCGGAGCGCTGAAGAACAACACCCACATCGGCGGGCAAATCGAGAGCATGTGGGTCTGGTATAGAGCGCTTGGCGATTCCGGTTGACAGCAGGGGAGAGCTTTTCCTAAGAGGGGCCATGGCCCCCGGGGGGCACCACCTGCAAGGTTTATGATGGGAGTCTGTCATGCAAATGCCCAAGGAAAAGCCGATTCCGGCTACCGCTTTTGCCGGTAAAGAAAACGCGGCGCCGACCGCTTTTGCCCTCGTCGATACGCTCATCGAATTTCTGGAATTCTACGGCACGGCATCCCTTGTGGGCCGGGAGTTTGCCGAAATCATCGGCGGTGGAGACGGAAAAGACCGGTTGTCCCGCCTGCTGGTCGCAGCCGGATATCCGGATGATCCCGAAGGGCTTTGTCGGGCCTTGGCCGAGCAGCTGCTGCAAGCCGGCACCGGAAACCGGTCGCCGGTCGCCGTCAACGGGGTCGTCTTCCCCCATCTGCTGCTGGTGGCTCTGCTGGAACAGATTCTGCCCGGTGAAAAGTTCACCACCGTAAAATCGGTGGAAAGGCTCGAGGCTTTGACCCACACCCGCATCCCGGAAGCGGATCGGGACCGGCTCGCCCGTGTCCTGGAAACATACCCCGTCCGGCTTTCGAGCCACGTGCTCCGGCAGATGCGGGTATCCTCCAACGTCGCCTACCAGTATATGCCGTTTGTCGAGGAGCTGGATCCGTCGGGGCATGTCAACACCTGGATCGGCCAGTTTCACCAGGGCCTGCTCGAGCAGATGTACCAGAACCGGGTGATTTTTCTGCTCAACATGAGCTGCCCTGTCTACTGCCGGTTCTGCTTCCGCAAGCATAAGGATTCCCGCAACCAGGCAAACCCCACGGTGAAGGACGTTAAAAACGCCGTAGCCTACGTCGCCCAGACGCCGACCGTCAAAGAGATCGTGGTCACCGGGGGCGATCCGTTCATGAACCGAAAAAACCTGGCCGCCGCCGTCGAAGGGCTGATGCAAATCCCCCATGTGCAGGCCCTTCGTCTGGCGACCCGGTCCATTGCCTACTATCCGAACCTGTTCTACGCGGGCAATTGCTCCCTGCTCAAATACGTCAAGGCGAAAAACCATGAGCTCCAGATGCGGGGAAAGCGGCTGGAGATCGCCACGCATTTCATCCATCCTGACGAGGTGTCCCTCCAGAGCCTCGATTTGATCACCGATTTCGTCAACCACGGCATCGCCGTATATGTCCAGACGCCGTTTTTAAAAGACTGCAACGATCAGGGGCCGGAACTGGTGCGGCTGTTCAGCCTGCTTCGCGGGGCCGGCGCCGAACTTCACTACATCTATATTCCGTGCAGCCCCATCCAGGGAAACCGTATCTACTGGACCTCGATCGCCAAGGGAATCGAAGCCGCCCACTACCTGCGTGCCCATCTTTCTGACCGGGTCATTCCCCGCATCTGTACGGCCACCCCCATCGGAAAGATGGACTGGCACTCCAGCGGATGGGCGGTCGAGCGGGATGCGGAAAACGACCGCTTCATCTGGATCCGCACGCCCTATACCCCGGACTATTTCAAGGCGTTTGCCCCGATCGCCACCGAGCTGGACATCGTCAGGGTCAACGCAGAAGGGACCATCGACTGCCGCTACATGGCCGACATCGGCGACGACGCCCTGCTTATCGGAAGCCGGCAGCCGGTCGCTCACCGGAATCTGAAAACCGACGCCGGCGCCCTGGCGGAAGTCACCGAATCGATGTTGGCAGACGTCGGGCCGGCGGCGTCGATCCTCGACACCGGAAGGGAGGCGGTCTCCAGGGTTCACAAGACCCGCGTGGAGATCGACCTGGACCGCTTTGACGGCGACATGAAGTACCTGGAGCAAAACCGGGCCGTCACCGACGTGGTCCTGACTGCAGCCGACGACGCCGTCGACCGGCTGGCGAAGGTGGAGATCCTGGGCGGCCGCATCGGCCGGATCGAACATGTCAACGCGCTGCGGCTTCGGAGTTTGAAGCTTGCCTGCGCACCGGAGCGGTATACGGCCGCCGTCCTCGACCGCCTCGGCCGCCTGAACCGCCTCACCGTGGTCCGGCCCCTGCGACTGGAGATCGAAACCCGGTTTGTGCACAGCTCCCAGATCGGGCCGGTCCACCGGGAGCTTGCAGAAAAGCTCCGAAACAAGGGAATCACCGTCTACGCCAACACACCGCTGCTGGGAGAGATCAACGACAGCGCAGACGAGATCAACCGGATCGCCTACCGTCTCCGGGAGGCGGGGATCGAATTTCACCAAGTGTTCGTGGCCGGACTGGCGTTTCAGGAAGAGTGGAACCGGCGCCGGCCGGTGGACGTGGCCCACGTGATCGACATCGGCACCCGGGTCAGAAAGGACGGCAGCGGCCGGGAGATCCCCCGCTACATCGTCCGCACTGTCTTAGGAGAGGTTGACTTCGGTCTGACCTCCCGGCTGTACCGGGATCGGGGGCGGCTTTTTGTCCGGCTCTCGCCCTACGATCTGGACTACTACCGGCAGATGGCGCCGGATTTCCAATGGCCCGAAGGGGTAGAGACGGATGTGGACGGTGCACCGGTGGTGCCGGTGGCGGGGTTGACCGATACGGGCGGCTTTCTGGTATTCGACCGGTAAGCCCCGAAGCAAGGCCTTATGTGAAACTTCGGTCGACGGCCTGCGGCAATAACCGACCTGCTCCCGCCTTGGGTTTTGGCGGTTGGAGGGCCACGCTCCGTCGTG
>CAYPFH010000090.1:0-12888 GCA_964409825.1 uncultured Desulfobacterales bacterium | reverse complement strand
CTTTCAGAGCGCCTCGCGCTCTGAAAGAAACATTTTTCCGGGGTTGAGGATGTTGTTGGGGTCGAGGGTTTTTTTCAGGAGACGGCACAGGGCCAGGGCGGTGGCATCCAGGTTCATGCCTATGTAAGATTGTTTGGCCAGACCGATGCCGTGCTCGCCGGAGATGCGGCCCTCGAGGGCCACGGTGGCCTCGAAAATTTCGACCACGGCCTTTTTCATTTTGGAAAGATCGGCCTCTCCGTTTGGCCCGGCCATGACGTTGACATGGATGTTTCCGTCTCCGGCGTGGCCGAAGCTGACGATTGGAATGGCGTATTTATCTGCGGTTTGTCGGATGCGTTCGATCATCTCGGGGATTTTCGACCGGGGGACGACGATGTCTTCGTTCATCCGGTAGTGGCTGACGGCCCGAAGTGCCGGCGAGACCGCTCGGCGGGCAAGCCACAGTTCATCCTGCTCCTCTTTTTGCCGGGCGACCTTCACCTCCAGGGCGCCGTTTTTTATGCAAATGCTTTGCACCCGGTTCAGGGATCGATCGAGACCGACCTGATCGCCATCCACTTCGATCAACAAAAACGCCTCGGCATCGGTGGGAAGACCGATACCGAAGTGCTTTTCCACGGCTCCAATCGAGGCGCCGTCCAAGAATTCAAGGGTGGCGGGGACGATGCCCCGGCCGATGATCTCCGTTACGGAGCGCGTAGCCGCCCCCATGTCGGAAAATGAGGCGCTCAGGGTCTGTTTGGCTTCGGGCAGGGGCAGCAGCCGCAGAGTGGCTTTTGTGACCACCCCCAGGGTTCCTTCGCTGCCCACGAAGAGCGTCGTCAAATCGTAGCCCACTACGTCCTTGGCACATGCCGAACCGGTGTGCACGATTTCTCCGGAGGGGAGCACCAGCTCCAGGCCGCGGACGTAGTCCTTGGTCACCCCGTATTTGACCGCCCGCATTCCCCCGGCGTTTTCAGCGATGTTGCCGCCGAGGGTGGAAAAGGTATAGCTGGCCGGATCCGGCGGGTAAAACAGTCCGACTTTTTCCACGGCTGCCTGGAATTTGGCGGTGACCACGGCAGGCTCCACCTCTGCCACTAGGTTGTCGGTGTCGATGAGGCGGATCCGGTTGAAGCGGTTCATGGCCAGGACCAGCCCCCCGCGCAACGGAAGCGCCCCTCCGGAAAAGCCGGATCCCGCCCCTCGGGGGACTACCGGAACGCCTTTGGCGTTGGCCAGTTTCAATACGGCGGAAACCTGATCCACCTTTGCCGGGAAAAGGACCGCTTCGGGAAGATGCTGCTCCCGGGTGGCATCGAAGGCGTAGCAGAGAAGATCCTCCTGCGCGTCTGTGAAGTGGTCGGCACCGACGATATCCCGGAACTGTTTTTTCAGGTTCTTGTCCATCCCCCCAGTTTTTCCTTGATCATGCTGCTGAGCCATTCCAGCCAGGGTTCGAATCCCTCGCCGGTTTTGGCCGAAAGGGGAAATACCGGCATTTCGGGGTTGATCTGCCGGATGTTGCTAACGGCAAGGTCCCTGTCGTAGTCGAGATACGGAAGCAGGTCGACCTTGTTGAGCAGCGCGGCATGACACTGCCGGAACATGAGGGGGTACTTGATCGGCTTGTCCTCTCCTTCAGCAACGCTGAGAACCACGACCCGGGCGTCTTCGCCCATGTCGAACTCGGCCGGGCAGACGAGGTTTCCCACGTTTTCCACCACCAGCAGATCGGCTTTGTCCAGGTCGATTTCGGAAAGGGCTTTTGCCACGACATGGGCGGCCAGGTGGCAGTCTCCGCCGAATTCATCCGTGTTTATCTGCACCACCGGGGCGCCGGTCACCGAAAGTTGGTCGGCATCGTAGGTGGAACAGATGTCCCCCACGATCACGGCGCAGCGAATTTCAGGCAGCAAAATCCCCAGGGTCCGAATCAAGGTGGTGGTCTTCCCGGAGCCCGGACTGCTCATCATGTTCAAAACGAAGACGCCCTTTTGGGTGAAGAGCTTTCGGTTCTGGTCTGCCATGATGTCGTTGGCATCCAGAACGCGGCGGACCACTTTAATTTCCCGGGTGCCGTGGCGATGCGTCTCCGGCGGCTCCCCTCCCCGGGGATGAGGATGGGAGTAATGGCCGTGGAAGCCTTCTTTGTGGTGCTGCCGAACCCGCCTGTCAGAAACTTCAACGGTGTTCAAAAGATATGGAATCGGCTGCGTCATTGGCATCTTCTTCGATTTCGATGGATCGGATATCCAGTTCCCGACCGGAAATGAGGGTAATATTCCCACTTTTGCATCTGGGGCAGGAAAATGCGGGTGTTTCAATGGTCCACCGGTGGTCGCAGGCGTTGCAGCGAGCCACTACGTCCACCTCGTCGATGGCAAGTTCGGCGCCTTCCAGGGGCGTTTCTTTTGAGGCGGCCTCAAAACAGAACCGGAGGCTGTCGCTCACCACCGCCGACAGCTTTCCCACCGTCAGGTTGACCCGGACCACCCGGGCGCCCCGAAGATTCTCGGGGATGGAGGCGGCGGCGATCTCGATCACCTGGAGGGCGATGCCCATTTCATGCATTTTTTTCGCGCCCCCTTTTCGACGGCCATGGCGTCATTGTGGATGACGAGCATTCGATTATTGGCCCCGGCGAATGGCGAAGGCGCAAAAAAATGAAAAAAGGGCACAATAACCAGGGACGCGCGATGCCTGGAGATGGGAACGCATTCCTTCCGGGCACCGAATGTTTCTCCTGGGTTTTGCTCTCAATCATTCCCGTCGAAGGCGGATCCAATAAAACAAATCGCGGAGCGATTTGTTTTATCCGATCACCGCCAGCACATCGCCCTTCTTGACCGAGTCGCCGCTGGAAAAATTGAGGGCTTTGACGGTGCCGCTGGTGGGCGCGGGCAGCGCATTTTCCATCTTCATGGCCTCCAGGACGAGAACGGTCTCTCCTTCGCTGACGCTGTCTCCGACCTGTTTTGCGTAGGATACGATCATTCCGGGCATCGGCGCGAGCATGGGCGTTCCTTCGGCGGCGGAAGCCGGTGCAGGCGCCTCTGCCGGGGCCTTCTTCTCTTCGGCGGGTGCTGCGGCGGCCGGTGCAGGGGCAGGTGCCGCCGCCGCTGCAGGGGCGGGCGCCGCCATCATGGCCGGCATCTGGGCCGGGATGCCGCCCGTTTGCTGGATCTGCCGGAGCACAGGGCTGCCTCCGGGCTCGTCCACGCCGATTTCGTAATACTCTCCGTCGATGAAGACGTTGAACGTCCGCAGATTTTCGCTCTTTTCCGGCGGCGTCTTAGTCGGTTTTTCCACCAGCTCGCCGGCCTTGGCTTTTTTGATACGCTCTTCTTCCTTCTTGACGTCTTCCATGGTCCGGGGCTGGACTTCCTTGGGTGGCGGCTCGATGCCGTATTTCCATTTCAGAAATTTTTTCCCGGTGACCGGATACAGCGCGTAGGTGACCAGATCCTCTTTGTCCTTTGCCAGGTCGCCGATTTCATCCTTGGCTTTGGGAAGCTCAGGCTCGAGCACCTCGGCCGGCCGGCAGGTGATCGGCTCCTCCCCCCGGGAGTAGCCTTTGAGGGCCTTTTTCTGGACCTCAGAGTCGATGGGGATCGCGGTTTTGCCGTACAGGCCGTAGACCAGATCCTTGACCTGGTTGGTGATGTTTTTGTAGCGTTCGTCTTTCTCGTCGAAAAGCACGTTGTTGACGGTCTGGATGCCGACGATCTGGCTGGTGGGAGTGACCAGCGGGACCTGTCCGAGCTCTTTTCGCACCCGGGGAAGTTCGCGGTAGACGTCGTTGATCTTGTCCAGAGCATCCATCTCCCGAAGCTGGTTGACCAGGTTGGAGAGCATGCCGCCCGGTGTCTGATGAAGAAGCACGTTGATGTCGATAATCGACACCTTCGAGTCGTCGAGCAGGTGCTTGTACTTGGGCATCACATCCCGCTCCAGGATCTCGTTGATATTGGCCAGCAGCTTGATGTCGAAGCCCGTGTCCCGGTTGGTGCCCAGCAGTGCCATGACCAAGGGCTCGATGGCCGCATGGGAGGTGCGATACGCATAGGGGGTCATGCAGGTGTCGATGATGTCCACGCCGGCCTCGATGGCCTTCATGTGGCTCATGGAGGACATGCCTGAGGTAAAATGGCTGTGCAGGTGAATCGGAACCTTGACCGCTTCTTTCAGGGCCTTGACGATGTTGTAGGCGTCATAGGGGGCGATGAGTCCGGCCATGTCCTTGACGCAGACGGTGTCGGCGCCCATGGCCTCCAGCTCCTTGGCCTTGGAGACATAGTAGTCGAGGTTGTAGACTTCGCCGCCGAGCCGCGGTTCGGTGAGGGTGTAGCAGATGCAGCCCTGGAAATGTTTTCCGTATTCCTTGATCTTGGGCACCACGGTTTCAAAATTGCGGTAGTCGTTCAAGGCGTCGAAGGTACGGAAAATATCCATGCCGTTTTCACAGGCGCAATCCATGAAGGCCTTGGCCACGTCGTCTGCATAATTTCGGTAGCCCACCAGGTTCTGGGCCCGCAGGAGCATGGAAAAAGGGGTCTTTTTGAAATAGCGCTTCAGGGTGCGGATCCGCTCCCATGGGTCTTCGTTCAAAAACCGGTGCATGGTGTCGAAGGTGGCCCCGCCCCAAGTCTCCACCGCCCAGAAGCCGACCTCGTCCATGAGTTCGGCCACCGGAATCATGTCTTCTGTCCGGCCCCGGGTCGCAAACAGAGACTGATGACCGTCTCGCAGGGAAAGATCCTCAATTTTTACCGGGTTTTCCGCTTTCGGCCGGTCCTTGTCATAGTTCATCTCGGTCATCTTGACTTGATCGTGCTCGCTCATGATCCTGTTCTCCTCTTTCGGATAAAATTTCCTCGAAATTTTATGTCATCCAGTTGCCGGGGACTTCGACACGGGTTGAAGACAAACAAATTTATCGAAGCGGTGCGCCGTGAAACGTTCTTAGCTGCATGAGATTTCGATACTGCATCATCGCCTGACGGCCGACGATCCCCCAGATGTTGGGCTGGACTGCAGAAGGCTCTGGACGGGGCGGCGCCGGCTGCAACGCCGCCTCTTCTTCCGCCTGGATGTACAATGAAATCGCGGCCAGGATGGCAGCCTGTTTTTTTTCGTCTTGCATGACACTCCCTTTCCAAAAATCGGTGTTTAGTTTTTAGTATTTTGTGTTTCGGTTGCGGGTTTTGCCCCAACTGACATTTTCTAGCAAGGCTTGCCAGACACCAAACACGAAACACCAAACACCCCTTTTCTATGTGGGTATATTGCCGTGTTTCTTGGGGGGACGAAGCTCCCTCTTGGTGCACATGATCTCAAGAGCGTCGATGAGCCGCGCACGGGATTCTCTGGGCACGATGACCGCATCGATAAAGCCCCGGCTCGCAGCCCGGTACGGATTTGAAAAGTATGTTTCGTATTCCTCCAACTTTTCCTGCCGTTTTTTGGCGGGGTCTTCGGCTTCCTTGATTTCCTTTCGGTGGATGATGTTGGTGGCGCCGGCCGCCCCCATCACTGCGATCTCGGCGGTGGGCCAGGCAAAGGCCATGTCCGCCCCCAGGTCCCGGCTGCACATGGCGAGATAGGAGCCGCCGTAGGCTTTGCGGGTCACCAGCAGCAGCTTGGGCACCGTGGCCTCGGAGTAGCACCAGAGCAGCTTGGCGCCGTGGCGGATGATGCCTCCCCACTCCTGCTGGCTTCCCGGCTGGTATCCGGGAACGTCCGCGATGGTCAGCAGCGGGATGTTGAAGGCGTCGCAAAACCGGATAAACCGGGTGGCCTTGTCCGAGGCGTCGATGTCCAGACAGCCGGAAAGCACCTTGGGCTGATTGGCGATCACCCCGACGCTTCTGCCGTTGAGCCGGACAAATCCCACCGCGATGTTCTTGGCAAAGTGCTCGTGGATTTCGAAAAAGTCGCCGTTGTCTGCGAGGCTGGCGATCAGGTCCTTCATGTCGTAGGACCGGTTGGGACTGTCGGGAACCAGGGAATCCAGGGCCGGATCGGTTCGCCTTGGATCGTCTCCAGTGGGAACCGACGGGGGATCCTCCATGTTGTTGGAGGGCATAAAGGAGAGCAGGCGCTTGATTTTGTCGAGGGCGTCTTTGTCGTTTTCACAGGCGAGTTGGGCCACACCGCTTTTTTCGCTGTGGGTCATGGCGCCGCCCAAATCTTCAAAAGAGATCTCCTCTCCGGTAACCGATTTGATCACTTCCGGCCCGGCGATGAACATATAAGAGGTGTTTTTCACCATGAGGATGAAATCGGTCATGGCAGGGGAGTAGACCGCGCCGCCGGCGGTAGGCCCCATGATAGCCGAGATCTGCGGGATGACCCCGGAGGCCACCGAGTTGCGAAAGAAGATCTGCCCATAGGCGGCCAGGGATTCGACCCCTTCCTGGATGCGGGCTCCGCCCGAATCGTTGAGGCCCACCATGGGTACCCCAGCCTTTACGGCCAGATCCATGACCTTGCAGATCTTTTTTGCGTGCATCTCGCCTAAGCTTCCGGCTCGGGAGGTAAAATCCTGGGCAAAGGCAAACACCGGCCTGCCTTCCACAAGCCCGTGGCCGGTGATAACGGCATCCGAGGCGACATCGACCTTGTCCATACCGAAATTGGTGCAGCGGTGTTCTACGAGCATGTCGATTTCCCGAAAGGTGCCTTCGTCGAAAAGGTAGTCGAGGCGCTCCCTGGCGGTGAGCTTTCCTTTTTCTTTTTGCAGGGCCACCGACTTTTCCCCGCCCATCTGAAGAACTTTTTTCTCTCGGGTCTTGAGTGCTTTGATCTTGTCGTCAACGATACCCATCTTGCTGTCCTTTCCCGTGATCGATCGCGCTGATTACCTGCAAAAACCGGCGTATAAACCCGGTTTTACCGAATAAAAAGGCCTGGATGCCGGCCGTTTTCTTTCCCGATATACCTTGTTTTTCCGCAGGATACGAAGCGCCGATGATTCTAGAGCCCCTTTTCCTTGTCAAGCAAAAAAAGAAGTTGAGCCGCCGCCGCCGTAGGAGCCGCCCTGCCGCCGGCGACGGCCTGCGAAAGTTCACCAAGGCGGCGCTTTACGTTCGGATCGCTCTGGAACCGCTCCTGCAGGCCCTCTTTGATCAAATCCCACATCCAATCGACCGCCTGGCGCTTCCGCTTTTCCTCCAGTTCCGAGGTGGCGGAAAGCTTTTTTCGGTGATCGAGGATAGTTTCCCAGATTTTTCGAATCCCCGGGCGGCTTTCGTCTTTGGCGCTACAGGTCAACACCGGCGGGATCCATGTCGGGGTGGCCGGCCGCAGGTAATTTAGGGCGTTTTCATAGTCTTTTCGTGCCCGTTCGGCCTGCTTCACGTTGTCGCCGTCGGCCTTGTTGATGGCGATGGCGTCGGCCAGCTCCAGAATTCCCTTTTTGATGCCCTGAATCTCGTCGCCGGCACCGGCGATCATCAGCACCAGAAAGAAGTCGACCATCGAGGCCACGGTCGTTTCAGACTGTCCCACCCCCACCGTTTCGATGATGATGGTATCGAAGCCGGCCGCCTCGCAGACCAGCATCGATTCGCGGGTTTTTCTCGCCACCCCGCCCAGGGTGCCGCCCGATGGAGACGGACGGATAAAGGCATTTTCTTTGACGGCGAGCTTTTCCATTCGGGTCTTGTCGGCCAGAATGCTGCCCCCGCTCCTTTTGCTGCTCGGATCGACGGCCAGCACCGCCAATCGATGGCCGTCTTCCACCAGCATCGTCCCAAAGCTTTCGATGAAGGTGCTCTTTCCAACCCCCGGCACCCCGGTGATGCCCAGCCGCACCGCATTTCCGGTATGGGACACCAGGCGGTCGACGATTTCCCGGGCAAGTGCCCGGTGGGCGGGCAGGGTGCTTTCGATCAGCGTAATGGTCCGGGCCAAAATCCGGCGGTCGCCCTTTAGCACGCCTTCAACAAAAAAGCTGGCATCTTCGGACATCGTCATTTCTGTTCGAGCACGTTGAGAACTTTGTTGGCGGCATCCGTTACGGCCGTTCCCGGTCCGAACACGGCCGACGCGCCGGCGCCGAACAGGGTGTCATAGTCGTTGGCCGGAATCACGCCGCCGACGACCACCTTGATGTCTCCGGCATTTTTTTCCTTCAGCGCGTTGACCAGCTTGGGGACCAGGGCCTTGTGCCCGGCCGCCAGGCTTGAAACCCCCACCGCGTGGACATCGTTTTCCACCGCCATCTGGGCGGCCTCTTCCGGCGTCTGGAACATGGGGCTTAAGTCCACGTCGAAGCCCAAGTCGGCAAACGCCGTGGCAATCACTTTCACCCCCCTGTCGTGGCCGTCCTGTCCCATCTTCGTAAGCAGAATCCGGGGCCGCCGGCCCTCCCGCGTTACAAAATCGTCCGTCCGTTTCCGGATGGCGGCAAAGATCTCGTCGTCTCCGTACTCTGCTGCATAAACCCCGGAAATGCATTGGGTCGTGGCCACGAATCGGCCGAACACCTTTTCAATGGCATCGGAGATTTCCCCGACGGTCGCTCTGGCCCGGACGGCCGGCAGGCAGGCCCCAAGCAGGTTGTCTCCGTTTTCAGCCGCCTTGGTGACCGCGTCCAGGGCCTGGCGGACCGCCGCCTCATCCCGGTTTTTTCTCGTGTCCGTCAGCCGCTGGATCTGCTCCTCTCTGACCGCTTCGGAAACTTCCAGAATCTCCTTTAGGGGTTCGTCTTCGATTTTGTACTTATTGACTCCCACGATGACATCCTTGCCCTGGTCGATGCGGGCCTGTCTGCGGGCGGCCACTTCCTCGATCCGCATTTTCGGCATCCCGGATTCGATGGCCTTGGTCATGCCGCCGAGCGCTTCCACCTCGTCGATGATCTTTTTGGCTTCCTTGACGATTTCGTCGGTCAAGGCCTCCACGTAGTAGGATCCGCCCAGCGGATCGATCACCCGGCAGATCTGGGATTCTTCCTGGATGATGAGCTGGGTGTTTCGTGCGATTCGGGCCGAGAAGTCGGTGGGAAGCCCCACCGCTTCGTCAAAGGAGTTGGTATGCAGCGACTGGGTTCCGCCCAGCGCCGCGGCCAGGGCTTCCAGGGTCGTGCGGATGATGTTGTTGTAAGGATCCTGAGCGGTGAGACTCCATCCCGAAGTCTGAACATGGGTCCGGAGCATCGATGACTTGGGGTTTTCCGGGTTGAACTGCTGCATCAGTTCGTACCACAGACGGCGGGCCGCGCGGAGCATCGCGATTTCCATGAAAAAGTTCATTCCCACCCCGAAGAAAAAAGACAGGCGCGGGGCGAATTTGTCGATGTGGAGCCCTGCGGCCAGGGCCGCTCGGACGTACTCGATGCCGTCTGCCAGGGTAAAGGCGCACTGGAGCACCGAATCGGCGCCGGCTTCCATAATGTGATAGCCGCTGATGCTCACCGTGTTGAATTTGGGCATGTGGTCGGAGCAGAACCCGATGATATCAGAGACGATCCGCATGGAAGGTTCCGGCGGATAGATATACGTGTTTCGGGTCAGGTATTCTTTTAAAATGTCGTTCTGGATGGTGCCGGTGAGCTGTTCATGCTTGACGCCCTGTTCCTCGGCGGCAACGATGTAGCCGGCCATGATCGGCAGTACGGCGCCGTTCATGGTCATGGAGACCGACATCTTGTCCAGGGGGATCTGGTCGAAGAGGATTTTCATGTCCTCCACCGAATCGATGGCCACGCCGGCCTTGCCGATGTCTCCGATGACCCGGGGGTGGTCCGAGTCATAGCCCCGGTGTGTGGCCAGGTCGAAGGCGATCGACAACCCCTTTTGGCCGGCAGCCAGGTTCCGGCGGTAAAACGCATTGGATTCCTTGGCCGTGGAAAAGCCGGCGTACTGGCGGATCGTCCATTTCCGGCCGGCGTACATGGTGGCCATGGGGCCGCGGGCATAAGGGGGCAGGCCGGGAAGGGTGTTGACATGATCGATCCCCTCGATGTCTTCGGCCGTGTACAGGGGATTGACCAAAATGCCCTCGGGGGTTTTCCACTGCAGGGATTCTATCGGTTTTCCCTTCATCTGGCTGGTTGCCAGATCGATCCACGTTTTCTTTTCGGGGTGTTCTGCCATCTGTCTTGCTCCTTATGCCTTTGTCGGTTGCAAGGTGGTTCGGTGTTTAGATCATCCTCGTTAGTTCCCGGTTTGCGGCGGCGGGTCCGGTGTCGTGATCGCCCGCCAGACGATTTCGAACAAGGCGCTGGACTGATCTGTCAGGCTTCCTTTTTGCCCGCGGGAGATCCACATGAAAAAGGAGCGCTGAACCAGACCGAGGATCACGTCGAGTAGTACACCGGCCCGGACATGGGGGTTTAAAATCCCCGTGCGCTGCCCGTCTTTGAGGTTCTCCAGTAAAAGATTGATCATATTGCGCTGCTGGAAGGTTTCATCGGTCATCCAGGTCTTCATCGGCAACGTCATGAACAAAATGCGGCCGAGCCGGGGATGCCGGTCGTAATAGTCGAGTTGAAGCCAGAAGGCCTTGCGGACCTTTTCTTTCAGATCCTCGATTCCCTGGAGGTGGTCGGTGATCCGGTCGGTGAGTCTGCCGAGCCAGACATCGACCACCGAAAACAGGAGCCGCTCCTTGCTGCCGTAATGATTGTAGATGGTACTGAAGCTGATGCCGGCCCTCTTGGCGACATCCCGGATGTTGGCCTGGTGAAAATCGGATTCGGAAAAGATTTCCAGAACCGCGTCTTCCAGCCGCTGCCGGACTTCCGGCCGGAGAGAGGGAATTCTCCCGGAGGCGGGTAGCGTCTTTTTGTTTGCTGTGCTTTGGTTCAAACGGTCAGCCCAATGGTCCATTAAAAGAAAATACGGAATGACAACCCAAACGAAGGCGCTGAATCGAGCCGCTGGAAAAACCCCCAGCGGCCCTTCGATCAGTCTTTTTTGGGGTCATAAATCCGAAAAATATTTCGAATTAAATCCCTATGGGTCGTATTCCCCGCCCCTTGGGGCGATATGAAAAGATGTTATGCATTTGATACCCCGCTGCTTGCGGCGGGGTAGTTCATTACAGACGGTAAAGAACAGCGTTACATGTGTGAAAATTTTATTATTATCTGTTATTATTGCCTATTATTTCTATCTCCAAGCAGGAAGCTTCAGAATTATATAACAAGGTTACATTTTTACGGAAAAATGCTCGGCCTGTCAACAAAAAACCCCGGCTCTTCGCCGAGGTTTTTTCTAGCGATAAAATCGCGAAGCGATTTTATCGCTCGCACAGTTCGACGAGCACGCCGTTGGTCGCCTTGGGATGCAGAAAGGCGATTTTTGCCCCGCCTGCGCCTTTTCGGGGAGTTTCGTCGATGAGTTTGACGCCCTTGGCCTTGAGTTCTTCCAGGGCCTTATCGATGTTTTCGACCCGGAAGGCCACATGCTGGATGCCCTGGCCCCGCTTTTCGATGTACTTGGCTACCGGTCCGTCGGGGGCGGTCGATTCGAGCAGCTCCACTTCACTCTCCCCCACCGGAAAAAACGCGGTGGTCACCTTTTGCTCCGCCACGGTTTCCGCGCCTTCGAATTCCAGACCGAGCATGCCGCTCCAAAAATTTTTGCCGTCCTCGATGCTGTTGACGGCGATGCCTAAGTGGTCGATTTTTAGGATTTTCATTCAAAGCTCCTTCTTTATTGGTGTGTTGTGTTTCGTGTTTTGCATCTCAAATGGAACTAGGCCCAAAGATAGGCTATTGAACACCCTTGGGAGAGCCCATCGTCCCGCGCCGAGCATCGCAGAAACGGGCGGATGAGCCCTTCAAGCTGTTTGAGGCCCCCGTTTTTTGGGGGCCGAGTTCTTGAAGGGCCCGCCCGTTTCGAGAAGCGCAGGAGAAAGCGGGGCGCAGGGCGCCTTTTCTTTTGGTTACTTTTCTTTGGGCGAGCAAAGAAAAGTAACGAGAAAATTAGAAAAATTTTAAAGTAATATATAAAAAGTGATTTCATCCTGGATCAAACTGGGCGCTCAGGCCGCAAGTGGCAGGGCTGCAATCGGTACCCACCTCCAGACTGGCAGCCTTCTCTGCATTGGCCCAGACAACAAACACAAAACACCAAACACTATTTATATTTCCCCATCACTTTTTTAAACCCCGGCATCGCCCCGGTGATCGTTTCGTCTTCCACGCAAAAGGCGATCCTGAAATGACCGGGACCGCCAAATCCGCTGCCCGGGACCACCAAAATAAGCTCTTTTTGCAGTTCCTGAACGAAGGCGACGTCGTCCGGGATCGGGGAACGGGGAAACAGATAAAACGCCCCGGGCGGCTGCACAAAGTCGTAGCCGTATTCGGCAAGTCCGCTGCAGAGTAGGTCGCGCTTTCGGGCATAGGCCGAGATGTCGACCTGCACCCCCTGAAGCCTGGCGACCACCCGCTGCATCAGGGCCGGGGCGTTGACGAACCCCAGAATGCGATTGGCCAGCCCCATGGCCCCCAGCAGCTTCGCTTTGTCTTCGGCATCCGGATGAACCGCAAGAAAGCCCAAACGCTCCCCTGGAATCGAGATGTCTTTGGAATAGGAGGTGACCAGGATCGTTTCGGAATATGCGTGGAATATGCTCGGCACGTCGATGTTGTCGAAGGCGATTTTCCGGTACGGTTCGTCTGAGACCAGATAGATCGCCCGGCCGTTGGCGCGGCTTTTTTCCGAAAGCATCTTTCCCAGGGCGGCAAGGCTGCCGGCGGAATAGATCTGGCCGGTGGGGTTGTTGGGAGAGTTGATCAGCACGACCCGGGTTTTTTCCGTTACGGCGGCTTCCAACCCGGCAAGATCGAGGGTGAAATCCGCGTTCGTCGGAACGGTTTTGAGGGTTCCACCGTGATTGTCGGCGTAAAAGCCGTATTCGACGAAATAGGGCGCCGGGACGAGT
>CAYPFH010000089.1:0-12923 GCA_964409825.1 uncultured Desulfobacterales bacterium | reverse complement strand
TTTTGTTGAAGCGCCGCTTCGCGGCGGATGTAAAAAGAGCAAAAGCTGTCCTGTTTCTGTAGAGTTAAGACATACTGACGAGCGCATGAGGTCCTTTCACCGTGGCTTTTGATTCCACCGACATCCAGAAAACACAAATTCCGGCACCGGAGGACGAAGACGACATCCGCCCGCCGTTGGCCAGCGTGGGCGTGGTGGGGTGGATCAGGGCGAACCTGTTCAACGGCTGGTTCAACTCCATTCTCACCCTGGTGACGCTGTTTGTCTTGGGCAAGACCGTGCCGCCTTTTCTCAAATGGGCGTTTGTCGACAGCGTTTGGCTCACCGGCGGGCAGGCCTGCCGGGATGCGGCCGGGGCCTGCTGGTCGGTGATCATCCAGAACTACAGGTTCATCCTCTTCGGGTTCTATCCCTACGAGCTGCATTGGCGGCCCCTGGCTGCAATGCTGCTGCTGTTTGCGCTGCTGTTTTACAGCCGGGATCGCACCCACTGGAAAAAGCCGCTTTTCTATGCCTGGATCGGGGGGCTTTTTCTCATGGGCGTGCTCATGAAGGGCGGCATTTTCGGGCTCCAGTCCGTGGAAAGCACCCAATGGGGCGGGCTTCCGTTGACCCTGATCCTGTCGGTCTTCGGGCTGACCGCGGCCTATCCCCTGGGCGTTCTTCTGGCCCTGGGGCGCCAATCGAGGCTGCCGGCGGTCAAGGCCCTTTGCGTTGTCTATATCGAGGCGATCCGCGGGGTCCCGCTGATCAGCCTGCTATTTATGGGATCGATCATTTTCCCGCTGTTTTTGCCCGAAGGGGTGACCATCAACAAAATCCTGCGGGCCCAGGCGGCGATCATTTTGTTTACGGCCGCCTATATCGCAGAAGTGGTCCGCGGCGGGCTGCAGGGGATGAGCACAGGGCAGTACGAGGCGGCCGACGCCCTGGGGCTCAATTATTATATGACCATGCGGCTGGTCATTTTGCCCCAGGCCCTGAAGATTGTTATTCCGCCCACGGTGAGCATCCTCATCTCGGCCTTCAAGGACACCTCGCTGGTGGTGATCATCGCGCTGTTCGATCTGTTAAAGACATCCCAGACCGTTCTTTCCAATCCGGAGTGGATGGGATTCAGCCCGGAGGTCTATTTGTTCGTGGCCCTCCTTTATTTTCTCGGCTGTTTTTCCATGGCCCAATACAGCCGGAAGCTGGAAAAGGAGCTGGACAAAGGGTAAAAATGCCTAAAATGCCTAAAATGAGCTAAAATGCCTAAAATGAAAGAGTTGTTTCGCTGCTGAGATTTTGATGAAGAGATAACAGCAGCAGTTGTCATGCTAACCTCAACTCCACCGACGTGAATCATGACCGAGGAAAAGACCCAGCAATCGGCAGACGTATCGCAAAACGAAGCCATTATCGACATCCGGAACATGCACAAGTGGTTCGGTGATTTTCACGTGCTGCGGGATATCAATCTGAGCGTCCACAAAAAAGAGCGGATCGTCATCTGCGGCCCTTCCGGATCGGGAAAGTCGACCCTGATCCGTTGTATCAACCGGCTCGAAGAACACCAGCGGGGCCAGATCGTCGTCGACGGCATCGAACTGACCAACAACATCAAAAACATCGAAAAGATCCGCGCCGAAGTCGGCATGGTGTTCCAGCACTTTAACCTGTTTCCCCATCTGAGCATCTTAGAGAACCTGACCCTCGGACCGATCTGGGTGCGCAAGGTCCCGAAAAAAGAGGCCGAGGAAAACGCCATGTACTACCTGGAAAAGGTGCAGATTGCCGAGCAGGCGAACAAATACCCGGGCCAGCTCTCGGGCGGACAGCAGCAGCGGGTGGCCATCGCCCGCGCCCTGTGCATGGCCCCGAAGGTCATGCTCTTCGACGAGCCCACTTCGGCCCTGGATCCGGAGATGATCAAGGAGGTGCTCGACGTGATGATCGACCTTGCTCGGGAGGGGATGACGATGCTGGTGGTCTCTCACGAGATGGGCTTTGCCCGCAGCGTCGCCCACCGGGTGATGTTCATGGACTTTGGCAAGATCGTCGAGCAAAACACGCCGGAAGAATTCTTCCACAATCCCCAGCATGAGCGGACCAAGTTGTTTCTCAGCCAGATCCTCCATTAGGGCGGCACAGGGAGAGGTTCATCTGCTGCGTTGCCCTTCGGCGCCGGACATTGCGGCGTACATACAAGTACGCCTCATGATCCGCCGCCTCGTGCGCCTTGCATCTGATCCCTCTCCCTGCACCGCCCGCACCGCTTTGCCTCCGTCTTTCATACGGCGTTCTCGGCGTTCGGCGATCCTCGACGTAGAAGAACTACGCCTGCGGTCGCCAAACGCCTGCGGCCTTGTCTGAAAGCCGGATGCTCGCTTTCCAATGAAATCCAACGTTATTTGTAAGGCACGGCGTCTTTGCCGTGCCGGTTCGGCCGGGTTTGCGTGAGAACGGCAGAGACGCCGTTCACTACGGAGGAAGCAAAAGACCGGCTTGATGTTGATTGAGCTGCATATTGACTTTGTAGTTCATGTGACTATAATGATCACATATAATGTGGTTACAATGGTTACGATGGAAAAGGCGATGAAAACGATGGTTGTCGGCATCCGGGACGCGAAAATTCATTTGAGCAGACTTGTGAAGGTCGTCCGCAATGGAAACGAAGTCACGCTCACGGATCGCGGAAAACCGGTCTGCAAAATCGTTCCGATCACCCCACAATCTCTCTCTTTTGAAGAACGGATTTGTCGGCTGGAGGAGCAGGGGATCATCGAGCCGACAACCGGCGCCCGCATGGAGAAACTGCCGCCCGCGCTGCCTTTGGAAAAGGGGCTTGCCCAAAAGTATCTACAGGAGGACCGGAATCATGGGCAATAGTCCAAGGGCGGTTTATTGGGATGCTTCTGCGATCCTGTCGGTTTTGTTCGAAGATGAACACAGTAAAAAGGCCACACTAATAGCGGATGAAAAAGCCTTGCATTTGATTTCGACCTTGGGCTATGCCGAATCCTGCGCCGTTCTGGCCCGAATCAAAAGGGAGGGTATGATCTCGGAGATTCTTGTCCGGGTCGCCTTTGACGCCCTGGATGCCGGCATATGGCGGCGGCTGAATATAGCCCCAGCGTTGGAGGATTGCCGCGATCTTTGCAGTAGATGGCCGCTTCGTGGAGCGGACTTGTGGCATCTGGCAACTGCTAAGCGTATTCAAAAAGAAATTCCTGAACTTTCTCTACTCACCTTTGATCAGAGATTGAAACACGCCGCCGAAGGGGAGGGCCTGTTGCAACACGACAACGGTTGAGGTATTGCTTCCACCGAGGCGGTGAGCATCGACGGGTTGAATGCAGTCTCACAATCTTGGGCCTCAGGACCAGATCGCAAGCAATTGGCTCTGCCTTTCAGCCAGAAGCGAAAAATTCGAAGCACGAAATCCGAAATCCGAAACAAATTCGAAATTCAAATGACCAAATGACCAAAACAAGGGCGAATGCAATCGCTGGAAATCTGCAGTTGTTTTGATCATTTGAATTTTGGTCATTAGGATTTGTTTCGAATTTCGGATTTAAGGGAATCAAAGAGATTTGTGCCCTCCGGGCTTAACTCAAAGCCGGGTCCTCCGGGCCCGGATCTATACTCGGCCTGCCGTTTGAGGTAAGAAAGGGAGGCAGCAGATGAGCCGTCAATCGGGAAAAATAGGCCGAAACGATCCGTGCCCCTGCGGCAGCGGGGAAAAATACAAAAAGTGCTGCATGCTCAAAAAGAAGACGGCTTCTCCGGGGTCGGTACACTACCGCCGCCTTTCCAAGGCCTACGACCGTCTGTTCGACCGCCTCACGGATCATGCGGAGCGGATTTTCAGCGAAGATGCCATCAAATGCGCATTGGACGAATTCTGGGGATGGCCCGAAAGTGATGAAGAAGGGCCGGATCCGGAGGCTTTTGAAAGGCAGATGCCGCTTTTTCTTCCCTGGTTCGTCTTCAACTGGGAATACGACGAATTCGATGAGGATTATGCCCTAGACGGACCGCCGGAGCGCACCGTGGCTGAGCTTTACGTGGAAGAAAAGGGTGACCGGGCCGATCCGCTGGAACGGGCTTTGATCGAGTCCACCAACAGGATTCCATATAGTTTCTGGGAGGCTCTCGAAGTCGAACCCGGCCACCGGATCCGCCTGAAGGACGTGCTCACCGGAGAAGAAATCACCGTAGAAGAAAGAAGCGGCTCTGAATATCTCAAGCCGGCCGATATCGTATTCGGACGGGCGGTTTTGGTCGACGGCGTCGGCATGTTCATGGGCCTGAGCGCTTTTATTATCCCCCCATCGCACAAGCCCGAGCTGATCGATCTTCGGAAAAAAATCAAGGGGCGGCGGGAGACGGTAACGGCAGACGATATTTTCGATCTGGAACCGGAAATCCGGCATTATTTCCTGGCTCTCGACCGCCGCATGCACCGCCGGCCGCAATTGGCCAACACCGACGGGGATCCCCTGGAATTTCACAAGGTGGTCTTCGAGATCGATTCCCCCGAAGAGGCTGTGGACAATTTGGCTTCGCTCTGCGTGACCGACTCGGCTGATGAGATCCGAAAGGGCGCCGAAACCGGCCCCGACGGCCGCATCCGGCGCGCCGAGATCGACTGGAACCGTTGGGGCCACAAGGCAAGCGCCGGGATGCCCAACACGCTTCTGGGGCGAATCGTCATCGAGGAACGGCGTCTTACCGTGGATGTCAACTCGAAAAAGCGGGCGGAAAAAATCAGAAAAGAGATTGAAAAGAGATTGGGCAAGAAGGCGCGCTTCAAGTTGGACCGGATCGAGGACCTGGACGCCGCCATGGCCCGGCAGGAGGCGAAAGACGGCGAAACTTCGTCCGAACACGAAGAACTGATGCAGCATCCAGAGGTCCGGGAACAGATGGCAAAAATGATAAACAAACACTGGGAACAGTGGGTGGATATGCCGCTGCCCGCCCTGGGCAAAAAGACGCCGAGAAAGGCGGTGAAAACCGCGGACGGCCGTGAAGCAGTGGAGGGAGTCCTCGCCGGAGCAATGCGCAGCGGCGCAGACGAATTCATGAAAGAACTCAACCGGGAAGGCGTCCGCCGCGTCAGAAAACTGCTGGGGCTTGCCGATTCCGAAGGCGGTGGCGGGCCGGAAGAATAAAAGCATTTCATGAAGCGAAAAAAGAGAAGAAAGAAAAAATCCGGTCGGAAGTCGGTCGAATCCCCCCGCCCCTCAAAGCACGCCGTGCCCCGTCAGGAACTCGAAAACCTGGAGTTTCATCGCCACGGGTTGGCGCTCATGCCTGACGCAACCGATGGGTTTCCTGCAGTCGCCTTCACCGCAAAGGCGCAGACCAAGCGCACCGGATACCGCTTTTGTGCGTGTCGAACCTCGGCGTCGCAAACCTGCGTCCATCTCAAGAAGCTTTCGCAGCTGTCCAAGGTCCTGGAAAACAGCGAAGCCGGCGTCGCCGGCCCCGAAGTATTTCGGGACAGCTTCTGGTATCGGTTTGCGGTGGCCATGGCCGAAAGCAGCCGGCAGCGCCTCGACGCGGTTCGGCTGAGAGGGCTTGGGGCGGATGGGGCCTCGGGGGAAATCCTGGTCTACAACGATGCCGGCGAGCCGATCCTTTCCTACTTGTCTGAAGGGCCGGACCGTTCGCGCTTTATCGATCGGTGTACGCTGTCCTCCGATTCCGACACCGTGCCCACCCGGGCAGACGTCCTGCACCGGCTGGGGCTGTTGACCCTCACCGACGACGAGCGGGTGATGCAGGAAAGAGGGTTTGAAACCGTCCGGATGGCCCTGGAGGGGCAGTTCTGGTACCGCCTTGCCTATCACGGGTTCAGGGAATTCGGCATCGATGGGTGCGTTCTTTCCCCGGCCATCGAAGAATCCTCCGGAGATTTCTTCATTCAGAGCGCCGATACCGAGGGACAACTCCTGTTCCAAGCCGCTGTCCCTCGTAAGCAGGTGAAACGAGTAATGTCGAAACTTCGGGACGTTCTGGTCAACAAGGACGGCCTTGCGGTCGAGCCCCTTTGCCTGGATGCTGTCTTTGACGTGGCCTTGAACCAGGCCATGGATCTTGAGATCCGGCCGCTGCTGCGGCAAATACGGAAGAACGGGGAGGCCCGGTTTTTCGAGCGAGAGGATCTGAAGCGGTTCCAATACGGGGACCTTTACTACATCAAGGAACTGAAAACCCTGGTCGAAGACCAGTATCCGAAGTCGCCGCCTTCCTTTGCTGGTCTAAAGAAAACCGTCGTGCAAAAAAGCAGGGTCCCCCTGTTTCTGGCCGACCACGGTAAAGACATGGAACAGGAGATGTTCCGGATCGCTCCTGAAGTCCAAAGACTTCGAATCATGAATTCCTTCGACCGGATCGAGATCACCCCTTGCGCCATCGAACGCGACTGGTACTGGCTTTCCATCGTCTACGGCGACGGAAGCCAGCAGGTATCGCTTGCCGACATCCTGAAGGCAAAGCAGGAAGGCCGGCGGTTCGTCTCCACCGAAAGCGGCTGGGTCGATTGTGAGGCCCCTGAATTTGCCGATTTCGATGCCATGGCTGAGCGCACAGGAAAAACAGGGCTCCGAAAAGGCGGCAAAAGGGACGCCGTTCGTTTTTCCCGGGCCGATCTGCTTCGATTCAAAGCCGTCGAACAAAAGCCGCTTTCGGTCAATGGGGAGGCAGAAAAGATCGAACTCGTCGACAGGCTGCTGTCCCTGAAGCCGGTGACGCCGATGCCGGCGCTCCGCGGACTTTCTTCGACCCTGCGCGCCTACCAGCGGCGGGGCGCCGAATGGCTCTGGTTTTTGTACGAAAACGGCTTGGGGGGTCTGTTGTGCGACGACATGGGCCTTGGAAAGACCCACCAGGTCATGGCGCTCATGGTGGCCCTGCGGAAAGCTTCTGCCACGAAGGCGCCCTTTTTGATCGTCTGCCCCACATCGGTGATCAGCCACTGGGAGCGCAAAATCGCCGAGCACGCCCCGGGGATCGCCGCGGCGGTCCATCACGGCAATCAACGGGACTTGGGCTGGGCCTGCAAGGAGGCCGACGCAATCATCACCTCTTACGGCATTCTGAGAAACGACCAAAAGTCCCTCTGCAAGAAGTCTTTTGCCCTGACCGTATTCGATGAAATCCAGCACATCAAAAACCCCCAGACCAAGGCGTATGCCGCGGCCGAAGCGGTCGAGGCCGACATCAAGATCGGACTGACCGGAACGCCCATTGAAAACAGTCTGGCCGAGCTCAAATCGCTTCTGGACCTGACCGTCCCCGGCTACCTGGGAGAAAACGACGCCTATGAAGCACGTTATCTAGTGCCCATCGAGGAGGGCCTCAGCACGGATCGCCGAAGGGAGTTGACCCGCCTGATCTCGCCTTTCACCCTGCGGCGGAAAAAACAGAGCGTCCTTTCCGAGCTTCCGGAAAAGATCGAGGACCTGCGCACCTGCCGGCTGAGCGAAGAGCAGGTCAAACTTTACCGCGACGCCGTCGAAACCCGGGCAAAACCGCTGCTGAGCTCTCTTGCCGAAGACGACGGCCCGGTGCCCTACATGCACGTCTTTGCGCTGCTGAATCTGCTCAAGCAGATCTGCAACCATCCGGCCTTGGTCGCCAAAACCCCCGCGGCCTATATCGATCACGAATCCGGCAAGTGGGACCTGTTTGCCGAGCTTCTCGAAGAGAGCCTGGACAGCGGCCAGAAGATCGTCGTCTACAGCCAGTATTTGGGAATGATCGAGATCATCGCACGCCATCTGGCCAAGGGGGGCGTCGATTACGAGATTCTGACCGGTGGCAGCCGGAACCGGGGTAAGATCGTGGATCGCTTCAACACCGATCCGGATTGCCGCGTTTTTGTGGGAAGCCTCAAGGCGGGCGGGGTGGGCATCGACCTGGTGGCCGCCTCGGTGGTGATCCACTACGACCGCTGGTGGAACGCCGCCAAAGAAGACCAGGCCACCGACCGGGTCCACCGCATCGGCCAGACCCGCGGCGTGCAGGTCTTCAAGCTGGTCACCGAAGGGACCCTGGAAGAGAAGATTGCCGCGATTATCGACAAAAAGCGCAACCTGATGGACAGCATCGTCACAGAAGACGATCCCTCTCTTCTCAAGACCTTTTCCAAAAGCGAGTTGATCGAGATGCTGGCCATGCCTGGGCGGCTCGAGTGAGGATTCGATACCTTGGGGTTGGGTTTGGAGGGCCACGCTCCGTCGTGGCCTGAATTTGGTCGTTTACGGCAAGGCGGACTAGACTGCGCGCGTCCCTCCACAGGCTCCGGCTTCGGGAGAAGTTTCAGACAAGCATGAACCGATCAAGGGCCTCTTTTCTGGCGCGCCAGTCCGGTTGGCACCGGGTGAGAAGCGAATAGAAGGCCTTCGGAATCTTCCTCAGATTGGCGCAGAAGGCTTACGCCCTTTTCTGTCAGGAGGGTACTTCTGGATTTCCGTTCGGCTCGTTTCCTTTTTGCAAGCCCTGAGAACCTCAATGAATTGCGGGGTAACTTACAAGGTATCATGCGGGGAAATATCGGCGTCTACTTCACCTGCAACTTCACCTGCAACTTCATCCGCAGCTTCCCCGGCAACTTGGTCGGTCACTGCAGGCTTAAAGCTGAGAACGACCGAGCTGGCTTCTTCGGTCCACAGCGGGGCGGGATTGCCGTTTTCCTCGCACCAGTCGAGGATGTTCAAAATACCGGTGCCCCATTTTTCGTGGGGATGCGTCAAGAAACGGTGCCGCCCGGAACCGGTCGTCGGATCGGACGTCCTCGGGTTTCCTGGCGCTGTCATCGATCCAGCCGGACCGCATGTCCCCTTCCGTGGCGTCGAGTTCGGCCACGTACGGTTTGATGTCGAGAAGGGGGGTGCCGTCTATGACGTCCACGTCCAGGATGCGGACGATGTTTTCTTCGATCCCGGCAAGCCGCACCACCGAAAGCCCGATGGGATTGGGCCGCTTCGGGGCGCGGGTGGCGAACAGCCCCCGAGGGGTCTTGTCCAGAAACGGAGTGACGGTGAGGGAAAAGCCCCGGCTCCGGTGAAAGCAGTACAGCAGATAAATGTGAGAAAAGCCTTCCAGGTCCTTCAATCCTTCGGCATATTCCGGCCGCAGTTCGACCCGGCCTTCGACCCCTCGGGCGCCGGCCGGCTGGATCGGCATGTCGTCGATCTTCGCAAACGGCGACCGGACAATCCCGATGGGCGTATAACATATTCGTTCTTCTTCCATCTATTTTTTCCTCTTTAGATGATTCATGCTGGGAGGCTGGGAAGCTGGAATGCCAGGAGGCCCAACAACACCTGCTTTCAAGCTTCCCAGCATTCCAGCATCCCAGCGGAAATAAAAGCGCGAAGCGATTTTATTTCCGGTAGTTGTCCGCCTTGATGCCGTACCGGCGCATGATCTGCTGCAGGGCCTGGCGTTCCAGGCCGCAGCTTTTTGCCGCCCGGGTCACGTTTCCGTCATGCTCGGCCAGCAGGCGGCCGATGTAGCCGTGGTTGAACCGGCGGAGCGTCACCTCCTTGGCCTCCCGGTAATCCGGCTGCTCCGGTATCCGAGGAAGCCTGCGCTCCGGCGGCTCGCTCTGGGATTTCAGATCGATGTCGTCTGTGCTGATTTCCCCGGATTTGGAGAACATGATTCCCTGGACGATGATGTTTTCCAGCTCCCGGACGTTTCCCTCCCATGGGTGCTCGCTGAGGCGCTGCATCAGATCCCGGGAAATGGTTTTCAGGGGCCGCTTCATGCTGGTGCAGTGCTTTTCCAGCAGATGGTTGGCGATCAACGGAATGTCCTCCCGGTGCTCCCGCAGCGGCGGCACCCGGACCGGAAGAACGTTGAGCCGGTAGTAGAAATCTTCCCGGAACGCCCCGGCCTTGATCTTTTGTTCCAGGTTCTGGTTTGTGGAGGCGATGATGCGCACGTCCACGGAGATCGACTTGGTATCGCCCAGGGGTTTGATCTCCTTTTCCTGGAGAACCCGGAGCAGTTTCGTCTGGATGGTAGGGCTGATGTCCCCGATTTCATCCAGAAAGATCGACCCCTGGTGGGCTTCCTGAAACAGTCCGATCCGGTCCTGGGAGGCATGGGTGAAGGCACCCTTGCGGTATCCGAAAAGTTCGCTCTCCAGGATGTTTTCCGGAACGGTGGGGCAGTTGACGGCAACGAACCGCTTTTTTCGTCTTTCGCTCAGGTTGTGCACGGCCCGGGCCACCAGCTCTTTGCCGGTGCCGGATTCGCCGGTGATCAGAACGGTCATGTCCGACTTGGCCACCATCTGGATGGTCTCGAAGAGCTTTTTCATGGAGGCACTTTTGCCGACGAGCGCCTCGAAGGCGTCTTCTCCTTTGCATTCTTCCTGAAGACGGAGGTTTTCCCTGAGCAGGGCGCTTCTTTCCAGCGCCTTTTCCAGGCGGATCACCAGGGCATCGTGATCGAAGGGCTTGGTGATGAAGTCGTAGGCGCCTCTTTTCATGGCTTCCACGGCCGTGTCGATCTGGCCGTAAGCGGTCATCATCACCACGGTCAGGTCCGGATACCGCCGTTTGACCTTCTCCAGGAGCTGGAGTCCGTCCATTTCCGGCATTTTGATATCGGCCAGAACCAGGTCGAAGTCGGCCTGCTCCATCGCGGACAGGGCCTTTTTCCCGGACTCGGCGGTTTCGATGCGGCAGTCCAGCTCCGGGGCCAGGCTCCGTTTGAGCAGGTGGAGCATGTCCGGTTCGTCATCGACGATCAAAATCGATTTGTTCATAGCGGTCATCGGCATCGGTGGTCGTTTCCCGGGAAAGAACCGGAAGGGTGATGGTAAAGGTGGTGCCGGTTCCTTTTTGACTTTCCACCGCGATGTCGCCGCCGTGGTTTTTGACGATCCCATAGCTGACCGACAACCCCAGTCCGGTTCCTTCTCCGGTCGGTTTGGTGGTAAAGAATGGATCGAAGATTTTCGGCAGATTCTTTTCTTCGATGCCGTAGCCGGTATCGGAGACCCGGACGGCCACCTGCTCCCGGTCGGAAGCGTACTCGGTTTTTATGGAGATTCGGCCCTGCTGTCCAACGGCGTGAAGGGCGTTCATCACCAGGTTCATGAAAACCTGCTTCATCTTTTTTTCATCCAGCCGCATCTGCGGCACTGACGGGTCGTAGTCCCGATGAATTTCGACCCTGTCCACATCGGCGTGCTGGCGCACGAAATCGAGCACATCGTCGATGGCTTCTTCGATCCGGATCTTGTCCTCCTGGGACGGGGAGGTGCGGGCGAAGTGAAGCAGGTCTTCCACGATCGATTTGCAGTTTCGAACGTGCTTTTCGATGGTCTTCAAATCCTTAAAGGTTTCCGAAGCAGGGTCCTCGTGGCGGATGAGCAGCTGGGTGTAGCCGAGGATCACCCCCAAGGGGTTGTTGATCTCGTGGGCGATGCCGGCAGAAAGCTCACCGATGGAGGCCAGCTTGTCGGCCTGGGCGATTTGCTCTTCGATCTGCCGGCGCTGTTCGATGTCGCGGATCAGCAGATGCACCGCTTCCTTTGCGTCGGAGGATCGGCTGTCTATGCCGGCGCTGACCAGACATCGGATCCGCCTGCCGTCCTGGTGCTTCAGCTCCATTTCCCGGTTGGCGACAAATCCCTTGAGCGAAAGGGCTTCCTGAATGGAGCCCAGCTCCGCCGGAGCGGCGATGAACGCCTCCAGGGGCCTTCCTGAAAGGGAAAGCCCCTGGCCGGGATAGCCCAGCATGGCCTGCCCTGCCGGGTTGATGTCCAGGATGACGCCGTCGGCGTCGGTCACCAGGATCATGTCCCGGGAAACCTCGAAGATCCGGCGGTACTTTTCCTCGGAAGTCGTCAGCTCACGGGTTCTTTCCTGGACGAGGCTTTCCAGGTTCTGATTGAGGTAGAGCAGTTCGGCATGGGTGGATTGAAGGGCCTGGCGGTCGCGCAAAATCTCCTGGTAGATTTTCCAGGTCCGCTCGAAGAACAGGGTGATCGAGGCCACTACGAGGAACATGATGGTGTTGATGGCGCCGCTGTATGGGCGGATTGCAAGCCAGGCGGCCGAATGACCCTCGGCCAGCAGAAACTGTTTGACGATGTGGCCGCCGCTTCTGGAAACGGAGAATCCCGTCAGCGCCAGACAGATCCAGAAAAGATAAGCCCAGATCAGGTTGCTGCGGTCCCGCCGGCGGAGCTTGAGGGTGAGCCGAACGCACAAAATGCCCAGCCAGATCATCAGGACAGAACCGAAGACGTCGACAAACCAGATGGGAAAGAAAGAAGCGGTCATCCGGATGGCCCCCCGGTGTTTTCCGACGGCAGCGTCCTGAGAAGGCGATTGAGGCCCATGTACAAAAAGAGTACGGCCGGGACGCAAAGCAGGTGGTCCATCTTGATCAGGTAATACACATGCGCCAGGATGTCGGGCCCCTTTGCGACGGTGATGCGCTGCTGCCAGAACCCGATCTTTTCCACCCGGATCCACTCAAGCTGCTCGTCCAGGAGATGGGCTAAGAAGGCGTCCAGGTTCCATAGGATAAAAAACAATGCCGCATACTGGATGTATTTCCACCCGGCCTGCTCCACCAGGCGCCGTTTCCGGAGCCAGTAAATCAGGAGGGCCATGGACACGATAAACACCACATGGGCGATCTGGTGGGCGACGATGCCTTCCGGGTCCCCATGGGCCTGGGTGGCCAGGGCCGGCACCGGGGCGGCCAGCAGCCAGAAAACAAGGACCGCGAGCATCCAAAGAAGCATGCTTTTCGGATTGTCTTTCATAAAAACGCAACGATCTCCTGCTTGGATGAAACGTCATGCATTATTATACCCGATATCGGGCAATCCTGACAGTCTTGTCAAGGCCTTGCCGGCCGGATCGGGTACAATCAAAATCGGATCGCTCGGCAGT
>CAYPFH010000088.1:0-12931 GCA_964409825.1 uncultured Desulfobacterales bacterium | reverse complement strand
TGCACACAGTCCCACGTACTCATTGTCCTCTTCAGACCAGGTAACCCGGTACGTATATTTATCATTTTTTGGGGCCATGGCTTACCTCCAATTTCTCAATAGCCAAAAGCACCTGCTTAACCTGATATGCCTTGGCTTTTACTTTGTCATTACAGATATTTACTCTTGGATCACCCTGCCAGGGGGTCTTGTAAATTCGATGGCTGCTTTTTTCTGACGCGCTTCTCCAAAGAAATGGTCACATACCCTGCACAGGTCTGAATACCGAACATCCTTCGGATTTGCCTTACATAGCAATAGGAGGTCATCGATTTTTGCCATGGTTCGATAGTATCAATAATGGTACCACTGTCAAGGGCCCAAAAGGGACTTGTTGGGGTGGCGGGTTAAGCACACAACTAGTGAGTAGCGTGCGATTTTGCACGTTTATTGAATAATTCGGCAAAAATAAGGGCTGATTCAGCACTGTTGGTACCATTCCGGAAAATCAAAGTGCGCAGAATTCGTTGGAAACTGCCCTGAAATTTGTGCAATATCCGGCTATATTTCGGACTTCACTTACATAAACCACTGAATATTCCTGCTTTCAATTTATTTCCGCTCCCATTTGAACTGGAATTCGATCTCTTCCATGCCGCCTTCGCGCTCGTGTTCGATGTTGAACACCGCATCGGCGGGAACGGCGATTCTTTCTCCGCCGATCTGGATCTGAAAGCGGGTCCCGTTTTCCAGGCAGTCGGCCAGCCGGCGCAGTTTGGCCGCGGTTTGCTTGGCGGAATAGGTCTTTTCCACGTCGCGCTTCGGTTTTTTCGCTTTCTTTGCCATGGCGGTCCCCTTTTTCAAGAAATAGAAGTTATCGTCGACCAACGGGAACGGAAAACCCCGCCGACTCACTATGAGAAGCGGGGTCTGGATTACCTCGGGGTCATGATGCTCACCGATTGGTTGTATTCGGAGCTTGGATCAAGACTTAGCAAAATGAGGACAGATGTCAAGGAGATGGGATGTTCGTTGAGGAGACGCTGAGGATTTTTTATGGTATATCGGGATTGTCAGAATTCAGTTTTGTTTCGGTTTCCGCGGCAATTCAGTATCATCAGCCAGATGATCGGACTGTACCGTGTCGGAAAATCAGCCGATGGAAAAAACCAAAAAAGACGAGCGCCCTTCTGCCGTGGATAAGGATTTGATCGCCCTTTTCCTGAGAATGTCGCCCGAGGAGCGGCTCAGGGCAAATGACAATGCCGTACGTGCGATATTGGAGCTGAGAGATGGCTTCGAAAAGCGGCAAGAAGACTGAGCCTGATCTAAGCGCGATCCTGGAGGGCCTTGCAAAGGCCGATGTCCGGTTCATTCTGGTGGGCGGTCTTGCGGCCGTCGTCCAGGGAGCGCCGGTCACGACGATGGATGTGGACATCGTCCATGACCGGTCAGCCGAAAATGTCTCGAAGCTCTTCCGATTTTTAGAATCGATCGACGCCGTATATCGCCGGCCGGACGACGAGATTGTTTTGCCGAACGAATCCGATTTTTCGCAAATGGGGCACGTGCTTCTGTCGACCCGCCTCGGTCCCCTGGATATTTTGGCGGTTGTCGAAGAGAACAAAACCTATGAGGATCTTGTCGGTCACACGCTGAACATCCAATTCAGAGGCCATTCGATCCAGGTGCTGGACCTGAGGACGCTGGTGGAGCTGAAAAGATCTTCCAATGACCCGGCAGAACGGCAAAGGCTTGCGGTATTAGAAGAAACTCTGCGGCAGGTGGAGCCCAAAACATAGTCGGAATTTTGCACCGTCATGCTATTTGCCCACCGGGCAGACGAACTCGCATCTTCTGCAGTATTTTGTCGGACCGGGGCCGCCGGAAGCGTTTTTTTGGCTTTCGGCAATGTCCTTTTCCATCTGGATGTTGCAGATCTTCCTGTCGTAGGCGCCGTCTCTGGCGGGCAGGTCCGGAAAATCGTTGAAGGATTCAAACACGGCGGCCTTCTTGTCCATCGCATGCTCCGGGCAGACCTTTCTGCAGTTCACGCGGCAGTCCGCGCAGGGGTTAAATTCGATGGGACCGGTGGGGGCCAGCGCCGCATCGAGAAAGAGCGCCCGGAGCCGGATTCTCGGGCCGTATTCCGGGGTGATCAGCAGGTTGTTTCTGCCGATGCATCCCAGTCCGGCCAGCACGGCCGCATCTTTTAAAAAGACCCCTCCTTTTTCGACATAATAGTGAAGCTTCCGGGTCGATATGTTCAGATCGGCTTCGATTCGTCTTCGGATTTTTCCGATGAGGTCGATCAGCATCCGGTTTCCCGGCGTTCCTTTGCCGTCCCACCAGTCGAGCTCGGGCCGGTCTTTCGGATGCGGCAGACCGACCACCAGGGCGGATCTTGCCGAATCGGGCCAGTTGAACAGTTGGTGGACCGGCAGAGCGTCTTTTTTGGTTGTGCCGACCCCCGAGTAATCGCCCATCTGCGTGTAAATCACATGGGAAGGGGATGCTCTAAGTGCCCTGACATCGGCAATGCCGGCGATGGTCGCCCCGTTTTCGGTGGCGGTGTCGATGATACGCTGTTCGATCTGAATGGCCATATATCGCTCCTTTTCTTTACAGGGTAACAGAAGAGCGGCCTGTGTCAATCGTCGTCCGGATCGCTCGTATGAAATTTCCCCCGAATTCGATGTTTTTCTATGGGAAGGACAAAACGATCGAACCATGAAGATCATGAAGGACATGAAGGAAAAACAATAGGTTAAGGAATACAGGCCCCTGGCTTCATGGGCTTGCCCCGCTCGAGCCGGGTGTCGCCCCCCCCTGAAGCGCATGAAGGCATAGCCCCCGGCCCTGTCACCTATCCATTTTCTTCTTCATGCTCTTCATGTCCTCATGGTAAAACCGGTTTTTTCTTATGTGAAACTTCAGGCCAGTTCAATTGCCATTTCAGTTGTCAATGGCACGGCGCGTTTGTAGTGACGCCGTAAGGCGTTTGGGTTTTGGAAGGCCGTGCAACAAGCGCCTCACGGCGCCACTACAAACAGAGCTGCAGCTTAAACAGAAGTTTCACGGTTGATCAAACTGACCGGCCCGGCGGCCAGAGGCCCTGCTCGTATGAAACTTCTCCGAACCAAGTCCGTCATTCCGGACGAGCGAAGCGAAGATCCGGAATCCAGGATAATTTAAAAAACAATTGGATTCCCCCGGATCGGAGTCCGGGGCAGGCTTGTCAAGCCCGGAATGACGGACTTGGGAAGTTTCCCCCTTGATCAATCTGGACCCATTTGTTCCACCTATAGTCCCTGTTCGGCGACGGCGGTTTCATCGAATCGGGGGATTGACCTATATGCCGATGTGGATTACGATAGCTATATGAATCCCCATTGCGAGGTGAGCCATGAAAACCGTCCAGATGACCCTCGACGAGGAGCTTGTCGAAGCCGTTGACCGCGTCTCGAAGGCGCTTCACACCAGCCGTTCCGCTTTTACGAGACAGGCGCTTCGCGAGGCCCTTGCCCGGTACAGCATCGAGCAGTTGGAGCGAAAACACCGTCAAGGGTACGAGAAGCATCCGGTTGCCGGAAATGAATTTTCGGTATGGGAAGAGGAACAGGCCTGGGGGGACGAATGAAGCGCCGCGACATTCGTTGGTACAAGTTCGATCGGCCGGACAAAAAGCGGCCGGTTCTTATTCTGACCCGGGATTCAGTCCTGGAATACCTTGGAGAGGTAACAGTCGCTCCGATTACCAGCGTGATCAGGAACATCCCTTCCGAAGTCTTTCTATCCAAAGAGGACGGTATGCCGATGGATTGCGCGGTCAATTGCGATCACTTGCAGACCGTTTCAAAAGGAAAAATCGGCGCCCTGATTGCGTCTCTTTCACCCGCCAAGATGGCCGATGTAGGCAGGGCCATCCGTTTTGCTCTCGAACTCTGAAGAAGGCATGATATCTTGAATAGCTCATGTGAAACTTCGACTTACCCGGGGAGAAAAATCGATGAAGTCGATCCTTTTCGAGACAGCCTGCGAGTTGGCGGAGCTTGTCGCCCAAAAAGAGATCTCTCCATTGGAGGTTATGGAAGAAACCCTCCGGCGGATCGAGGCGGTGGATCCGTCCCTGAATGCGTTTTGCGCCGTAGACTCGGACTCGGCCATAGAAGAAGCCAACGCCATGACCGAGGCGGTAGCCCGGGGAAAAGATACCGGGCCCCTGGCCGGCATTCCGATCGGGGTGAAAGATCTGGAAGACGCCGCCGGATTCGTGACCAGCTACGGCTCTGTTCCCTTCAAAGACAACCTGGCAGCAGGCGATTCGATCCAGGTGGCCCGGCTCAAGGCGGCCGGGGCCATCGTGGTGGGAAAGACCAACGTGCCCGAGTTCGGTTTTACCGGCTTTACCAAGAACCGCCTCTTTGGGATGACCCGCAATCCCTGGAACCTGGAGCGGACCTGCGGCGGCTCCAGCGGCGGTTCGGCCGCCGCCGTGGCAGGCGGCCTGGTGCCCATATGCACCGGCTCCGATGCCGGAGGATCGATCCGGATTCCGGCATGCTACTGCGGATGCTTTGGCATGAAACCTTCCCTCGGCCGGATCCCCACCGGTCCCCATCCGTACCTGAGCTACAGCCAAATGACCGTGATGGGGCCATTGACCCGGTCGGTGGCCGATGCCGCCCTGTACCTGGACTGTACGGCCGGCTATCATCCGGCAGACCCGTATTCGCTGCCCCGGCCGGGGCAATCCTTTCTCTCGCGGATCGACGATCTGCCCGACAACCTGACCATCGCTTTCAGCCCGGACCTGGGATACGCCCGGGTGGAACCGGCCGTGAGGGCCTGCGCCAGGGAGGCTGCCGCCGCGTTCGAAGAGATGGGGCACCACGTCGAGCCGTGGACGGAGGGCCTGCCGGACACGGCAGAGGCCTGGATTCCGCTGATCTGCACGGACATCTACGCCCAGCTTTCCGACGTGCTGGCCGAGCACCGGCAGGAGCTGGGAAGGACCCTGGTGGCCATGGTGGAAAAGACACGGTCGCTTACGGTGGCTGACATCGACCGGTTTCAAACGCTTCGCCTCGAATTGAACCGCCGTCTGGACACCCTGTTCGAGCGGTATGACCTTTTGCTGACGCCGGCCATGCCCACGGAAGCGTTTCCCGCCGCCGGTCCGCCACCCGCCGTCATCGACGGCGAGCCGGTTTCCCAGCTCGGTGCGGTGGCCTTCACCTATCCCTTCAACCTGTCCGGTCATCCGGCGGCTACGGTCCCGGCCGGTATGACTTCAAACGGTCTGCCGGCGGGGCTTCAGATCGTCGGCCCCCGGCACCGGGACGACCGGGTCCTTCAGGCGGCCCGGGCCTATGAAAAGGCCCGCCCCTGGGGCCGCCTTCGGCCGGAGCTGTGAGCATTCTGCTTGGAAAAACTACCGATCAATATTGATAAATACACATTTCGCCCCATAGCAACCATTATAAATCAATGAAAAAAAGCTTCCAAGACTTCGGAGGAAATGAAGATGACTGAAAAAAGAGATCTCTATGTCCAAAAGCTGAAAGCCAAATTGGATGAATGGAATGCCAAGATAGATCAGATGACAGCAAAGGCGGACCAGGCAGAGGCCGAGGCAAAGCGCGACTATCGGCGGCACCTTGAAAATTTAAAGGAAAAACGCCAACTTCTCGAGAGCAAGATCAAAGTCGTTCAAAATGCCGGGGAAGGTTCTTGGGAGGATCTTAAACAAGGCCTTGAAAAAGCTTGGGATGGCTTCAAGGAAAGTTTTGCCAGGGCAAAATCCGAGTTTGAGCAGGGATATCGGAAAGGAAGGCGGGATGAATAAAGTCAGATTCAGTTTGACAGATATTGTGTTGGTTTTTGTTTTGGCCGTGTTTGTCAGTATAGGAGGCACCGTATTCGCAGGCCAAGGATCCGAAGGAAAAGCCTCCCTCGATGAGGTCAGACAAGAGGTCGACGAAGCTGTCAAGACCATCGGCAATTATTCTGTCGAGCAGCGGGACAAGGCCCTCAAGAAGGTCAAAACCGCCATCGACAACCTGGATGAACGAATCGAGGTATTGGAAACCCAAATCCAGAACCGATGGGAGCAGATGGATCGGGCGGCTCAAAAAGAGGCGCGGTCCACATTAAAAACCCTCAGAAAAAAGAGAAACGAACTGGCAGAGTGGTACGGCGGCATGCGCCACAGTTCGATCAACGCATGGGATCATGTCAAGAAAGGATTTATAGACAGTTATAAAGCCCTTTCCGAAGCTTATGAAAAAGCAGTGGAGGAGTTCTGAATAGCAATAGAAATTTGCAAGACTTAACCATTGAGTTTTTCACATCTCTTGCATAGTTTAAAGCACAAGTAATCTCAAGCCGAAGGCTGGTGGAGGGACGCGCGCAGTCTAGTCCGCGTTGTCTGTAACGACCGAATCCCGGCCACGACAGAGCGTGGCCCTCCCAACCCAGCCCCCATCGGCTATCGGGTCCGATACCCGGGCAGGCCGGGCTTTGACGATGGCGATGTCAGGGCAAAACAATCCCCATCGCTCCTGGCGCCGGGTCCGGTCCGGTTGCCACCTGGGAAAATGCCCATGTCGGGAGAATTTCCGGGAAAATTGAGGCCTTCACCCTATAGACAGGAGCAGAGGATTTGAGCGATAAATAAAAAAAATAAGGAGAAAACGGTGCGTATCGAACCTATCCGCACGTCCCGCAAGCCCGGTAAAGTGGATCGGGGAAGAATGGCCAGCACGCGACCAAGGGCATCGAAACCTTCCAGGAGACTGCCGGTCCTGGAATCCAAGCCACGAACCAAGGAGGCCCGAATGAGCATCAAAAAGCAGTTTCTGAAAAGCAAGCCGATTTGCCGGGTGACCTTCCGGATACCGAAGCCGGTCGCCAACGATGCTGCCAGGGCTTATCTGGTCGGAGAGTTCAACAACTGGTCCCTTTCCGCCAACCCCATGAAGCGGCTGAAAAACGGGGAATTTACCGCCACCGTCGACCTGGAAAAAGACCGCGAATACCAGTTTCGGTATCTGGTGGGCGATAAACAGTGGGAAAATGAACCGGAGTCGGACCGGTTTGCGCAGACCCCCTTTCAGGGCACGTTGAATTCGGTCATTGTTGTGTAGGCGTTGCCGGCGGCGGCATCCTTATCAAATAAAAAATTGCGCACCGACCCAAGCGAATGAATCTCCTTATTGAAATAGTTTGCTCAAGATGATGAATGTTACCGTTGCCTCACGAACGAAGGTTCAAGGCCGGAACACCGAAGTCTCCGGATGGAAGGCCTGCCATGCGAACCAGTAAAGAAACACCCCGGAAACCGCTTCACCGGAAGCATTTTCGACCGAGAGGACCTCTCCTTCCGGACTGATTTCAATGCGGACGACGGTTTCTCCGATCCGGTCGGTCAGGATCCCGGGATACAGGGTAATCTTGTCCAGAGGATACGCCTTCGCCGCTTCTCCGATTTCGATTCCCAGCACCCGTGTTTTCGGCGAAAGGTCTTTTCGCACATCGCCCACCGGAAACCAGATCGTTCCCACGCGGGCATACCCTTCGTACGGATCCTTCTTGTAATTTCTGTCATATCCGGTGTCGGTGGAAAGGACGCGGGAATCCGGATGACGGCGGCGCCACGACCCCCACGTGGTTTGCCTGGAAGGGATCGGGGCCAGTTCCGTGTCGACCATCGGTCCCGCGATCGCCTTTTTCATCAGCTGGGACCAGAGGCTTTCGCTCTGATGATCATAGAGAAGAACGTTGCTCTTGTAGAGCCGGCCCGATACGCCGAAAGTCAGCAACCGGCCGCCGATCTCGCGGGAGTAGACCACTCCCGATCCGGTCAGCGGTCAGTAGGTAACGGCGATCGGGGCACCGGCGATCTCGTCGTTGACGACCTCGTGCCAGTTGAGAATCTTGATCGGATAAGCCCTTGCCTCTCCGTCGATCGAAACCCCGATCACCATATCGTCGGTCTCGAGATGATTGGCCCGATCGGCGGAAACGAAACGGGGAGACAAAATGGCGGGGATGCCGTCCTTGGGAGGTCCGCCGGCGCGAATCTCGCTTTTCGGAACGACGGCATCATCCAGGTCGAACCCGGCCAGCAGGGGAGCCAGTAAGATGAGCAGAATGGAAACGAAACGGGTTTTCATAGCCACTTCTCCTTACATCGGTGTTCTGTCGTGATGTTCATGATGCGCCCTCCGAAAATGTCGACGACCCGGCTGCACGGACCGTCCGATTTCGAAAATCATAACCTCGGGCTGCCGATCAGGTTCGATTCAGCCGCCAGTCGTAATCCTGATAGGATACGTTGAGGGTTTCGGCCCGGTTTTCGATGAACTTCCGGTCCTTTTCGTCGTAGAGATAGGGGGCCAGAAGCCGGAGGCGCTCGGCCGCAGACCGGCCGAAGTCCTCGCCGTACCACTGAAAGACCCGCGAAAGGGATATCTTGCCGGCATCGCGGTCGATTCGGACCCCGCCCGCATTCAGAAACGTGCGTCCTGAAATGTCCAGTTCCTCGTCCAGGTTGTCGGACGTGTAGACCTCGATCGGTGGACAGGACACCGAAGCGCAGACCAGCGCGAAGTGGATGCGGGGGTCGACTTCTTCGAGGGCATAGCGGCGGCGGGGATCGCTGCTGTGAAACGGGCGCAGCAGGGAGTGGGGCAGCCGGTGATTGTCGCGCAGGATGCCGTGCTCGATGTCGTCGGCGCTGTAGTGGTGCTCTCCGATCCGATAGCGGATGCGGCGGAAAAATCGGGGAACTTCTTTGACCGAATTGCGGATGCCCAGTTCGATGACCCCGTTGATGACGATCACGTTGTACAGGTTGATCCAGAATGCCAGCTTTTCTTCCCGGGTTTGCAGGCTGGCCGGCTCGAATTTTTTCAGCGCGTAGCTGCAGGCGACGTAGCGTCGATACGCTTCCGACTCGTGCATCTCCTCGTAGGCCACCCGCCCTTCGTCCACCCGGAAAAAGGCCCCGCGCAGGATGTTCATGCGGTGCTTGAGGTCGGCGGCGATCTTTTCGGTGTTGGCGTTTTCGGGCGGCTGTCCGTCGTTGAGCAGGTAGTTGCGGAACACCAGCATCTTGTGTTCGAATCGTTTCGGAATGGATTTTTGCGGGATCCGGCGGGCGCTCTCGGCGGATTTGCGCTGCAGTTCCACCACGCTGTTGATCAACCCTACGTGGGAAAAGGCCTGGGGGTAATTGCCCAGCGCCTCTCGCCATTCCGGATCGTATTCTTCGGCAAACATTCCCCCGTCTTTGGAACCGGCGACCACCCCGCCGTCGAAAACTTCCAGCTGCGGTTCGGCGCGGGCATAGTCGAATTTGGGCTCGAACGCCAGGCGCAACGGCATTGTCCCTTTGCGCATTTTTATCCGGCGGTAGAGGGTGCCCGGATCGTGCTTGTCGGCGGGCAGCGGCATGAAATCGGTCAGCTCCATCTGCGCGCCGCTGCGGGTGCGAAACCGGGTGGTCAAAATGTTGGTGCGGGGCAGATAGGCCGCCACCGAATCCCACGGTACCTCGGGCTGGATCCGAAAGCGGCCGCCGATGCGGTCATCGAGCAGCGCCGCAAACACCGCCGGCGAATCGATGGCGGGCAGACACAACCAGTCGATGGAGCCGTCGTCGGCAATCAGGGCGATGGTCTGCAGGTTGCCGATGATGCCGTAGTCGTTGATCCTTCGATACATGTCCTGCTCCGGTCCGTGTCCGGTGGATTGGGCGCCGAGATTGTTTTGTTGCGGCAAAACCGGGTCGTTATCCCCCGGCTTCGAAGCCCGGATACAGCGTCATGCCGCCGTCGACGACGAGGCTGATGCCGGTCAGGTAGTCGGCATAGTCGGAGGCCAGCCACACCACAGCCCGGGCGATGTCGTCCGGCTCACCGATGCGTTTGTCGGGGATGAGCTTCATGAGGGACTCATAGGCTTCGGACGATTCCCAGGCCGACTGGTTGATCGGGGTGCGGACCGCGCCGGGGGCGACGCTGTTGACCCGAATGTCGACGGTGCCGAATTTGCAAATCGTCTTTTCGAACATGGCCCCGACCTGGTCTTTGTCGGACACTCCGACATGACGACTTCCGGATACGGGTTCTCCTTCATGGCAAAGTCCTTACTTGCTTTCCTTCTCTTTAGCGTTCAGCTTCACGGTAGCCGTCGTTCGGGTCTTCAACAAGGGCATAAATATTTCATTCGGAACGCCGCGCGAATCGTCAGATATTTTCAGCCGCCTCGTCCTCCGGTTTCGATCTTCTTCAGAATGCCGTTTTCAAAGGTCAAGTGCCGGATCAGCCGGGTCGATCCGAAATTGTATATCCACCGTTCATGGCTGACGATGATCCGTTTTGCATAGCGGCCCCGGAATCTGCCGGAAGGCCTGCCGCGGCGTTTCGGCGAATAGACACCGCCTTCGTAAATCTCCTCTTGCCAGGACGTGACATGATCCGGAGGACCGCAATGATCTGCTACCCGGGCTACAGTATCCCCCACCTGGATGACCCGGTGGTTGCATCGCAGCGCGTGGGCCGGGGCGGCCAGGATAAGCGCCAAAAATGTCGCCGATATGACAATAAAAAGTACTCTAGACATGATGGCACCTCCTGCGGTCCTTTTCGCTCTGGTGTCCGTCTCCTTGCATCGCAAACAGGAATCTGATGATGAAAGGGTTTTTTCGAGCGAAGGAGGATAAATTCACGATTCAGCAAACCCTCTACAATGGATTGATTAAGGATTGATTAATGGCCGACGAAAGGAAGATGTTGCCTTCATCGGGAAACGGCTGTTTCGGCGATGCCGGCCATTGCTTTTCGAAGCGTTTCAACCACCGGGCAGTTTGTGGCCGCATGCCGCTCGGCAAGATACGCCGGATCGTTGTAGCCGAGCCAAACCTGTTGATTGGCATCCTCCCAGACCAGCGCCTTGAGCGGCAGGTCTATGCCTGTCGTCTGAGTGCACTGCATAAAAGGGGTTCCCCCTTGTGGGTTTCCAAAGACCAGCAGCTCGGTGGGTCGAAGGGATTTGCCGACATTTGCCGCCCCTGCGGCATGGTCGATTCGGGCGAATATGTTGAGCCCCCGCTCCTGAACGATTTGCTCGAGCCGGCTCATGGTTTCTTTGACGCTATACGGGCTTTTCACCTCGACCAGACCGTCTGCGGCGAAAGCGACCGAGCAGATTGCTGTGAAGAATGTGAGGACGATAAAGACTCGGAGATATTTCATCGGTATCGCTCCATTTTTATCGAAGGGCGATCGGCAGTCCCCATGATTTGCCTGCCGATCGCCCGGCTTGGGTTTTATATTTCCGGGGCCGCCGGCAAATCCAGGTCGGTGTCGTTGATATGGTTGAAGTAGTTTGACAGGGTTTTTTGGGCGATGATCACGGCGATTTCGGCTGCGTGGACATCGGAAAACCCGGCTTTTTTGAATTCGGCGATGTCGCTGTCGCTGACAAACCCTTTATTCTCGATCACTTTCAACGTAAACGTGATCAGCGCCCCGTGTTTGGGGTCTTTTGGCGCCCCTTTCCGGATTTGCAGGATCTCTTCCCCGCTCACTTTTTTTGCTGAAAGACCGCCCGTGTGTGCGGCCACACAGTAAGCGCACTTGTTGTATTGGCTGACCGTCATGCGCACGACGTCTTGCTCCACAGGAGAGAAACTCCCTCCGGCAATTATCTCGTCAAGTGTTAAATAGGCGTTCAGCGTCACCGGGCTGTTGGCCATACCTTTGAAAATATTCGGCACCATGCCGAATTTTGATGCGATGGCGTCGTAGGTTTTTTGGGTATTTTCATCTGCTTTTTCAGGTGTGATGATCGGTAATCTGGCCATTTTTAGATCCTTTCGTTATTTGAAAGTTATCGATTTGTTTATACGCACGGTAAGAACCGAAAAGGATATTTCAATGATCTGAAGTACCAAGCAGCCTTTTAGGCACCGCATGTCTATCGGCTCTTCCTGGCATTGAAAGAGATGGAGATCAAGAACACGACCGGAGCTTTTCCTTGATCCGTGTTTTGGTTTCCTCAGAAAGTTTGTCAGGTGTCTCATCGGCCGGCCGGTCCGCTTTCTCTGCACAACTCATCATTCTCAGAACGGCCAACTGCCGCCGAAACCGTCTGCAGTACCGGCACATCATCAGGTGGAACCATACGGCCATTCGCTGGAAAAACGGCAGCGGTTCATCCATGGATCGGGACACTTTTTCCGACACGTCCCGGCAGCGAAACATCCAATGATTCATGACTTGTGCCCCTCTGCGTATGGGTTGAATCCAACCAACTCCAGACATTTGCGCAGCAGCATTCGAGCCCGGTATAAAATCACCCAGCAATTGTTTTCGGTAATGTCGAAAGTTTTACAGATCTCGCCGGTGCTCAATCCATCGATTTCTCTCTGGACGAACACATCCGCCGTTTGTCGAGGCAGCCCCGACAGGCAGCGGTAAAAATGATCCAAAAATTCCCTGGTCTGGTATGCTTTTCCGGGATGCGTGCTCCAATGATTCGGCCGCTTTTGCCAGCCGCCCTTGGCGTTGAAAAAGGCTTCGATCCGGTCCGGGTCCTCGATGAAGTCCTGGACGTGTACGATGTTTTTCTTTTTGCGGTAATGATCGATGATCTTGTGTTTCAAGATGGAAAACAGCCAAGTCTTTTCAGAAGCCTTCCCTTTATAGCGGTTCTTCGACTGAACCGCCGCCACGAACGTGTCCTGAACGAGATCCTCTGCAGTGCTGCGGTCCTTGACCCGGGCCTTTGCAAAATGAAAGAGCGAATCACCGTATCGGTCCACCCAATCGTCGGCATTCAGTTGCGGCGGTTTTCCCATGTCGAATGGCTTCTCCTCTCCCAATCTGTGCTCGTATGAAACTTCGCTCAAAGTCGGGGTTTTTTGTAGGGCACGGCGTCCCTG
>CAYPFH010000087.1:0-13188 GCA_964409825.1 uncultured Desulfobacterales bacterium | reverse complement strand
AAGCCCTCAGTTGATCATAAAATGACGTTTCCGTCAATCCTTGCATTCTCCTGCCTGGCAGACACCGGCAGCTGGACCGTAAACCGGGCGCCCGGTCCGTCTGCATGGGTGAGCAAAATCCTTCCACCGTGTCTGCGGACGATTTCATGGCAGAGATAGAGCCCGAGGCCGGTGCCTTGTCCCGGAGGCTTTGTGGTGAAAAACGGTTTGAAGATATCGTTTCGCAGGAACATGTCGATTCCCGGCCCGCTATCGATGCATTCGAACGCCACCTGCCGGGCGTCGGGCAGGTGGCGGGTTTTCAGGCGGATCTGTCCGGTGGCGCCTTCCATGGCCTGCACCGCGTTTTTGACAAGGTTCAACACGACCTGGCCCAGATTGGAAAAATTGCCTTCGATAGGCGGAAGCGCCGGTGCCAGGTCCTCGACGATCGTAATCTGCAGGGTTTTAAATTGGCTGTAGAGCACCCGTAGGGCGTCCCGGACGACCACGTTCAGGTCGACCGCCTCTGTGTATGCCTGTCCCTGCCGGGACAGCCCCAGAAGACTGGACACGATCTGCTGCGCCCGGCCGAGCTCCCGGTCGGCAAAGCGCAAATCCTCGCCCCGGTCTCCTTGCGGATCGCATGCGGCGGCATCCTCGGCCAGGTCTTCGGCGATGGATTGGAGAAGGCTTTTTACACTGGCAAGGGGGTTGTTCAGCTCATGGGCGACTCCGGCGACGAGCTGCCCGAGGGAGGCCAGGCTCTCGGACCGGATCAGCTGCTCGAGAGTGCGTTCTTTTTCCGTCAGGGCCGCTTTCAGATCCCGGGTTTTTTCGGCCACCTTTTGTTCCAGCGCCTGGTTCATGTGCTTCATTTCCTGGTAGAAGCGGGCATTTTCCAGGGCGGTGGAGGTCTGGCCGGCCAGCGTTTGCAAAAGGTCGATGTCTTCGGGGGTAAACATTCTGCCCGAGCATTTTTTGCCGAGCAGCAAAAGACCGGGATTCCGGTCGCTGAAGGGAAGGGCAAGGGCGATCTCTGCGCTAAGGGCGTTCATCGATTCCGCCAGCCGGCCCGCCGCAGTGTCGGCCCCTGGACCCTCCAGCCTACTTTGAATCCAGGGACCAGGAAGCTGGTCTATATTCCGGCCCAGCATCTCCAGCGCCCGGGCTTCGGGCCGGGTCATCGAAGGCCCCTCCGGCCTCTGTGCCGCCACCAACACGAGGCGGCCTCCGGCGTGCTGCCGATCGAACAGCGTGCAGCTTTCCACCTGGAGCGCAGATTTCAACGCGCCGACGACGGTGCGTCCGATCCGGTCTGCGTTCAGAACCGCTGTGATGCTTCGGCTCGCCGCTGCCAGCGTCTTTCGAAAATCATAGCGCCTCGGAAAGAGGCGGCGGTCCACGGCCTTGCGGAGCCGGTTCTGCAATGGTCCGATAAAGCCGGCGACGATGAAAAAAAGGAGGATCGGAAACCCCACCGAAGCGGCTGCGGTCTGGTCCTTGAAAAAGACGTTTGCAGTCAGCAGCACCACGGCGAATCCGACGGTCAAGACAGCCGAAATCCCCGCATGGACGACGCTTTTTTCGACGAGAAACCCCAGATCGAGCAGATCATAGCGAAAGAGGCCAAAGGCAAAGACGATCAGGGGGATGAAGCTCAGGTTGCCGGGAGGATACATCTGCCAACCCATCACCGGAAACACGTTTAGCCCGTTGAGAAATCCCATTAGCCCGAAACCGATCAGCAGATACTGAAGACGGTTTTTTCGCCCAGGCAGCGTCTCCGATGCCGCGGCGCGGGATAAAAGCACGAGGACATAAACGGTCACCATCAGACCGGCCAGCCCGAAAACCGGGTAAAGGAGCCCGGCCCGGGCGAAAAAGCCGTAATCGGTTCGCTGCATCGAGGAGATGAACCAGGAAGAGGGAGAAACGACCATCAGGACCGCGGCAAAAACCCATGCTGCGATTTCAAGCCGCTTCCGGCGTTCGATCCGAAGGTAGGTATGGAAAAATTGGATGTACACCGGCAGCGAAAAGACCAGAAGAAAATGGTCTGCGCGGCTCACCGTCAGCGCGGCTTCCGCCGACGCGGTATGAAAGGCGAAGACGATGTCGATGTTGAGCAGGATTCCGAAGCCGCAGATGGCAAGAAACAGCCTGTTGAGCCGGGACCGGGCGCCGCGAAAGGCCGTTACCCCGATCAGCACGGAGAAACAGGCGAGGTTGAGCAGCGGCGGAACGCTGTATGGATTGAATCCGTTCATCGCATCCCTCCTTGACTGCTGCCATCGGAACGTTTTTTTGCAGTCTGGAAATCCTGGTCCTCAGGACCAGGTCAGTGGCATCTGGCTCTGCCATAGGGGATGAAAATGGATAAATTCGAAGCACGAAGCACGAAATTCGAAACAATCCCAAATGATCAAAATTCCAATGACCCAAACAACGGCAGGTGTTGAAAAGGTTATCGGTTTTTTGCCCTTCGCCCTTGTTTTGGTCATTTGGAAATTAGGATTTCGAATTTGTTTCGGATTTCGATATTCGAATTTCGGATTTATGTTTACATGCCCTGTAGCTTGTATCGGGGCCGAGTCCTCCGAGACCTGATCTTTACCGGATTCTGCGCAGGGTGTTGCTGCAGCCTGTGGACGTGGGGCTGTCGCAGGCGAGATCAGACAGAGGGCGGCTCGTTCAGGTGTCGCTTTGAATCAGTTCATCTGCGTGCTTGAGCGTGGTTTCGGTGATCCGCTCTCCGCCGAGCATGCGGGCGAGTTCTTCCACGCGCTCGTTTCGGTTCAAAGAGGAGATCCGGGTGACGGTTCTGCCGGCCTGAACGTGCTTTGAAATGCGGAAATGGTACTCACCGAACCGTGCAATCTGGGGAAGGTGGGTGATGCAGAGCACCTGGTGGGAACGGGCGAGCTCGGCCAACTTTTTTCCGACGGTTTCGGCCGCGCCGCCGCCGATTCCGGCGTCGACTTCATCGAACACGACGGTTTCCACCGATCCGCTTCCGGAGAGGATGATCATCAGGGCCAGTACAACCCGGGAAAGCTCGCCCCCCGATGCGATGGACGACAGCGGCTTCATCTCCTCTCCGACATTGGGGGCGATTTGGAAAAAGACCCGATCCATTCCGGTTTCAGAAAGCAGGCGGCCGCCGGTGTTCAGGAGGTAGTCGGTGGACTGGCCCGCAGGTATCGGCGCCACCGCGGCCTCGAATTTCGTCTTTTCCATTTTCAGAGAGGCCAGTTCGGACTCTACCTGCCGCGACAGGCTGGCGGATGCATCCGACCGGCTTTTGGACAGCGTCTCGGCGGCATCGACCAGCCGCAGGTGAAGCGCTTTCATTTTCTCCCGGACGTCATCGATTTGGCTGGAAAGACTGCCTTCTTCGGCCAGCTCCCGGTCGATTTCGCCGGCCCGGGCCAACACCTCTTCCAAGGTGGCTCCATATTTGCGCTTGAGCTTGTGCAGGACGTCGAGCCGTTCTTCCACCGCTTCCAGGCGGCGTTCGTCGATCTGGACAGAATCCAGATAGCCCTCCAGATTCCGGGAAATGTCTTCTAATTGGTAGGCGGCTGCGCCGATTTCTTCTGCCGGAGCAGACAGCGCTGCATCGATGTCGGCCGCCTTTTTCAGGGATCGACAGATCTCCGTGAGCCGCTCGACGACGGCGCCGCTTCTGCTGTAAAGCGCATCGGCGCTCTCCCGGACAATCGTGCAGAGCGCCTCTGCATTTTTCAGCCGATTGCGCTCCTGCTCCAGTTGATCGTCTTCGCCGGGTTCGACAGCCGCAGCCCGGATTTCCTGCTGCTGATAGCGAAGAAGCTCGGTGCGCTCCGCCTGTCGTTGTTTTTTGTTTTCCAGCTCCTGAAGCTTCCGGGCCAGGGGGATCAGCTGCTGATACATCTGATGGACCTCCCGGCGCAGGGGCATCAGGTTTGCGAAGCGGTCGAGGATGTTCAGGTGCTCGTCTTCTTTGAGCAGTCCCTGGTGGGCGTGCTGCCCGGAAATGCTGGCCTGCCGCTGGGTAAGGTCGCCAAGGATCTGCATGGTGGCCAGCTTTCCATTGATGTGGACCCGGTTCTGGCCGTTTCTGGAGATCACCCGGCGAACCAGCAGTTCTTCGGCCGGCCCGTAGCCGTACCGGTCGATGGCCGCGGCGGTATCGCTTCCGAAGCGGATGTCAAAAAGAGCCTCGATCTCTGCGGCGTCGGCCCCGGTTCGGATCAGTTTTCCAGACGCTCGGCTGCCCAGCAGGAGGTTGACGGCATTGATGACGATCGACTTGCCGGCCCCGGTCTCTCCACTGAGGATTGTCAAGCCCGGAGAGAGGCAGATTTTCAAATCGTCGATAATGGCGAAATTGCGGATGGAAAGTTCCCGAAGCATGTCCGAATTCTTTGTATGCACCGATAGTTGCCTTTTTTTACCCCAGCCGGGGGGAGGGTGTAAAGAGTTTTCCGGCTTTACAAACTTTCCGCCATGAACTATGGTTTCGAGTCAGTTTTCGGGGGGTTAAATCGGGTCCGCCGCCGATCGTCGCCCCAAAAGCCCGTCGGAGCCAAATCCCCCGATTCAAATCGAGAGACTGAAAGGGCCGGTTTTGTCAGCTCCCCTCTGCATCGTCATCGCGACCCGCAATTCCGGAAAAATTGCCGAGATTACAGACCTCCTCAAAGACTACCCCGTGGAGATCAAAAGCCTGGAAGACTTCGGCCCCATTCCGGAGGTGGTCGAAGACGGCGACACCTTCGACGAAAATGCATACAAAAAGGCGGGCTTTGCGGCAAGGATCCTCGGCCTTCCCGCCTTGGCGGACGACTCGGGGCTGGTTGTCGAAGCGCTTGACGGCAGACCCGGTGTGCTTTCGGCGCGCTATGCCGGAAAAGGTGCAACCGATGCCCAACGATGTGAAAAACTGCTTTCCGAGATGGCCGGCGCCAAGAACCGCCGCGCTGCATTCGAATGCGTCATCTCCGTTGCGGTTCCCACCGGTCAGGCCTTGACATACGAGGCCCGATGCGAGGGCTTGATTGCAGAAACGCCGGCCGGCGAGGGGGGCTTCGGCTACGATCCGGTTTTTTTCTTTCCGCCCCTGGAAAAGACATTCGCCCAGATGACCATCGGTGAAAAGGGCCGCGTCAGCCACCGGGGAAAAGCACTCGCCGAGCTTCGGGACGAGTTTGAAAAGGTCATCCAGTGGATCGGGATGCATATGCCCCGGCCGGGGCCGCTTCCCTGTTCGGGAGAGCAGACTTGATCGAAGATCTGGTGCGCAAGAACCGTTCCTGCCGGCGGTTTGACGAAGACCACCCGGTGGATGCCGGAACCCTGCGATGGTTGGTGAATTTGGCCAGGCTGTCGGCCTCCGGAGCCAACCTGCAGCCGCTGAAATACGTGCTTTGCTGCCGGCGGCAGACCAACGAGGCCATTTTCGCCTGTTTGGGCTGGGCAGGCTATCTGAAGGACTGGCCCGGCCCTGAGCCGGGAGAGCGGCCCGCTGCCTACATCGCCATTTTGGGAGACAGAAAGATTTCCAGGGATTTCGGATGCGATCACGGGATTGCCGCCCAGAGCATGCTGCTCGGCGCCCGGGAAAAGGGGTTGGCCGGGTGTATGATCGGATCGGTGAATCGAAAGCGCCTTCAGCGCGCCCTCGGCTTGGCGGAGCACCTGCAGATCCTGCTGGTCATCGCCTTGGGCGCGCCAAAGGAGACCGCGGTCTGCGATCCGGTCGAACCCGGAGGCAGCATTCGGTACTGGCGGGACGAAAGGAAAACCCACCACGTTCCGAAAAGAAGTCTCGATGAGATCATCATAGAAATACACGAATAGGCCTGATCTGCGACGGTATCCTTTTGCCCGCAGACGAGTCAGTTTTTCTCAAATGCCGCAACAGAAAGGATCGTGCGCGATGTTTGCCAGGAACCAGGGAATTGACGTCGCTGAGGAAATCGGTGGGATTCATAGCTTGGATGGGGCCCGCCGGACGTTTAAAGAAACCCTTGGCCGGGAGCATCTTTCGCGAATCGACTTCGTCCGGAACCCGGAGGTGCTGAAGAAGATCGCCAATGCGATCTCCATGTGCGGCCCGGACCGGGTGTTTATCAACACCGGATCAGAAGAGGACCGTCAGTTTATCCGGGATCTGGCCCTGAAAAAGGGGGAAGAAGCAGCGCTTCCCATGGAAGGCCACACGATTCACTATGACCTGAAAGAGGAGCAGGGGCGGATCATCGATCGGACGTATTACATCGCCAACGATGAGGAGAAGGTCAGCTCCCTGGCCAACCGGATGAACCGCGCCGACGCTCTGGATACGGTCAAGAAGCGTCTGGCAGGCCTCATGAAAGGCCACACCATGGTCGTGGGGTTCTATATTCGCGGTCCTGTCGGAGCGCCGGTCTCCAATCCGGCGCTGGAGATCACCAGCTCGGCCTATGTGTCCCACAGCGCCGAAATTCTGTACCGAAACGCGTATCCGATGTTCGACGAGGAAGTGGCCCGCGTGGGCCACTTTTTTACCAATATCCACAGCGAGGGCCTGAACCGGCCCGAGGATCTTCCCGACGCCAGGGTCCTGATGGACCGAAGCCACTGGACCACTTACAGCTTCAACTGCACTTACGCCGGAAACACCCTGCTGATGAAAAAGGGAAACCATCGCTTTGCCGTGGACAAGGCCGTCTATGAGAAACGGGAAAAAGAACTGGCCGAGCACATGTTCATCACCGGCATCGACGGACCCGGCGAAAGGATCACCTGGATGGCCGGGGCGGCTCCCAGCGGATGCGGCAAAACCACCACGGCCATGGCAGGCAATCATTTCGTGGGAGACGATCTGGCCCAGATTTGGATCGCCGAAGACGGCACCGTGCGATCGGTAAACCCGGAGTGCGGTATCTTCGGCATCGTGGAAGACGTCAACTGGAAGGGGGACCCGAAGCTCATGGAAGTGCTGAGAAAGCCGGGGCACGAGGTTATCTGGTCCAACGTGCTGATCGACGAAAACGGCGTCCCCCGGTGGACCGGCGACGGCGATCCGCCGCCGGATCGAGGGGTCAACTTTCAGGGAAAATGGCATCGGGGGATGACCGACGAAAACGGCAAACCGGTGCCCATCTCCCATCCCAACGCCCGGTGCACCGTGTCATCGTTGTCTCTGGCGAACTATTCGAAGCTGGCCGAAGCGGCCGAAGGGGTCGAAACCCGGGTGATCACTTACAGCGGACGGGACAGCGACACCATGCCGCCGGTATGGGCGGCGAAAAACTCCGATCAGGGGGTGGTTATCGGGGCCTGCATCGTGTCCGCGGCGACAGCCACCGAGGTCGGCGCCACCGGCGTCAAGCGGGCACCGTGGGCCAACGCCCCCTTCATTCCCGGTTCTTTGGCCGACTATATGGAGGCGCAGTTTCAATTTTGGGGCAGCGGCAAGATCGCCGAAAAAAAGCGCCCCGTGATGGCCGGGCTCAACTATTTTCTGACCGAAGAGGCCCGGGGCGGGACGACGAAAAAACTGCTTGGAGAAAAGCGGGACGTCAAGGTCTGGCTCGGCTGGCTCGAAAGGCATGCCCACGGCGAGGTGGAAGTGATTTCCACCCCCATCGGGAACCTGCCCCGGTACGACGACTTACAGGAACTGTTCCGGACCATTATCGGAAAGGACTATCCCGAATCGCTCTACAACAAGCAATTTTCTTTGCATATCCACAACATCGTCAAGCGGATCGATCTTCAGGCGGAGGCTTACGGGAAGAATCCCAGCACGCCGAAACGTCTTTTCTCGGTCTTGGAAGAGCAAAGAAAGGGGCTGCTCGACCTGAAGCAGCGCTACGGCGAGATCGTGTCTCCAGCGCAGCTGATCGAAGCAAGCCGCAACAGATGACCTGAACGAATCCGTGCAGGCTTCACCAAAACCACCTCTTTTTCGGGTGCTGTTCAGCAGACGGATGCTGGTGGCCTTCGTCATGGGCTTTTCCAGCGGGCTTCCTCTTCTTCTGACGCTGACCGTTCTGCAGGCATGGATGAAGGAAGAGGGGGTCGATCTTTCCTTGATCGGCGCTGTCACCCTGGTCGGCCTTCCCTACACGCTGAAATTTATATGGGCGCCGTTGCTGGATCGGTTCACTCTTCCGTTTCTGGGGCGGCGGCGGGGATGGCTGCTGGTCATTCAGCTGGCCCTGATGGCCGCTGTTGCCGGGCTCGGCCAGACGAGCCCGGCCCACCACCCTCTGCTGACGGCCGCGGCAGCCTTTTTGGTAACGTTTTTCAGCGCATCCCAGGATATCGTCATCGACGCTTACCGGCGCGAGGATTTTCCCGACGAAGAACTGGGGCTCGGCTCTTCGCTGTATATCAACGGGTATCGGATCGGGATGCTGCTGGCTTCGGGCGGCGGGCTCATCCTGGCAGACAGAATCGCTTTTTCCTGGGTCTATCTGATCATGGCCGGCTGCCTGATTCCGGGGATGGCAGCAACGCTGCTGGCCCCGGAACCGACGCTCACGGCCGGAAGCCCTGGAAGCCTTCGGGAGGCGGTCGTCGAGCCGCTGGCGGAATACTTCCGGCGGCGGGGAGCACTATGGATCCTGGCCTTCATTCTGCTTTACAAGATCGGGGATTCCATGGCCAGCGCTATCACCACACCTTTTTACCTGGACATCGGATTTACCAAGACCCAAATCGGTGCGGTGGTGAAGCTGTTCGGATTCTGGGCCACCATTGGCGGCGCCCTGATCGGTGGGCTGATGATGGTCCGCTTCGATATCTACCGCAGCCTCTGGGTATTCGGAATTTTGCAGGCGGTTTCGACAGCCGGTTTTGCACTCTTGGCCCGGATCGGCGACAGCGTGGCCCTTCTTTCCGGGGTCATCGCCTTTGAAAATTTGAGCAGCGGCATGGGAACGGCTGCATTTGCCGCTTTCATGGCCAGCATCACCCACAAGCGGTTCACCGCTACCCAGTACGCCCTGCTCAGCAGCCTGATGGGCGTTCCCCGGGTAATGGCGTCGGCGCCCACCGGGGTGCTGGCAAAGGTTCTGGGATGGGAGGCCTTTTTCGTTTTCTGCACGCTGATCGCGATTCCGGGTCTTTTGCTGCTCTTGAAATTCGCTCCTGAAAACCGTCGGGGGAGCTGACGCGGCGATGAAAATCACAGACGGCTTTCGATGCGCTCAAAATTTTTCGGAAATACGACCCTAATAGAGGCTGACAAATGACCGAAGAACCCGGGCATCCCGCTCAGAAGATCAAAGAAGCCCTTGCCGCCGGCCGGGCGCGACACGAGATCGCCTCCCTTCCGGAGGAAAAGCTGCTCGATGCCATCCTGGAGGCACCCGATCCTCGCGCCCTGGTTCGCGCTTTTGCCGAAGAAGATTTCTACTTTCTGGTTCACAGAATCGGACCCGACGACAGCCTGCCGGTGCTGGCCGCCGCCTCCAGGGTCCAGTGGGAGTTTTTGCTGGACCTGGAAGTCTGGCGGCGGGATCGGTTCGATGCGGATTCGGCCGAGCAGTGGCTGAAGCGGCTTCAGGAGGCCGACAGCCCCCGGCTGGTGCGATGGCTCCTCGAAGATAAAAATGACCTGCTGGACCTGTTTCTCTTTTGGACGGTGGAGGTGCGGATCCGCGAGCATGACCAGGACCCTTCCGATTTCGGGGAGGGTTTTTCCACCTTCGACAGCGTATACTATTATCGACCCAGGCCGCCCTTCGGGCCGCCGGAAGCCGTCGAGGACCGGAAAAAGGAGCGCGAGGATTTTTTGCCGCGGTTGCTGGAAAAAATTGCCGAGGTGGATTATCTCCTCTACCAGAACGAACTGCTTGCCGCCACAGCCCTGATTCCTGCAGAGGCCGAAGAAGAAGCCTATCGCCTGCGAAACGTCCGTCTGGCGGAGAGGGGATTTTTGCCGCCCGAAGAGGCCGTCGGGATTTATCAGCGGTTGAAGCCCGAAGAGCTGCGCCGCCGGCGGCGAAAGCGTCTGCTCTCAGAAGGGGAAGTCGTTTCCAAACTGCCGGCCCCTCCCTTTATCGAAGGTCATTTGCCCCGCGATAGCTTTTTTGCACGGGCACTGGGTTCGATACATTCTGCAGGGGTGCTCTATCAGCTTCAGGCGGAGTTTGCCGGGCTCTGCAACAGGATCATCTCTGCGGATCAGGTCGAGATCCGGGAGCCTGACGCGCTTGCCGCCGTCGTTGAAAAGGCGGCCGGCTATCTTTCCATCGGGTTGGCGCATCTGGAGGGCGGAGAAGGCGGTTCTCCGGCAGGTGCGGCCCGCTGGATCGAGGCCTATCCGTTGATCGATCTTTTCCGGGTCGGCTTCGGCCTGGTCATGACGTTGAAGTGGCGGGCCCAGCGATGGAAGAAAAGCAGCTGGTTCGAGGCCGCTGCAGGGCTTCCCTTAAGTTTCTGGGATGAAGCCTGGCTGGGGGTTCTCGGCGGCCTTTTGATGCCGCGGCCGCAGTATTTCGATTGTTACCGCACCGGTGTGTTGTATCGGGAGTTTTCCTCCCTTGCCGACATCCGGCAAACCGAAGAAGAACTGGAAAAGATGATTCGGATGGATCGGCTCCTGTCCCGGATCGGGATCGATTTGTTGGATAGGCGCTCTCCGCAGGCGCTGACATACAAGAATCTGCTGCTCACCCTGTGGGCCAGGGACACGCTGGACGAAGCTGATTCGAACCAACGGGCGACGCTGGCTGCCGTCCTCACGCGGCAAGCGTTTTCGCGGTTGCACCGGCAGCTTTTCCCGGGCCCGCCGCCTATAGACGTCACCCATCCCCGGCGGATTGCAGACCCGGTCAAAACCTCGGTTTTGACATGGCTGGCCCGGTGCACCGGCCAGGACGCCGAAGAACTCGGTGAGCAGGTGGGCGGGATCTTGGAGGCGCTGTTTTCCGAGATCGAAAGCGAGCTGGGATCGGTTGCCGCCGAGCGGTTCGATCCCCGCTATATCCGCCTTTTTTTGCTCGCTTCCTGAAACATCGGCGAATTGGATTGGGCAAAGGGGCGCGAAGAAAACCCCGGCGGGACGGCTGTCGGTGACCACCCTTTAGAACGGCCAGATTTTCGGAATGAAGAGGGTCCCCAAGACCAGCACCAGAAGATTCAAGGGGATCCCCAGCTTCAGGTAGTCGGAGAAGCGGTAGCCGCCGGGGCCGTAGACGAGCAGGTTGGTCTGATATCCGATGGGGGAGGCAAAGCAGGCGCTGGCGCCGAAGCAGACCGCGATGATGAACGATTTCGGATGCACCCCCAGCCCCACGGCCGTCGAAATGGCGATGGGAATCAGAAGCACTGCGGTGGCGTTGTTGCTGAGCAGCTGCGTGCTGACGCTGGTCAGCAGCAAAAAAGCGGCCAGAACGACGGTGGGGCCTGCGTCGGCAAACAGCGCAAGAAAGCGCTCGGCGTAGAACTGGGAAGCGCCGGTTTTTTCCATGGCCGTGCCCAACGCGATGGTGCCTGCGATGAGAAGCAGCACGTTGGGTTGAAGCGTCCGGTAGGCGTCCCGAAGCTGGATGCATCCGGTCAGGATCATCAGAAACGCCCCGGTCAGAGCGCAGGTCATGATGTCGGCCAGACCGGTGCTGGCGCCGACGATGACGCCGGCAAAGATCACCAGGGCATGCCGGGCCTTGCGGCGAAGGACGATTTCGTGGTGAACGTCTTCGACGATGATAAAATCGGCCCGGCCCCGCATCTGTTCCAGCTTTTCCACCGCGCACTGGATCAAGAGGATGTCGCCGTTTTTCAACCGGACGTCTTCCAGCTTTTTTTCGGTCCAGTGCAGGCGGATCCGCTTGATGGCGACGATCTTTACGTCCGGGTCTCTTTTGAGGTGGGTGTCGTAGAGGCGCTCGCCGATCAGGCTTGACTGGGGTGGAATGATCAGTTCCACCAGTACGGTTTCCTGATCCTTCTGGTCGAATTTCAGGCCTTCTTCCGACGGGGTCAGCTCCACGCCGCCCTCCTGGAGCAGTTCGACGAGGTCGTTTGCCGAACCGCGCACCAAAAGCAGGTCGTCTGCCGAGATGCGGGTCGAATCGCGCGGCGGGTAGTAGATGTGGTTGTACCGGATCAGTTCTGCCACCTTGACGCTGGCAAACCGCTCCTCGAACACGGTTTCCGGGGCCTGTCCGATTAGGGAACTTTCCTTGGGCACGACCAGCTCGGCCAGGTAGATCCGGTGTTCGCTGTCGGACAGTTCGCACACGGGGCTGACCAGGCCCGGAAGAATCCGGGGACCTAGAAAAAACAGAATCGCTATGCCCACGATCGCGATGGGCACTCCCAGAGTCGACAGTTCGAACATGCCCAGCTGGCCGTATGCATACATATCGCTCAAGTCGCTGACGATGATGTTTGTCGAGGTTCCGATGAGGGTGCAGGTGCCGGCCAGAATCGAGGCATAGGAAACCGGAATCAGCATCTTCGAGGGGCTGATTCCCAAATCGCAGCTCAAGGTCAACACTACCGGTATGAACAGCACCACGACCGGGGTGTTGTTGATGAACGCCGAGGCCACCGCCACGATGCCCAGGATAATCAGATAGGCCAGTTTGGGACGGCCGCCGGTACCAACCAGCACCTTTTGGCCGATGAATCCCACCGCCCCGGTTCGGATCATCGCCCGGCTGATCAGAAACATCGCGGCAACCGTGATCACCGCCGGATTGGCAAAGCCCCGTACCGCTTCGACCGGGGTCAAAATGCCGGTGACCATCAGGGCGACGACGATTCCGACCGCCGTCAGGTCCACGGGAATCCGTTCGGTGACCAGCAGCACGATGGTGAAGATCAAAATCAGGGATACGATCCAAATTGCCATGTCATCTTCCCAGGGTAGTAGGTTCTTCGCAAATGGCCACGCCTGAAGACGAGTCTATAAAAATTGAATTGAAAAACGGCTCCTTTTGGAACGTGATTTTGCCAAGCGCTCTAAGAGTAATCGCAGAGGCTTTCCCGTCAAGCTTTCAGTTCCGGATTGTTTGAAATGTTGTCGAATCGTGCCTATCATATAAATCTAAAACCATCTTCCGAAACGGAAAAATTGGAAAATTTTACAAAAACCATCAACCTCTGAACCCAGAACCCAGAACCCAGAACCCAGAACCCAGAACCCAGAACCCAGAACCCAGAATCCAGAACCCAGAATCCAGAACCCAGAATCCAGAACCCAGAATCCAGAACCCAGAA
>CAYPFH010000086.1:1864-13308 GCA_964409825.1 uncultured Desulfobacterales bacterium | reverse complement strand
GGAATAATTCAAATCCAACCGTAAGTCCGGGGATGATCTCTGCCGCACTGTTTCCCAGATACGCAACGGCATAGTCGATGTCGTATTGCAGCTGGCCTCCGCCGCCAACTCCCTGGTCCAGTGTCTGGGGATTGGGTTCAAAAACGGCAGCCGTAATCCAGCGGCCATCGATAAATATTTCAATGTGGCAATCCATGGTTACCTTAAGTGGTCTAAATAGTACTCGGACAGTTAATATAACTCACTAAAGTGGTCTATTGATACCATTGAACATAAGGAGCCGTCAATAAAAGATCACTATAGTGAATTATTATGAGACCAGTCTCGTTATAAGGGACACTCTAGTTAGGAAAGGAACCCTGGCTGGCCCTTCGCTTCCATCGAAAAGACATCTTATCGAATCGTTTTCGAGCCCTTGAAAAGGGTGGAAAGTCTTTCCGGACATTTTCGTTGACGCTGCAGAACAAGACCGCCGCTGAAATCAAAATCGATTGGAACCAGACCCGCTACATGCACAACCAGAACAATAGCGGCGGTTTCGTATTTGCGGGCATCGGACCGGGAGACGCCAAGGCGGGAACCATTCCTGCCGACAAAGTGGGGGCCGGCAAAACTTTTCAGCGGGAGATCGCCCCGCAGCGGCTGCTCGCTTTTGCCACCATGAGGGACAAAGGTGTCGCTCCGGGGCAAAGCGGCATCAACGCAGGCCCGGTTCCCGAGGGGAGAAACGGCATCGCTCTCGTACTTCGGGTGGACGGAATGCAGATCCGGGAAAATCTGGCGGTCAACATCGGGAGGGGCAGGTAAAGATCCGGGCACAGAGGACCCGGCGTTGGCATAATCCCAGAGGGCATGAATCGGTGGCCTTGCCAACGTAAATCCGAAACCCTTCGGCCTCCGGCGGCCCCTAGCTGGAGGATTCCGGATAACCGGATTATTTATTTCGCGGCATCATGAGTCCCGAAAGTTGAGTTATACTTTTCCAGCAGCTTCAACGCTTTTTCCCGGGCCTCGGCAACGTCGCCGTCACAGGAGGCGGCCTTTCGCGACGCCCAGTATTGCACTTGCTTGCTGTCCTGCATCATCACCCCGCACCGGATCAGACCGGCCATGGCGCCGGCCCCGTGGGGGTTGATCCGGACCGATTCGAAAAAGGCCTCCCGGGACCTGCCGTACTCTGCATTCCGATACCGTGCCCAGCCGAGAAGATCGTGCGCCATGAAGGCGGCCGGTGCCTCGGCTGCGGCGGCTTCAAAGGGGGGCAAATCCACCGGTGCCTTGCCGCCGAAGCCAGACTGAAGGTAGAATGCTTCCAGGGCCCGGCCGATGGCAGCGAGACCTTCTTCGGAGGCCTCTTCAGGCCAGAGCGCTTTTTCTTGTTGGTCCTCCGACAGCCGGTGTCCGCAGTTGTGCATCCACGCGATAAACCGCTTTCGAAAGTCGATCAGGCCGCCGGTTGCATCCGCCTCCATTGCAGGCGAGCGATGGCAGTGCTCCGTTTCGGCATCGATCAGCGACAACGTTGCAGACAGACAACCCGATTCTTCCGTCAGGACACCTGTGATCCAGAACCGGATGTCTTCTCTTTTGCCGGCTTGAACCGGGGCCGGGTCCGGCGTTCCGGATCGGCAATAGGACTTGAGGCCTTCCGGCGCCGGGAAAATTTTTGAAATCCGCCACCCGAACCAGAATTCCCTGAATACGGGATATAAAACGATCACATTGCCGATCAGAAAGTGAAGCGCCAGGCCGGCATAGGATGTGCGGTCGTCTTTGCCGACGAGGGGCAATACCACGCACCGGGGCAGAGAATCGGAAATCGAGGTCATCGGGGAAATTCCTTGTCACGGAACGCAAACCGATTGGTGCGGTAAAAAAGCCGTCCAGAAAGATCGAGGCGGATTTTACTCCGGGCGGGCCGGCAGGTGGATGGATCTTTTTTCCGGGTCGGGATGCGGCCGGAAAAAAACGGCGGTGTGTCCGATCATGCCCGCCATCCGGCAGCCGGCGGCTTCTTCGATCCGGGCGGCAAGTTCGGCCTTCTGTTCTTTTTCCTTGAATTCGTTGAACTTGACCTTGATCAGCTCATGGTCGTTCAAGGCCTGATCCACGGATTTTAGCAGGGCGCCGGTGATCCCCTGCCGGCCGATGATCACCACCGGCGCAAGAGAGTGGGCCAGTCCCCTCAGATATTTTTTTTCAAACCCCTTGAGCGCTTCCATTGCGATTCGGTCTCCCCGGCCTGTGCACAGCCGCTGTTTCCTGCATCGATCGTTTCCCGCTGCCTGTTATACGAGACAGAAGAAAATGGCAACCCGCTGCCGTATCGGGCGGCTTGACAGGCCGAATGTCAAAATTTATCGTGATATATATATCCATAGAAAGGAGGTGAAAAGCCCATGAAGTTCAGCGACATTTTTCTTCCCAAAATCGCCCGTTCCGATCCGGAAGTGCGCAAAAAGGCTGTTGAAAACGAGAGCAACGTGGAGCTGCTCAAGCAGGTGGTCGAAAAAGACTCGGATTCGGGAGTGCGAGAGCTGGCCAAAAACCGGATCGAAGAACTTCGCGCCTGATCATACCCGCCCTGCTGGATTGGCAATCCCGGTTTCCCTGCACGGAGCAGAAGCGCTTTTTCCCCCGATTTAGACCTTGCTGCCTGAGTTGACCCCCATTGCCTGCCATGACGAACTCAACCGGAAAGGGATTGTTGCGGCCCGGCCTCGAAGTATATAAATAACTGAAAATTTTATAATAATAAATGATTTCGGAAAAAATGCGGCCAATGTGAGGGCTGTCGGTCATTTTCGATTCAAGCCGGTTTCCGAAAGAACGTGGCGCCGATGCCGCAGACGGCATTGACTTTTACGCTTATTTTGGCAATATTCGAGCCTATTTCAAAGAGCAGCGACCTTGAGGGAGGCTCCGCACGAGGCAACAGGACGGCACCATGAAGAAAGAAGACGTGCCCCAGGATCCGGGCTTCAGCGACGGAATTCCTGAAATATCCTACGCGGTGGATGAATCCGGCCGGTATACGCTGGTGTCCAGCCGGGGATGGGAGCCCAAGACGGTCGCAAACGAGCAGGCGTGGGCGGTCATCGACGAAAAGATCCGCGAGCAGATCCGCCTGGTCGAAGCCGGCAGGCGAAGTCCCTTGGCCTATCACATGACCCGGAGCATGATGGATGTCGGGCTGCTGGCCAGCTACGCGGGTCTTTGCAGATGGCGGGTCCGGCGGCATCTAAAACCCAAAGCCTTCAACAAGCTTTCGGCCGAAATCAAGGCCCGCTATGCGGAAATTTTCGGCGTCTCCATGGCCGGCCTTCATCAGGTGCCGAAAGCGACGGACATCGACGCCCATGAATGACGGTGAGGTCATCGAAATTGCTTTTTCCCACCGGCAGTCCGCCCACTGCGAGACCGGCGTTTTGTCGAATCTGTTATCCCACCATGGCCTTCAGGTCAGCGAGGCCATGGTCTTCGGCATCGGCGCAGGCCTTTTTTTCGGGTATTTCCCGTTTGTCCGGCTGAACAACCTTCCGCTTACCGCCTATCGGATCGCCACCGGCGGTATCATGAAGCGGGCCGCCAAGCGGCTGGGGATTCGGCTTCAATGGGAAAAATTCAAAAACGCTCCCGAGGCCATGGACGCCCTGGATCGGAAGCTCGAAGCGGGAATTCCGGTGGGGTGCCGGACCGGGGCTTACTGGCTCAGCTATTTCCCGCGCCGATACCGGTTTCATTTCAACATGCACAACGTGGTGGCAATCGGCAAAAACAACGGAAGCTACCGGATCAGCGATCCGGTTTTGCCCGATCCGGTCGACTGTCCGGCCGAAGATCTTGCCAAGGCAAGGTTCGCCAAGGGGCTCATGGCCCCCAAGGGTCGGATGTATCATGTGACCGATATGCCGGAAAACGTCGATATAGAAACCGGGATGCGCAAAGGGATCAAGGAAGTCTGCCGGTCCATGTTGAGGGTGCCTGCACCGTTTATCGGCACCAAGGGCATCCGGTATCTGGCAAAAAAGATCGAACAGTGGCCTCGAAAACTGGACGATCGAAGCGTTGCTCTTCACCTCGGGCAGATCATCCGGATGCAGGAAGAAATCGGCACCGGCGGCGCCGGGTTTCGTTTCATCTACGCGGCTTTTCTGCAGGAAGCGGCCCCGATCCTGGACCGGCCCGAGTTGATCGACCTTTCCGCGCAGATGACCGAGATCGGCGACCGGTGGCGGGACTTTGCGGTCCTCGGATCGCGGATCTGCAAAAAACGGGCCTCGGAAAGAGAAAGCTACGCGGCCCTGTCGGATATTTTGCGCACCTGCGCCGATCAGGAAGAATCGCTCTTTAGGAAACTGGACGGCCTGGTGCGCCGGTAGACGGGTTGCCGGCAAAAGGCGGCGGACGGCGGGGCGTCATTTTTTCAGCGGGATACGAAAAACGGTTATGGATCATCTTGCCGAATCACCAAACGAAACAAGAGACATCAAACAGACCCTGAAGGAGATCATCTCCCGGGAACTGGACATGGAAGATCTCGATCCTGGAGAGATCGGAGACGACGACTTCCTTTTCGGAGAAAAATTCGGGCTCGATTCCATCGACGCCGTGGAGCTGGTGTTCCAGGTCAAGGCCCAATTCGGAGTCGCCATCCGGGACATGAAAGAAGGCCGGAAGGTCCTGCAGTCCATCAATACCCTTGCCGCATTCATCCAAACCCAGCGAAGCGTATGAAGCCCCTTGCGCCTGTGGCGGTCACCGGAATGGGATGTCTCTGCGCGGCCGGTTTGACCGTCGAAGCCTGCATGGATTTTCTTTTTCGCGGGGAGCGCTTTCCGATTCGTCCGTCCCGGTTTTCCACCGATCCGGGGACGGGGTTTCCCGTCTTCGAGGTGGAAAGCGGTTTCTGGTCGCCGGACCGGTTTCGCTCCTTTCCCCGCTGCCGGACGGTTCGACTGGCGCTGACCGCCGCCCGTGAGGCCCTTTCCCAGGCAGGGCTTTCACGCGATCTTCTCAAGAAAAAGCGGGTGGGCGTGTGCATCGGTTCCAACGTGGCCGGATCGGTCAGCAACCCGGAGCTTTTCGGGCATGCGGCGGCCCGCGATGGCGGCTATCCCACCTCCGGACGGCGGTTTGTCGCTGCCAACCCCGCTGTGGGACTCGCCCGGGAGTTCGAGCTGACCGGCCCTTTAGAGACGGTGGTCACGGCGTGTTCCGCCGGAACCGACGCCATCGGCCTGGGCGCCGCCTGGATCCGCATGGGGCTTTGCGATGCGGTGCTCGCGGGCGGTGCAGACGAGCTTTACGAAATCACATACAATGGTTTTATCTCCCTGATGAACAGCGACGAAGGACCATGCAGGCCCTTTGACGCAAAACGCCGGGGGCTTAATCTGGGAGAAGGGGCCGCGGTTCTGGTCCTCGAATCCGAAGAACTTCTTGCCGAGCGCGCGGCCATATGCCGGGGCCGGGTCCTGGGATACGGCGCCGCCGGCGATGCCTACCACCTGACCGCCCCCGACCCCGACGGACAGGGGCTGCGGCTTGCCGTAAAAGAGGCCCTTGCCACCAGCGGCATCGACCCTGCCGCGCTTGCCTTCATCAACGCCCACGGCACCGGCACGCCGGACAACGACCGCATCGAATCGCAGCTCTTTGACGCGGTTTTCCCCGGGATTCCTTTCCTCTCCACCAAAGGATACACCGGTCATACATTGGGTGCGGCAGGCGCAGTGGAGGCCGTCTTCACCCTGGGCTGTCTGTCTTCAGGGCAGGTTCCGCCCAGCGCCGGCTTCACCGATCCCGATCCGGAGCTGCCGGCGCATCCGGTGTTGCACACCACACCGGTCACCGGCAAAGCGGCTCTGTCCGAGACCCTGGCCTTTGGGGGCAACAACGCGGTTCTCATCCTGGGAAAGGAAAAATAATCGGGTGAACATCGGCATCGACGGCATGGGCCTGGTCGGCGGGTTTGGCTGCGGGGTTTCCGACTTTGCGGCCGGCATGGAACAAGGGCTGAGCCCGGCAAAAATTTTCCCCCTGTCCACCGTTTACGGAGAGATCCAGGTGCCGATGCTCCTGGCCGATACCGCCGTGTTGAGCCAAAAGGCCGACCGGCGTGCCCTGCGCCGGATCGATCATCATACCCGAATGGCCCTTCTTGCATGCCTGCTGGCCCTGGAGGACGCCGGCATCTCCGAGCCGGCGGCAGAATCCATGGGGATTATCGTGGCCACCGGATACGGCTCCACCTGCAATACCTTCGACGTTCAGGAGCTGTGCCCCGCGGCAGACGTGCGGAGCTTTTCCCCCATCCAGTTTTCCAACTCCGTTCACAATGCGGCCGGGGCCCATATTGCGGCCCTTCTCCGGTCCCGCGGCCCCAACCTCTCCATCAACCAGTTCGATCTGTCGATCCCCATGGCGTTTCTGACCGCCGAACACTGGCTGGCCGAAGGACGGGTCCAGCGGGTTCTGGTGGGCGGGGTGGACGACTTTGCCAGGGTCATGGCCTACCACCGGCACTGCCGGTTTTCCGGGGGACCGGCCGGGGGTTCTTTGCCGGCTGCCGCGGCGGTCGGAGAAGGCAGCGCTTTTTTTGTCCTCTCCGAGCATGCCGGCGGGCAGGGCGGGGTTAGTGTGGCCTTGGCGGAAAGCGGCTTTTCCGATGTGCCGGAGATTCCCGGCCTCGACCTGTGTCTTGTCGGGGCAGACGGGTTTTCTCCGGGGGAGGAGATATACGGCCGATGCGTTTCGGGGCCGGCGGCTTCCTACGCCCACCTTTACGGTCATCTGCCGGTGGGGATGGGATTCAATATCGCCGCGGCCGCCCTGTGCCTGCGGGCCGGTAAGGTGTACGCCTCGGCCGGGGGCGGGGTTCCGCTGACCGACGGGCCGGGGCTGATTTCAGAGACCCGCTCTTTTGAGTCGGGGAAAATCCATTGCCTGAAAATCGGTGCGGCCGGCGGCTACGGACGCGTGGTTTTGGAAAAACAATAAACCAGAGAGGATCATCCGACCACTGTCAGGTGCATGAAACAGTGGGTGAAGCGGCCGCTTTCGGGAATGAAGCAAAGCAGCCGCTCTCCGGGCTTCAACCTCCCGGAATGGAAGATTTCCTCCAAAATGATGAAGATCGCCGCAGTGCCGGTGTTGCCCTTTTCGGAAAGATTGGTGAACCAGCGTTCATAGGGGATTTCAAAGCCGATCCGCGCCATCTCGTCGTAGAATTTGGGCCGGAAATAGGCCGATGAGTAGTGGGGCAAAAACCAGTCGACCGTTTCCGGGTCAAGCCCCCGCTTTTCGATGACCCGGGAAAGCACCCGCCCCATGGAGGAGACGATTTCCCGGTCCAGAAGCCTGATGTCCTGCCGGATCGCCGTCAGGTAAGGCCCCGCCTGGGTCGGAATCCGCTCCGTGTCGCGCCAGCCGGTGATCCGCCCGTCTTTTTCCTTGACTCCGCCGGCGTACATGCAGGTTTCCAGCCGGCCGGCCAGCGAGATGCTCTCGATCCAGTCGATCTGCAATGCGGTTCGCCCTGGGCGGCGGTCTGCCGAAAGGTAGACGGCGCCGGCCCCGTCGGAGAGCATCCAGCGCAGAAAGTCGGCGTCGAAGGCCGAGACCGGTCTTTTTTCCAGGTCATCGGCTCTGGCGGCTTCCATGACGGGGATCATGAACCCGGACCGGGTTAGAGAAGAGGCCAGCTCGGAGCCGACCGCAACGGCATTTTTGCTCAAGCCGGCGGCCACGTTCAGGTAGGCGTACTTCAGGGCCGCCATCGCCGAAAGGCAGATTCCCGAGGTGGATATAGCGTCGCATTCGTCGATCGCCAGCTCGCCCAGGACCATCAGGCCGTGGCCGGGCAGCAGAAGATCCGGCGTGGATGTGCCGCAGCAGAGGCATTCGATGTCCTGAAGCTGAAAGTCCGCCGCCGGCCGCAGCCTGCGGACGGCTTCTGCCGCCAGCTCGGCACAGGTATGGGTCAGGGCGCCGGTTTTGCGGTCCAGGGCGTAATACCGGGATCGGATCTGATTTTGCCTCAGCACGATGCGCCGTGTTCTGGAACCGATGTTGGGCAGTTCTCCCAGGACCCGATCGATATCGTCGTTTGAAACCGGTTCGTTGGGCAAAAAGGCTGCTGCATCGTTGATGTAGACGGTTTTCATAGATTGATTCTTGCCTCCTGTTCAAAAGCGTGCCCCGCAGTTTTCTTTCCGGCCGTGGCCGTTTCAAAACTCCTGGCCGCGCTTTATGAATGTTGCTCTCATGACGCACGGCGATGCGTCCGTCGATTCGGAACGGCTCAAGGCGGCAGCCGCAGGGTGCTGGAGCCGGCGGGATCAATGCGAAGCCCGGGAAAGACACCGTTTGAGCAGATCCGAATAGCGTTCATAAAATTCCTTCTCGGGCAGCCGGGTGGGGACGACGGCGTTGAGAAAGGTGTAATAGTCCAGATCGTGAATCGTGATCCGGTCTTTGATCTTCCGGTAGAGCGGTGTTCCGGGAACCGGGGTCAGGATGGACGGGATGGGCAGATCGATGGGGTGGCGCTGCACGAACCGGTAGAGCCGGGTAAAATCGGCCTCCTCGTAGTCCGGCGATACGATGAAATCCCCGATGATCCGAATGCCCAGATCTTTTAAAATATCCATGGCCCGGACATTTACGGCCACGTCGTTTTTTTTGTTGTAGGCCTGCAGGCGCTCGTCTGTGATCTCTTCGAAGCCGATGACCGCTGTGGCCAGACCGGCCTCCTTCCATAGCCGGAACAGCTCGGGGTGCCGGACGACCGTGTCCGAGCGGACGTCGGCGACCAGGGGTTTGGACATGCCGGCGTCCAGAATCCGGCGGGCCAGGTGTTCTGCCATGACCGGATCGCCGAAGGTGTTGGCGTCTACCAGCCGGATCACGGGAATGTCGGCCAGCAGCGTCATGTCCCGTATGACCGCATCAATGGAGTGGGTCAGATACCGACCGCCGGTCATGGCCGGTACCGAACAAAAAAAACAGCGGTGGGTGCATCCGAAGGCGGAGGCCACGAACCCGATTTTTCCCCCGACGCCGTGCATCACATACTGGTCCCGGTGATGGGCCACCAGGTCGTAGCGGGGGGGGGCACCGTCGACCAGATCGGCGGGGCCGTATTTTCGGGAAACATAGGTGAGCGGTTTTTCCGGCCGGATCTTGGCGATTCCGGTAATGTTGTCGCAGCCGGTTCCGGACGCAAGACTGTCGACCAGCTCCCGGAAGCTTTTCTTTCCGACGCCCAAGACCACGTAGTCGATGCATCCCCGGTTGAAAAACTCCGGATCGCAGGTGGCATGGTAACCGCCGATCACGACCGCCGCCCCGGAGAGGGATTTGACGGCTTCAGCGATGGCCAGCACCGCGTTGGCCTCGCAGGTCATGCCGGTGATGCCGACGATGTCCGGCGCCATGTCGGAAAGATCCGCGGCCAGCCCGTCGGGGGTTACCTTGAGATCGCAGATCCGGACCTCGTGGCCCGCCAGGTTGCCCGCGAGGGTTTCCAGGGCAAGGGGCTCGCCCCGGAAAATCATCTTGATGGTGGTTATGCCGTACTGTTCTTCGGGGATGCTTTTCCCGCTGTTGGGCGGATTTACGAGAAGAATTTTCATCACAGTCCGATCCTGGCTCGGTTCGCTGTAGAACGCAAATTGGGCATTTTAGCGATTGTGCCTGAAAATGCAACTGTCTTTCGGCGCTGCCGGTTCACGCCGCGATACCGATAAAAGGATTGACAGGCTCTTGGTGTTTGACACAGAATTCCATTTTTGATTCCGGCATCCGGAGAGATGCCCGGAACCGATCCCACCATTTCGCTCTACTGGAGACGAAACCCGAAAGTTAAGTAATAAAGCACAACGAAATGGCCATTTCCTCATGCCCTGAATCCCACAATCATCAACCGCCGCTGCTGCTGGAAGCGCGGGGACTCCGGAAGAGCTACCGGCAGTCCACCTTTCCGGCGCTGGACGGTGTGGACCTGACGGTCCACAAGGGAGAGATTCTCGGTCTTCTGGGTCCCAACGGGGCCGGAAAGACGACTGCCATTTCGGTGATGACCTCCTTGCTTCGGCCCGATGAGGGAACGGTTTTTATCTGCGGGCTGGATCTTTTCAAGCAGCCCCGCCGGGGAAAGGCGGCTTTCGGCCTGGTGCCACAGGATATCGCCCTTTACCCCAGACTCACGGCGAAGGAAAATCTGCATTATTTCGGCCGGCTGTGCGGATTGGGGGGAGGATTGCTTTCAAAGCGGATCGAAAAGTGCTTGAAGGTGACGGGCCTGGAAAACCGCGCCGACCAGCGGATCGAAACCTTTTCCGGCGGCATGAAGCGCCGGGCCAATCTGGCCGCCGGTATTCTGCACGCGCCCCCGCTGCTTTTTCTAGACGAACCCACGGTGGGCATCGACGCCCAGTCCCGGAACATGATCCTGGAAAAACTGGCTCTGCTGCGGGATCAGGGCATGGGGATGCTTTACACCACTCATTATATGGAAGAGGCGGAATATCTTTGCTCGCAGGTGGCGATCATCGACGAGGGCCGGATCGTGGATCGCGGCTCGCCTAAACAACTGCTTGATCAGCACCCCGAGTGCCGGAACCTGGGCGATCTTTTTCTCCACCTCACCGGCAGGCAGCTCCGGGACTGAGGCCATGGTCAAACTCGGTGCCACGATCGCCAAGGAACTGCTGCTGCTCTTTCGGGACCGGGCCGGCCTGCTGGTCCTGTTTCTGATGCCGGCGGCCCTGGTGGTGGTTGTGGCCCTGGTTCAGGAAAATGTCATGAAAGCCACCGGAGAGACCGGCATCCGGGTGCTTTTCGTCGACCGGGACGGCGAAGCGGTGGGAAGGGCCATCTATGAGCAGTTGGACCGCTCCGATGCGGTCCGGCTCGTTTCAGCCTCCGGCGCCATGGACGAGGAGTCCGCCCGAACCGCCCTGGCAGACGGCGAATACCAGTTTTCCATCGTCGTCCCTCAGGGGCTGACCGTATCGCTCAAAGAGCGGGTTGCCGGCCAGATCGCCCGCTCCTTTGCACAAGACGGGGTCGGCGGTGCGGAAAAAAACGCCGCCTCATTCCCTCGCCTGACGGTCTATTTCGATCCCCTGGTTCAGGGGGCCTTCCGCGCGGCGGTGGTCAATGCACTGAGGGAGATCGTCCTGGCCCTGGAAATGGAGATGAAGGCCCGGGCCTTTTCAGAGGCGGTTTCCCGGCAGGCAGACCGGGTTGTTGGCGAAATGCAGGGCCGGGAACCTCCAGCGGGGGCTTTCTTTAGGATCGATCCTGTCTGGGGCCGGCAGCGGCTTCTGGAGATTCAGGCCCGGCAGGCGTCCCGGGGCGGCTTCGAGCGGCTTCCCAGTTCGGTCCAGCAGAACGTCCCGGCCTGGTCCCTTTTCGGGATCTTCTTTATCGTGGTG
>CAYPFH010000086.1:0-1854 GCA_964409825.1 uncultured Desulfobacterales bacterium | reverse complement strand
GGAGCGGCAGGAGGGGACCCTCAAGCGGCTCATGTCTCTTCCGGTCTCCCATGCGGTTTTGCTGCTGGGCAAAGTGCTGGCCTATGTCCTGGTGTGCTTGTGCCAGTTCGGCATCATCGTTTTGATGGGAATCTACGTCCTGCCTCTGCTGGGAACCCCGGTGCTGGAGATGGGCTCGGCCTACGGGGCCATATTGCTGGTCGTGGCAAGTTCGGCTCTGGCAGCGACCGGCTACGGTATTTTGCTCGGCGCCGTGGCCCGCACCTACGAACAGGCTTCCATGTTCGGAGCGGTGTCGGTGGTGATCGCCGCCGCCCTCGGCGGCATCATGGTTCCGGTCTATGCCATGCCCGAGGTGATGCAGGAGATCAGCCGCTTTTCCCCCCTGGCTTGGGGGCTGAACGGTTTGACCGACCTTTTCGTCCGGGAAGGCAACCTTGGCGGCGTGCTGCCGGAGATCTCCTATCTCCTGCTGTTTTTCGCCGCGGCCACCACGGTTGGCTGGTGGCGTTTTGTCCATCGCGAGCAAAGAGATTTGTAGGACCGGCCGAAGGCGCCGGCAACGAATTATTCATTTGTAGAAGCTTCAACGCCTTTTTTCCGGCTTCGGCGATGTCGCCTTCGCAGGATGCGGCCGGAAAAAGAAGGCGGTGTGGCCGATCTTGCCGATGATGCCGTTGCGATGGTGACGCTGGGCGTGTTCTGCTCCGGATCGCTGCTGAAGCCGCGCACGATCAGAAGGGTCGCCTCGTCTTCCACCAGATGAAAATCCCGAACGGGGTTTGATCAAAGATGAATCAGGCCAACAGGGGATTTTGCAGGTTAAGCGTGGGGAATCGACTGAAATCACGGTCGGCGGTCCAAAGTTCCCGGATGCCGTGAAGGCGGCACAAGGCGGCAATGCGTGCATCATGGATCTGTGGCCCCGAGATCATCCCCTTTGTCAGGATCTCGCGAAGGCCTTGCCAATAGCCCTCCGATTCGGACAGCAGTACAAGGGACGGAGACTCCAGCCAGGCGGCCACCTGATCGACGGCGGTATCGACCGGTGTCGGGGGGGCGTAGATTCGAGGATGGGTCGAGATGGCCAGAAACTCGTGGATGCATGGCCACGGGATGGCCCAAGGGCTTTTGCCTTCGGCCAGTTCCCTGACTCGGGTGTACGCCTGCACATGCCATGGCGAATCTTCCCTGTGGGCATAGACAAGGATGTTCGTGTCGACGGCGATCATCCGTCTTCCCCTATAGCCCCCGACGATTGTGTCCCTCCCCGGTTTTCATAACTCAGATCACGAATCTTTTCCCAGGATGCGTTCGCCAGCTCCGCCTGAAGTCCGCTTCCCTTGAAAGACACTCTCCGAAGCTTGAAGCTGCCACGGTGTTTTCGCTCATCGATCACCTTGCGCAGCCCCTCCTCGATCAGGGCCTTGATCGAGGAGTTTTCGCTTGCGGCGACTTTGCGTGCTTCCTCGTGAAGAGAATCTGATAGTTCTACGGTTGTTTTCATACATTAATATGTATAAACCGACACGGGCTGCTGTCAAGATTGAATCAAGGTTCATCGCTTGTTTGGAGCGGGGATGGATCGCTTGAAAAAGAGCAGCCGCTGCCCTATGATCCGCATTGTCGCCGGCCGTCGGTGTATCGCTGCCGGCAATACGACAATACTCGTATGAAACTAGGCCAAAATGGCATAGTTTTACCCTTGATCAAAATGGTCGGCGCAGCCGGCCAGAGGCGGCGCTCGTATGAAACTTCGACCGAAGGCAAATGCGACAGGGAAGAAAAGGTTCAAATATCAAGCACCAAATTCAAAACAAGACACCTCAGAAAGGCTTTTGTCCTTGTTTGGAT
>CAYPFH010000085.1:0-13326 GCA_964409825.1 uncultured Desulfobacterales bacterium | reverse complement strand
TTTGCTTTTTTTTACTGCCGCTTCTGCCTGGGCGGCGGAAAACGATTTTCTCAAAGGGGTCTTTCCCCAATATGACGACAACGTCGTTCTCAATCCGGAGGTGGCCGACGTGGTCTTCGGACCCACCGACGAAACCAGTTCGCTTCTTAGGACCTCGCTGCGGCTCGACTACGTCCCGATTTTCAAAGGCCCCTGGCTGTTCAACGCCCAGTATGCGTTTTTGGGCAGTTTTTACGAGGAAAAAGAAATCCGGGATGAATACAATTCGACGATCAACAGTTTTCGCGCATCCCCCGGGTACAACTTCGGCCGCTTTTCCCTGAACCTGCCGGTGACCTACAACCACGTCATGGTCGCCGACGACGGCGACAACTACGACCGCCAAGCCTACCGGATGAGCCTGAACATCATCCATCCGATCGTTGACAAGCTGAGTCTTCAGCTTTCCGGGCAGTTTTCCCTGGAGCCGTACGATCATATCCATTCCGTTTTCCGGGCAGTTTTCCCTGGAGCCGTACGATCATATCCATTCCGTGACCAAGATCGCGGTGCCGCAGCCCGGTGTGTCCAAGACATACGTGAGGCGGTCGGACCACATCTACCAGGCCACGGCCGGATTGACCTGGGAGTTTTACAAGAACACCGATCTGGTGCTCCAGTGGTCGTACACGAAGTCCGACTCGAACATCGATCTGTTCAGCTATGACCGAAACCTCTATACCTGCGGCATCGAGTATCGCTTTTGACAAAATCGCTACCGCGATTTTGTCAAAAGTTTGGCTTTGTGGGACAACTACAAAAAAATGAATCCGGCACTCTCCGGCCTTGCCGGAGGCTATGACCTCTGTTGGGATTGACTCCGTTGAATGACGCGCAAATTTATATCCTCGGACCGAGAAAACTCCAAAACAGCCTGGTTGCCCGGTATTTGGAGCAAAACGGCGGCTTTTCCTGTTTCTGCGTTTCGACGGCGGACGAGGTCCAGGCTCCGGCAGGGAACCCGTATCACCCCGAGGCCTGTCTGTTATGGGATTGCCGCGACCGGGATCTTTCCCGCTGTCTTCCGGAGCTGGAAGCGGTCAACGGCCGTCTCTTTCAATCCTTTTACACGCTGTTGATCAACCTGAGACCGGGTTCGGCTCTGCAGGAGTTGGTATTGAAACTCGGGATCAGGGGGTTTCTTTACGCAGAGGATGCCATCGAGATTTTTCCCAGGGCCATCGAGGCGGTGTGCAATGGAGAGCTTTGGGTTTCACGCGAGGTGCTGACCCAGTCGTTTTTGCGGGCGGGCAATGACGGACATCGGGCGCCCCCGTTGATGAAAACCAACATCCTGACCCCCCGGGAAACGGAGATCCTTGTCTTGGTTTCCTCAGGATCGAAAAACGAACAGATTGCCGAAGAGCTCCATATCAGCCCGAATACCGTAAAAACGCATATATATAATATTTTCAAAAAGATCGGTGTTCCCAACCGGCTCCAGGCGGCCTTGTGGGCCGTCAAGAACCTCTAACCGCTGACGCGGTTTTATAATACAAAAGCATTAGATGTTCCCTGAAAGTACTAAACTGGTACTCCGCAGATGGGCGGAAAAATACGAATGAAAATCATACTCCCTGCGTATTGAGATCCTCGAACAGGATCCGGTATGATAGAATATAGGATCCCGGTTCCCGGGAACGTTCCTTAATCTCTAAACCCATCATTCCGGCCGGCTTGTCCGGCATAGTCACGCAGTGAAGAAGACGGGAGCGAAGCGCAGATCCGTGGTTCGACAAGCTCACTACCCTGAGCAACGTCGAAGGGGGATCCAGAGGACCTCGTATGAAACTTCAAGCCAGTTCAATTGCCATTTCAGTTGTCAATGGCACGGCGCGCTTGTAGTGACGCCGTAAGGCGTTTGGTTTTTGAAAGGTTGTGCAACAAGCGCCTCACGGCGCCACTACAAACAGGGCTGCGACTTAAACAGAAGTTTCACGGTTGATCAAACTGACCGGCCGCGCCGGCCAGAGGCGGGGCTTATGTGAAACTTCACTCGAAGTCGGTGCTTTCTGTCCAGGGTTCCGCCAAAGTCCGGGCAGCCCAAATTGGAGGGACGCGCTCTGTCGCGTCCGACCTCGGGCGGCCACGACGGAGCGTGGCCCTCCATTTTTTGAGTTTGACAGGACACTGGCTTTCTGCCCGGTGAACCTTGAATTTCGAATCCCACCGCTCAGCGCCGAGGCCGACATGTCTTTTTTCTGTAGCACTGCGCGAAGCGCTTTTATAAAATGGCGGAGCCTTTTTATTTTTATTGCCACTTTTCAAACTTGACCCAAATGACGGCGCCGATTTCCACCTTCTTTTGCTCTCCTTCATAAGCAATGGTAAAATCGGCTTCATTCAAGGCGGCAAATCCCCACCATCCGGGTTTGGGTGCCGCGTAGGTGAACACCCCGTTTTCATCTGCCTTGATCGTCTGGGTGATCATGTATTCGGTGGGCGCTTTTGCCCGGCCGTCTTCGTTGTAGTACTCCACTTCGACTTCGGCGTAGGGCACGGGCTTTCCGTCCAGTTTCACGACCCCCTGAAACACGTTGCCCGCATAGAGCCCGAAGGGTTTTGAAAGCGGAACGATCTCGGTTGGAAGACCGACTTCACCGTCCCAGCTTTCGTCTTCTCCGAAGGCGGCCACCACGGTCTTGGTGTAATGGACGATGTAGACGTCTTCAGCCGGCTCCCAGTAAGGGGCCGGTTCCAGGTAAAACAGATAGGCGCCGGGGCGCTTGATCCGGTAGTCCGCCTTCCATGCGGACCGATCCATCACCCGGCTCTTTTGAAGGGAGCCGAGAAGATTCTGCCGGCCGCCGCCGGTCACGACGCCGAAGTTCTTCGGTTTTTCCATGTCCATGCCGATCATTTCAAACGGATGGGAAAAAGAAACCTGCAGCCGGACGGTGCGGTCGTCTTCCATCATGACCATCGAATCCGACGGGATGACCATGCCGAAATGGGCTGCGGCCGAGCCGCAAAAGATCATCCCCAAAATCAACGCCAGGCCGAACACCAACGCTTTTTTCACGATCTTTCTCCTTTCGCCCCGCCGTTTGGGTCGGGGCTGAAAACAAAAAAACCACGAGGGGCTGCCGTCTTCCTGGCGGCTTTGCCTTCGTGGCCTTCGGTTTGAAAATGGTTTTACCTGCGATGAATCGAGCTTCGCACTCGAGTTGTGCATCGGATATCGGATCCGCGCGGAGCTGTCAACGAAAATGTCTCCTGTGTGGCGCCGCGGCCGATCTTGTGGTATAGAATACAGCTTTACAATCGAGTTCTTGTCCGGTTTTATAGCCACTTGGCTCCGAGTTTTTCACGGTTGTGGGGGAAACCTCCAGCGGCTCGATTCAGCTCCTTGGTTTGGACTATAATTCCGTGATTTTTCAAGGGACGCCGGCATGTCGAACCTTCGAATTTTCGGACTGGTATTGGGGCTGCTGCTGCTGGTAGTCACTTTCATCTCCTACCGCGGTCCCCGCTGGAAGCGGTGGAATTTTACCTTGTTTGCGCTGTTTTCCATCGGGCTGATCGCGGTTTCCATCGATCCGGATCTGCTCAATTTTTTCCGGGACGCCCTTTCTTTGGGCCAGGCTTCCCGGGGACGCATCATTTCCCTGTTGATCCTTTCCAACATCGTGTGCCTTTTTTTTATCTTCCTTAACTTTTCGAAAAATGAAAACCTGCGGATCCAGTTCGACCGGCTGGTTCGTCATCTGGGCAGCCGCCGTCAATCGGAACTGGTTTCGGGCCTCCAACCGGTCATGGTGCTGATCCCGGCCTTCAATGAGGCGGATAACCTGGCAGCGCTGCTGCCCAAGCTTCCCGACCGGGTCGGGGATCTGCCGGTCGGAGCCCTGGTCGTCGACGACGGCAGCGAAGACGATACGGCAGCGGTGGCGGCCGGCTTCGACCGCGTGCGGGTGGTGAAAAATCCGATCAACCGGGGCGGGGGCGCCGCCCTTCGACTGGGGTATGACCTGTTGAAGCATGCCGGCGTCGACATCTGCATCACCATGGATGCAGACGGCCAGCACCGGCCCGAGGAAATCGAAGCCCTGCTCCGGCCGATAATAGAGGACCGCGCCGATTTTGTAATCGGCTCCCGGATAAAAGGTGAAAACCGGAGCGTATCGCCTCTGCGAACTTTGGGCGTATATGTGTTCGGGGCCCTGATCTCCGTGTTGATGGGAAAGAAAATCACCGATCCGTCCAGCGGCTTTCGCGCGTTTCGCATGGGCGCCATCGGGGCCGTCGAACTAAACGAAGACCAGTACCACACCAGCGAGCTGATTATCGAAGCCGTCAAAAAGGGGCTGCGAATCGAAGAGTGCCCGGTCACGATCCTTAGAAGGAAGCACGGGAAAAGCAAGAAGGGCAAAGACTGGCTTTACGGGATTCATTTCGCCCGGATCATTTTCAAGACCTGGTGGCGGTAGTGCAGCACGCCTGCAATTTGACAGAAAGAGATAACGACGTGGAACACGGCGTGTTTGTTTTTATTGTCGGATCTCCTCGTTCGGGGACAACCGTGCTCGGGGATATTTTGGACCGGCACGAACGCATCTCCCAATGGTATGAACCGTATTTTGTCTGGGACCATCACTTTCGCGATGCCGATCACGATCAAAGAACCGAGCAGGATGCAACCCCACCGGTCATCAGGCAGATTTCCAGGGATTTTCACCGGTACCGAAAATATATGGGCAGCCGGATCATTGTGGACAAATCGCCTCGAAACAGCTTGAAAATCCCCTTTGTCCGGAAAATATTTCCTGAGGCCCGCTTTATTCATATTGTAAGAGATGGCAGAGATGCCACGCTCTCCATTCACAAGGAATGGCGGAGGCGCCGGGATATTGTTGGGGATCGGGCCACGGCCGGCGGATTTGACTACAAAAAGGCCATTGCGGTTGTCGGCAAATGGCTGCAACGGCAGCCCCGGCCAGGGGACCGCCTGAGGGCATTGTGGTTTGAAACCCACGGACACCTTTTCAACAAGGCCCGGCACCTGAACCGTTCGCGTTGGAAGGGAAGAATCGGCTGGGGCCCCCGATTCCCGGATTGGGAGTCTATTTTCACCAGCCACTCGCTGCTTCAATTCAACGCGCACCAGTGGCTGCGATGCACTGAAAGCGTGTATGAAGACTGGCCCACCATCCCCCGGAAAAGGAAGCTTACGCTTCGATATGAGGACCTGATTGCAGACGGCCCGGCGGTCATCGGCCGCATCTTATCTTTTCTCGGGTTGTCGGCCGATGGCCGTTTTTATGAAATCATACCCAAGCTGAACAGCCGCAACAGCGGCAAATGGCAAAACGGATTCAGCCGAAACCAGGGCGCGGAAATCGCACCGATCATCACGCCCATGCTCCAATGGACGGGGTATGAATCCGACCCCGAATGGGTGCAAAAATTAAAGGGCATATGATTTCGAAGCGATTCAAGCTGCTGTTGAAGATCGCCGGCACGATCGCCTTTTTCCTGTACTTGCTGTGGAAGGTGGACCTGAAAGCGGTGGGCGCCGCCTTTGACGATGTCCAGGCTTCCTTGTATTTTTATTCCTTGCTGCTGATGTTCTTGAACAGTCTTGTCCTTGCACAAAAATATCGCGTAATCATGCCTCCCTCGGGAATACGCCAGCCCTTGTGGCGGCTTTTTCGAATCAATCTGATCTGTCGATACTACTCGACATTTCTCACCGCTCCTGTGGGCCAGGGGGTTATCCGGTGGCACCTGATGACCGAAGGCCGCGAAGGTCAAGCCAAGTTCATCGCCGTGATGGTTGTCGAAAGAGCCGGTTTTTTATTTGCGCTGCTGGCCCTTGCAGGGACGGCGATACTGCTTCTGGACTCTCCGATACTGCGGGCCGTTCATGCCCCGGCCGTTTTCTGGGTTTGGACCTTGATTGCACCGGTGGCGGCATTTCATCTGTTTTTTGCCTTTCCCCGGCTTCATCATGACCTTGTAAACGGTCTTTTGCGGCTGACACAGCGATCGAAGCCGTGGCTTCAGCAAGGCATTCGCCATGCGGTGGACCTCCTTTCGGTTTTTGTCGGTCAACACCGGGTGCTGGGCCTGGGTCTCCTGCTCTCTTTGGCATGGCAGGCCGTATTTCTTTTCCGGGCCCATCTGCTGGCCGAATCGATGTCGCTTCCATTCGGGTTTTTCGACATGGCCTGGATGGCCTCATTGGTGCTTCTTTTCCAGATTCTGCCCATTTCTTTCAACGGCATCGGCTTGAGAGAGTCGGCATATGCCTATCTGTTCAGCCTCCAGGGGATAGCGCCCGAAAAAGGAGTGATGATCGGCCTTCTTTTGCTGTCCCAGGTAATGATCTTGTCGTTTTTCGGTGCATTGCTTCAGTGGGGATCCACCGAATCCGAAGCCAAAAAGGACTGAGTCCATCATGAGGTGCAATTACCAGGCATGTCAGTCGCCCGTTGCCGGAGCGAAATTATGACCAAGCGTGCGCTGCTCATAAAATCGGCGGTATGGGGAATTTTCTGCCTGACGGCGCTTGTCATATACGCAAATTCATTTCAGGCGCCGTTTCAGTTCGATTCCATACCCAAGGTGAAAAACAACCCCGCCGTTCGGATCGATACCCTGTCCTGGAATTCTCTTGTCGAAGCCGCTTTTGGAAAAGAATCGGCCAGAAACCGCCCCCTCGGCAATGTCACGTTTGCATTGAACTACTATTTCCATGGCGAAGATCCGTTCGGGTACCATGTGGTCAATGTGTTCATTCATGTTTTTTCCGGATTCTTCCTTTTCCTGTTTCTTTTGAGGGCATTTCGTCTTGCAAACCCCGGGAAAAATGACGGCACCGCGCTGTTGGTCTCATTTTCAGCCGCCTTGCTGTGGCTTGTACACCCGGTCAACACCCAGTCCGTAACCTACATAGTCCAGCGTTTGAACAGTCTGGCCGCCATGTTCTTTTTGCTGGCCTTCTGGCTTTACGCGGAAGGGCGAACCCGAGACCGACAGTGGCCCTGGTTTGCCGGCGCGGTATTGTCATGGCTCCTGGCTTTGGGCAGCAAGCAAAACACCGCTGTGCTGCCCTTCTTGATCTTTCTCTACGAGTGGTTTTTTTTCCAGAAGCTGAGCCGAACATGGCTGAAACAGAATATCAAATATCTTCTCATTCCCATCGCCCTGTTTGGTTTCGCCGCCCTGGTCTATCTCGGAGGAGACCCCGTCAAGCGGCTTTCGTCTTTCCGGGATTTTGCAGATGGAAGGTTCAGTTTCAGCCAGCGGCTGCTCACCCAACCACGGGTGATCGTCTATTACTTGAGTCTGTTTTTCTTTCCCCATCCTTCGAGGCTGAATATCGATCACGACTTTCCCCTCTCCGACTCCCTGATCGCTCCGATCACAACTCTTTTATCCCTGCTGGGGATCGTCGCACTCCTTGCTGCCGCGATCGTCCTAGCCCGGCGCAGACCGCTGATCTCGTTTTGCATCCTCTGGTTTTTCGGTACGCTGGCCGTAGAATCAACCATTGTCCCTTTGGCCATCATTTTCGAGCATCGGACCTACCTTCCCTTTACGATGCTTTCTTTTTCCGCCGCGCTGATGATTTTCGAGGCGGTTCGTCTGAATCGGCTTGCCGTTTTCCTTGTCGCAGCGCCGGCAATCGTTTTCGGGGCATGGACCTACCAGCGAAACCAAGTCTACCAGGACGGCTATACCCTGTGGAGCGATGTCCTTGAAAAAGCGCCTGAAAACGCCCGCGCCTATTCGAACCTGGGACTGGAAATCGAAAAAAAAGAGGGCATGGAAGCCGCGGAAGCCTACTACGAAGCCGCGATTCAGCGAGACCCGAGCCGGTACGAGGCCCTGAACAATCTGGGTCATCTCCGGTTCCGGCAGGGGCGATACGAGGAGGCGCTAAGATTCTTTGAACAGACGCTTGAGGCACAACCCCGGTTCGTTCCGGCGTTGAACGGCAAAGGCAGTACATACCAGGCACTTGGCCGGATCCGCGAGGCGATCGACGCGTTCCGAACCGCCCTTTTGCTCGAACCGAACAATGTGGAAGCCGAAAAAGAGCTCGGCTCGGCATTGATGCGCCTGGGCAGGATCGAAGAAGCGCTTCGGCACCTGAAAAGAGCCGTTGAAATCGACTCCGATTTTGTAGACGCCCGCATCAACCTTGCCGCGGTTCAGATGCAGCAAAACGACCTTGCCGGTGCCCGTTTCCACCTTCAGCGAGCGCTGGAAATCGACCCGACCCATCCCAATGCCCACAATAACCTGGGAACCCTGTTGATCAACACCGGCGACCCCGAACGGGCCGAGAAACACTTCCGCAAGGCGCTGCAGACCGATTCCGGCTTTGATCCGGCGCGGGAAAACCTGGAGCAGATTTTGGCGATGACAGAAGACCCCCTGGCCAAGGCGGACAAGGTAAAGGAGGAACTGCGGTTGGATCCCCAAAACCCGGTGCTTTTCTGGGAACTGGGGCGGCTGTATGCCGGCGCCGGCCGCTTGAAAGATTCCCTGAAAATGTTTGAAAGCGCTTTGGGCGCAGACAATGCCTTTGTCCCCGCTCTAAACGATGCCGCGGCACTGTACGCCTATACCGGCCGTGAAGCCGAGGCCTTGAAGCACCTGGAGACAATCGTAAAAATCGATCCGGGCCGTGCGGATGCCTATTACAACGGTGCCTGCATGTTGGCCCGCAGCGGAAAACCGAAAGAGGCCGTTGCCTGGCTGAAGACAGCGATCGAAAAAGGGTACAGTCAATGGGAGCGGATCGCTGCCGATCCTGATCTTGAAACCATCCGCGAAACCGAGGCATACAAAGGATTGATGAAGCGTCGCCCGCAGTGAGGCGGCATACGCGCTCTTGGCAGTTGATAAAATCGTAAAAAGTCCCCGGAGCATCATGCCAGACCCCGGATCGAGTCCGGGGCAAGCTTTTTTGATCCGGCATCCAGAAGTTCCTGAAATCACGGGATTCTTCTTCGACTGCGCTCAGGACAGGCAGGATGGTGAGCCTGCCTGCAGTGAGCTTGTCGAACCTGTCGAACCAACGCTGAAGTTTATCCGCACTTGATGCGGGGCGGGAATGACAAAAAAAGAAAGCTTCGGGCTTTTTACGGAAGCATCAACTTTCAGAATTCATGGTGCCGCCTGGAGACGAAACCCGAACGTTGAGTTACAAGGGAATCCGATGCATTCGATCTATTTTCTTTGCTTAAACGCCCTGCAGTTCGTTCCCTACGCCTATGGACTGCTAAAAAACTATGCCGAATTGGACCCCGGGATCCGGGAAAACTACCAATGGCACGAACCGCTGCACCGGATGGAACCCGAGGACCGCTTGCGGCGGCGCCGTGATGCCGGCCAAATCCCGAGGCTTGGCCGGCATCGTCACACGGGGGCTGACGGAATGCCCATCATTCAAGCAAATTCAAAACCTTGACTTGCCAACACAGAAACTCTATCAAACCAAGGGATCGGGGAGTTTTTTATGTCATGCCCGCGGAGGCGGGCATCCAGTCGGTTGATTTCAACACATGCCTGGATGCCCGCCTCCGCGGGCATGACGGCCATTTGCCTATGAAATTCCCCAATACCTGATCTAATCGTCTGAAGTCCCGCCTTGACGGGTGTGGCGGTTTTTTTCAGTTATTTCAAGGATTCAACAGATTGTCCAGTTTCGAAAAACCAAATTCCAACATAAACGGAAAATCCCAGAATAAGAATGAAAGAGAAAATCGAACAGATGATCCTGGCGGCGGCCCGCCGGGCTTACAAAGCAGGAGCCCTGCCTTCAGGAGATTTTCCGGACGTACAGGTGGAAGAGCCAAAGCTCGAGGCCCACGGAGATTTTTCAACGAACCTGGCCATGACCATGGCCTCGATCCAGAAAATGCCCCCCCGCAAGATCGCAGAAACCATCGTAGAACGCATAGACGATCCGGAACGCGTCATTTTGCGGACGGAAATCGCCGGTCCCGGGTTTTTGAATTTCTACCTGTCCCCGGAATCCTGGCTTCCGATCCTGGAAAAGGTCTACCAGGAGGATATTCAGTTCGGCCGCGCGAACATCGGAAACGGCGAGCGGGTTCAGGTGGAATTTGTGAGCGCCAACCCCACCGGCCCCCTGCACGTCGGCCACGGCCGGGGTGCGGCGGTGGGCGATGCAGCGGCATCCATCCTGTCGGCATGCGGATACGATGTGCAGCGGGAATACTATATCAACGACTCCGGACGGCAGATTCGGACCCTGGGCCGCAGCGTCTACCTCAGGCTCCTTGAGCTTTTGGGCCGATCGGTCGAATTTCCGAAAGACGCCTACCAGGGCCGATACATCGTGGAATTGGCTAAAGAAATAGTAGATGCCCGGGGAAAGGAAATCGAGACCCTGACCGAAGAAGAGGCCGTTGCCAAATGCGCACGATATGCCGCCTCCCGGATTCTTTCCGGAATCCGGGAGGATTTGTCGGCCTTCGGGGTTTGCTTCGATCGCTGGTACAGCGAGCAGCGCCTGTACGATTCCGGACAGGTGGCTGGCGCCATCGAAAACCTGCGCCGCACCGGCCAGGCTTACGAAAAAGACGGTGCCCTCTGGTTTAAAAGCACGGATTTCGGCGATGAAAAAGACCGGGTGGTGGTGCGAAGCAGCGGCGAGACCACCTATTTTGCCTCTGACATCGCCTACCACCAGGAAAAATACGAGCGGGGCTTTTCTAAGGTGATCGACGTCTGGGGGGCGGACCACCACGGCTACATCCCCAGGATGACCGCCGCCGTTCAGGCCTCGGGACGGAAAAAGGAGCAGTTTCACGTCATCCTCGTCCAGCTCGTCAATCTGCTGCGGGGCGGGGCTCCGGTGGCCATGTCCACCCGGGCCGGTGAATTCGTCACCTTGAAGGACGTGGTCGACGAGGTGGGAAAAGATGCGGCCCGCTTTCTGTTTCTGACCCGGCACTATGAAAGCCCCCTTGATTTCGATCTCGAGCTGGCCAAGCAAAAAACCAACGACAACCCGGTCTACTATGTGCAGTATGTCCATGCCCGCATCAGCAGCATCGGTAAAAAGGCCGAAGAAAGGGGGGTGGCCGCCGCCGGCTGGGACCCGGAAGCCGCAAATGTCCTGAAAGAGCCGGAGGAAATCGCGCTGATCAAGGCCCTGGCCAGGTACCCTCTCGTGCTGGAAACCGCAGCCAGGCTGATGGAGCCCCACCGGATCGCCTATTACCTGGTCAACCTTGCATCTGGATTTCACGCCTACTACAATAAACACCGCGTCCTGACCGACGATCCCGTCCTCACCCGCGGCCGCCGCTGTTTGGTGGAGGCCGTCCGAAGGGTCATTCGAAACGGCCTCGATTTGATGGGGGTCTCCGCACCGGAACAGATGTGATGGCCCACGCCGCCAAAACCGAAAAAAAAAGCCCCGGCGAAAACCGGAAGCGTGTGCCGGCCCAGAAAAAATCCCGGCAGTGGATCATTTTGCTGGCGGTGTCGGCCTGGATGTTCGCCCTCGGCGTACTGGTGGGCAGGGGCACCTCGCCGGTCCATTTCGACATCGAAGCGCTTCAAAGCGAGCTTGCCTCCCTGCGGCAGGCGGTCATGGAAAAGGAAATGCTGCGGTTCCGCATCTCCGAAGACAGCGAAAAGAACCCCGATCTACTTGAATTTTACGAAAACCTGAAAAAGTCGGCGCCGGAAAGGACCCCGGCGCAGACAAAGAAAAACACAGTAAAACCGGGGCCTGTGGCTCAAAAGGCCGGGGAAAAGAAAAAAACTCCCGCTCCAGCACGGATGGACAAGCCGGCGCCGCAGGAAAAGCCGGCGGAAAAACCGCAAACCGGCCCCGCCGCCGAACCCGGGAAAAAGCCCTACACCCTTCAGGTCGCTTCTTTGAAGGATGCAAAAACCGCAGATGCCATGGTCGATCAGCTTCGCGCCCACGGCTATCCCGCTTACCGGGAGCGCGCCGAAATCGAAGGCAAAGGGACCTGGCACCGGGTGCGCATCGGATCGTTTTCCGGCCCGTCTGATGCGGAAAAAACCATGGAGAAACTCAACTCCGCAAAGCTGAAGCCGATGTTGATTAAGAGATAGTGTTTGGTGTTTGGTGTTTCGTGTTTCGTGTTTCGAAGACAGCCCGCCGCTGACCGTGCAGGCAGGTTCACCGTCCTGCCTGCCCCGAGCAAACTCGAGGGAAGCGAAGTCGAAGGAGGATCCGAAAAGCCTTATGTGAAACTTCGACCGAGGCTGGCGGTAAAAACCGACCTGCCCCCGCCTTGGGTTTTGGCGGTTGGAGGGCCACGCTACGTCGTGGCCGGCTTTATCCGATGAAAAACTGTGCCATTTTGGTTTAGTTTCAGACAAGAAAACCAGGCACAGGGGATTGACATGGAAGCCGGCGAGGCAATACTTGTACTGGTATTACTTCTACAGGAGGTGTGCCATGCGCGTGACAACAAAAGGTCAGGTCACCATTCCCCAGCATATTCGAGAAAAATTCGGCATAACACCTGACAGCGAAGTCGATTTCGTAGAGGAAAAAGTCCGAAGATGTCATCCCGAGCGAAGCGAGGGATCTCCATCAAGAGATAATAATGTATGATTTCTTGAACTTGAGATTCCTCGTCGCAAGCTCCTCGGAATGACAGAAGTGTTTTTCAGACTTTTTACGACCGCATGAACCTTGGACCCTGAAACCTCTGAACTCAGAAGCTGAACATAGAACCCCGAACCCGGAACCCGGAAGCTAACCCAATGAAAATCACCAACGACGAAGTGCGATACGTGGCCGATCTGGCCAGGCTAGACTTGGACAAAGCCGCTGTCGAGAAATTCGCCGGACAGATCGATGAAATCCTCCAGTACATCGACAAGCTAAACGAGGTGGACACCGAAGGGGTCGATCCCACTTCCCACGCGATCTCTCTAACCAACGCCTTCCGGGAAGACGAACCCGGGGGCCACCTCGATAGGGATCGTGCCCTGGTCAATGCACCGGAACAGGGGGACGGCTGTTTCGTAGTCCCCAAAATCATACCGTAGGCGGGCGAATAAAGCGCTCGCCCGCCTACGGTATGATTAAGGCGGCTTCGCCGCAGAAAAACAGTAAAGTACCTCGTATGAAACTTCGTCCAATGCCGGGGTTTTTGTAGGGCACGACCTCCGTGTCGTGCCTTCATGAACGGCACGGAGGCCGTTCACTGCATCGGCAGAGGCTTCGGCAGAAGTTTCATTTTTGATCAAACTGGCCAGTTGAGACCAAAAGATTCGGATAAATCTCCCGCCGGAGAATCTTGAATCTGGAAT
>CAYPFH010000084.1:0-13531 GCA_964409825.1 uncultured Desulfobacterales bacterium | reverse complement strand
CCGGTGGTCATATCGAAATCGAGGTCCGCGTGATGCACCATGTGCAGCCGCCAAAGCATCGGGATGGCGTGATGCAGGACGTGCTGGGTATACACCACGAGGTCCAACGCCACTACGGCGATGACCACCTCGATCCAATAGGGTAAGGCCCATTGATTGAGCAGCCCCCAACCTTGCCCCGCGGCGAGCAGGGCCACTCCGATGGGAAGGACGGGAAAAACCAGGGCGACGGCCAGCGGGTTCAAGGCGACGATCGTCAAATTGGCGAACCAGCGGCGGCTTTTGGAAGTCGTCAGCCGCCTGCGGGGTGCGAATATCTCCGTTGTCGCCAGAATGGCGAAGACGCCGAGGAAAGCGACCAAACGAATGAGGGTTTCCGGTTCCATTTCCTGAAAATGCTTTCAGGGTTTTCCGTTGGGCTCGTTGAAAAAAAAGCGAACATTGAGCATGGCCACCTCCTGAATGTTCATTTACGATCGTTCGGCCCGAGCTGCACCATTCGGCTGAGAAAAGGCTCGGGCGGAAGAAAATCCAACAGACGCAGGTCCGCCCGTTCCTTGCCGTGGATGTCGAGAAAGACCACCGTGGGGCCCCCTTGACGCCGTATTGTTTCAACAGCCGCTCGTTAAGCGGATTTCCGCCCTGGGTGACATCCACCTTGATCATGGTGAAACCCTCCCCGGCTATCCGTACCACGTCGGCGTCGTGAAACGTGATCTCCTCCAGTTCCCGGCAGGGGGCGCACCAATCCGCATAAAAGTCGATGATCACCGGCCGGTTTTCGTTTACCGATCGGTCCAGCAGCTCCCTGGAATAGGCTTGCCAGGAAACGCCCGGCCCCTGCATGGCCCAGGAGGCTGCCCAAAAAGCCGCCGCTACCAGGCACCCCACGCCGACTGCGGTTTTCAGCCACGAAAAGGCCCGGAAGCCGGCACGGCTCTTGTCCAGCCAGCCCAGATGAATGCCGGCGGCTAAGGCCACACCGGAAACCAGCCACACCTTGAAGGCTTCCGGAAGAATCGGCCGGATGAAATATGCCGCCATGCCGACCAGGACCCAACCCATCAGTTTGCGCACCCAGATCATCCACCCGCCGGCGCTTGGCAGCCGCTGCAGCTGCCCGGAAAAAAGGGCCAGCACGAACAGGGGAAGCCCCAGGCCGATGCTGAGCACGAAAAAAACGAGGAACCCGACCCATGGGCTGCCGATGCCGGCAACCCAGGTCAACAGCCCCAGCACGAACGGTCCGATGCAGGGGGCGGCCACCACGCCCAGGGTCAGCCCCATGAACAGGCTGCCGAAATATCCCGTGTAGGACTTTCCGGCCATCCGGGTCAGCGATCCGGGCAGCCGCAGCTCCCATAATCCGAAAAGACTTGTGGCAAAAAAAAGCAGAATGCCGGCAATCAGGGCAAGAACGACTGGGCTTTGCAGCATCGCCCCCATGAGACCCCCGGTGAGGGCGGCCGCCACCCCGAGGGTCGAATTGGTCAGGGCTAGCCCCAGCAGATAGCACAGTCCGTGAAGCATCAGCCGGACCTGGCTCGCTTCCCGGCCGGCGGCCCGCCCGCCGAAAAACGACACCGTGATGGGGATCATGGGATAGACGCAGGGGGTGAGGTTCAGCGCCAGACCGCCGGCGAAAATGCCCAGCAGCGTCCAGAGCATGGCCCAGCCTTGCAGCGACCGGGTCCCGGCCGGTTCACGGGCGGTCTGGGCGGGCGCCGCCAGACCCGCCGGACTGCTGGAAACCGGCAATCCGTGTTCCTGCCATTTTGGAAAACCGTATGGATCACGAAAGACGTTCTCATAACCAAGCGATACGGCCACCCGGGCCGCCGAGTCGCTGCGGACTCACGTCAGGCCCGCTCAGTAAAATACGATGGTCCGGTCCTTATCCGGACCCAAAAATTCTTCCAGGTCGTCTGCTTCTATCCAGCGCGACCACCAGGTGGGCTCCATGGGAAAGTTGAGTGCTCCCCTGATATGCCCCGTTCGGTATTCCCACTCCTGGCGCGTGTCGACCAGCAGCAGGTTCGAAGATCCGGTGCGGTAGCGTTCGGCGAGTTCCTCGGTGGAGATGAGTCGGTAGCCGCCGGCAGCGGCTTCGGCTGCCACGTCCTGCCAGGTGACCGATTCCGGCGTGGTCGGACGCTGGCCGTACCAGACGAAAAATGCGGTCAGCACTACGGCTGCAGCCGCGAAAAAAACGGACGTCCTTTGGCTCATTTTCTTTTTTTTCATATCCTTTTCGACAACAGAGTTCCGCATCGATTCGCAAAGCGTTCAAAGGATGCCGACGACCCGGTCGCAGGAGGACATCAGATCGACCAACGATTCGTAGGTTCCGTCTTTTATGGCGGCGCCTGTCGCGCCGGCTTCGATGCCGCGAAGTTCGGCGTCCCGGGTCAGCAGGTTTACCTCCATTTTTTCAGCGGCCAGATCCTGGAGCTTCGCCGCATTCGAACAGTCGGCGGGCGGTTGACGGAAGCGCACCGCCTCCTGCAGCAGGTACAAACCGATGCTGTGGCCCTGGGCCAGCATGTCTTCGGCCGTTTGCAGGGCACGACCGGCTTCGTCGGTGCACGGCCCGCTTTTCAGCAAAATGGCGATTTTCATGGGTTCCCCCTAAAATATGAGCTGGAGGCGGTTGGCGGCCATCAGCTCCGAGATTTTTCGACGATCGATCGGCTCCAGGTCTTCTACCAGGTTATCCGGATCAAGCCCGCGTTGTTCCAGGGACTCCTGATCGATGTAGAATTCGGCCGGGTCGTTCTTTTTTTCGTAAAGCCCCCGGGCCACGATCTCCTCCAACGTCTCCCCCAAAGAAAGCCAGGGGCCGTCGCCGGGGCTCTGATCCGTCCGGGCCAGATAGACGCCGTCATCTACCAGCACCACGGTGGGCCGAAACCCCAGAGAAATAGCGCCGTTGGCATGCCGCAGCCCCTCGGCCGCCTGAAACCCGCTGTAAGGCCCTTTGCGGATCACCACCAGAATATCTTTTGCCATGCCGTCCTCCTTTACGGACCGACGCTGAGCAGCACGTCGGTTTCGTCCAGAATCTCGAACAGGGTTTTGAGGGTACCGGGTGCGGCGCCTTCGATGAACTGATCCTTCCGCAGACCGCGGAAGCTGAAACAGGTTCCTCACAGGTCGATCCTTGCCCCTTTTTCGATCAGTTCGGCAAAGCCTTTTTCTGCGCTGGGCGCACCGGATGCGCGCTGACCTTTGATAAACCCGTAGGTGCCGTCTCCGGAGCCGACCACCGTCACGCGGTGGCCCTTTTCCAGAGCCGCCCGGGCGATTCCCAGTACGGTGTCCACATCCTGGCCGCCATACGGCGGCGAACCGAGCATCACCGTAATTTGCTTCATAATCCCTCCAGTTCTCGCCGGTTTAGGGTTTTGACCCCTTTCCCCATAAAGGATCGTCGCCGAAACGATCGAACCACCATTCTTCGGACCGCAGAAATCTCTTCGAATTTTTTCATTTTTTGGTGAATTACTTGCCTCTCCTTTCAAGCTTCGACAAAAGAAATTTCGCCCCTCTGCGGGACAAACCGAGCTCGTCGGCCAACGTTTGGTCATTCAAGGGACCGTGGCTTTTCGTCAGAGATGTCGCCTCCGCCTCCAGTTCCTCCAGCCAGTCCTCGAACAGCACCAAAAGATCCGGATCGGCAATCGCCATGAGCTGTTCGGACTGTGCGACTTTATCCACCAAGCTCCGGCACATCTGCGTTGGGTCGACACCTTCGCCCATGCATTCGGCCAGTCACAAATGGACCATTCCGGAAACCTTGTCGCCTTCGGACTGCTCGATAAGATTCATCAAAAACCGCTCGCGCGCGTCGGTGTCCAAATCCTGCAAGAGCCGTCCAAGGACCCTGGTGATTTCCGACAGGGCATCTTCAGGCGCCATGTGGGTAAGAATTTCAAATATTTTGTCCATACGACCGGTCTACCCCCTTTGCCTTCAGAACATCGTTCTTTCGCTCAGCAGGTCCGTTGCGACATCGTTCAGGATCTGCAGTACATCCAGGATTCTCGCATCCACCAGTTCGTAGTAGACAAATGGACCTTCACGCTCCACCTTGACCAGCAAGGATCGCTTCAGCTCTTTGAGGTGATGCGACACCAGCGGTTGAGACAAGTCGAGCTTCTCCACAATGGCGGAAACGGATTTCCTGCCGCCGCTGATGAGAACCAGAATCCTCAAGCGGTTGCCGTCGGACAGGCTTTTGGCGAGAAAAGCGGCGCGCTGCAGATGGTCGTCATTCCGGCTGGATCCTGGGTCAAAGCGATCGTTGAGGACGGTTGCGCCGATGCCCTCATCGCCGCTCGTTGCTTTTTGCTGCTTTCTATTCATCGTTGAAACCATCGCACCGGCATGCTTGACCGAATCTGCGGACCTGAGATTTGATTATTTTCCTTGATCCAAATATCAATGAACATTTATATGTTGGTTTTATGAGTGTCAAGATCTTTGTGAAAGTCACGTAATTGAACGGGCAAGAAAAGACAGGTGAAAGAAATGTCATCAACTACCGGTCACTATGATCGATTCATCTCCGTCAGAAACGACGGGTCCAGAATACTCGCCTGCTTTCTCGAATACGGGGAGGGTCATGTGCAAGTCCACGATATCCTCCATGAGCACAAAGTCAGACAACGATCGCTTGATTTACGCTACCTTCTCGAACTCTTCCCTGCCGACGCCGCAGATGGGGCAGACCCAGTCCTCGGGCAGATCCTCGAAAGCAACACCCGGCTCGATGCCGCCCTCCTCGTCGCCTTCTGCGGGATCGTAAATGTAATCACAAGGAATGCAACGCCATTTGTCCATTGTTCCTCCTCGTTTCTGCGCCCGGTTAGTTTCCGGCCATCATGGCTGCAATATCTTCCTCGACAGTCCCGATCGGCTTGATGTCGAATTTGTCCACCAGCACCTGGGCCACAGTCGGGGAAAGAAAGCCCGGCAGGGTGGGCCCCAGCCGCATCCCCTTCACGCCCAGAGACAGCAGCGCCAGCAATACGGCCACAGCCTTTTGCTCATACCAGGCGATGTCGTAGGAGACCGGCAGCTCGTTGATGTCTTCCAGTCCGAAGACCTCCTTCAGTTTCAGGGCGATCACGGCCAAAGAATAGGAATCGTTGCACTGGCCGGCGTCCAGGATGCGCGGAATGCCGCCGATGTCGCCCAGGTCCAATTTGTTGTAGCGGTACTTGGCGCATCCTGCGGTGAGGATCACCGTGTCCTGGGGCAGTTTTTCGGCCACTTCGGTAAAGTAGTTGCGGGATTTCTGCCGGCCGTCGCACCCGGCCATGACTACGAAACGCTTGATGGCCCCGGATTTTACCGCATCGACGACCTTGTCGGCCAGGGCCAGCACCTGGTGGTGGGAAAATCCGCCCACGATCTTGCCGGTCTCGATCTCTTCGGGCGGTGGGCATTTTTTCGCCATCTCGATGACCGGGGAAAAGTCTTTTGCCCCGCCTTTGGGCCGATCTGCAATGTGAGCGGCCCCGACGTAGCTGACCACGCCCGTGGTAAACAGCCGTTCCAGGTAGGTGTTGTCCTTTTTAATCGGAATCAGGCAGTTGGTGGTGAGACGGCATCCCGAACCTTGAAGCCGTTTTTGATCCGGTCGATGATGAAATCATCGTCCCAGGTCGCATTGGTGATCGTGGTAAACAGGGCCTCGCAGACGAACCGGCCGGCGTCTTTGTCCACCGTGCCTTTTTCCTTCAACATGTCCCCATAGACCGAAATCCCCTTGCACACGTAGATCAGCAGGTCCTGAAGATCGGCGGTCTCCTCGGGCTTGCCGCACACGCCTTTTACCGTGCACCCCTTGTTTTTTGCCGTTTCCTGACACTGAAAACAAAACATGATTTTTTCCCTTTCCCTTGAGTGGTTGATGGGTTGCCTTTTCGACGATGTCGGACCTTTATGCGACGTCCTTTTGTTCCCCGAAGTACCGCATGAACTGCACCCGTTCGTAGGCGGCGGGGTTGCTGCTCGCCTCCTGGCTCATTTTACCGCGGAAATCTTCGATGCTGCTTAATTCGTGGGCCGCCATCCAGCTTTTCAGGCCATCGAGCATGGCGCCGATGTGCTCCGGCCCGTTGCGATAGAGGCTCGAGACGGTCTGCGCGGCCTTTGCACCGGCCAAGAGCTGCTTGATCAGGGCGGCCCCGTCATGAACACCGGTCGAGGCGGCCAGATCGCAGTCGACCTTTTGGGCCATGATGGCGACCCATCGCAGCGAGATGGCCAAATCGTTTGGCGTGCTGAAGACAAAGGAAGGTTTGACCGTCATCTTGTCGATGTCGAAATCGGGGCTGAAAAAGCGGTTGAACAGCACAATGCCGTTGATGCCGGTCTTAGACAGGCGCTGAATCATCGGCCCGAGGCTGGAAAAGTAATAGCTGATTTTAAGCGCCACCGGAATGGAGACGGCGGCGAGCACCTTGTCGATGACCCTGAAATAGGCCTCTTCCTGCTCTGTAGAGGTGCGTTCGAAATCCGACGGGAGGAAAAACATGTTCAGCTCCAGGGCGTCGGCCCCTGCCTCCTGAAGCTGGGCGGCGAATGCCGTCCACTCATGGGAGTAGATGCAGTTGATGCTGGCGATCACCGGAATATCCACCGCTTCTTTTGCAGCCCGGATCAGCTCGATATAGTTGTCTACTTTTTTCCCCTTGAGGTGAAAGTCGTAATAGTCGAACTGTTCCAGATTGACCCCTTCGACCTCCGCCTCCTTGACGATATCCTTATGTGAAACTTCGGTCTAAGCCGGCGGTAAAAATCGGCCTATCCCCGCTTTGGGTTTTGGAGGTTGGAGGGCCACGCTCCGTCGTGGCCGGTATTGGGTCATTGCCGGCAACACGGACTAGACTGCGCGCGTCCCTCCACCGTCAGAGGCTTCGGAGGAAGTTTCAGTATTGATCAACCTGATCGCCCCGGCGGTCAGCGGCGGGGCTCGTATTCGAACAGGAACTCCTCCTCGAAGATCGACTTGAGGACCACCGCCCCTGCGCCGTGGCGCGCAAAAGCCTCGATCTTGTCCACCGAACCGGTCAGCCCCGAGCTGCCGGCGATGAGAGGACTGCCGAGCTTCATACCTAGATAGGTCGTGGTGATGTCCATGGCTGCGCCTCCTATTCATCTCTTTGCGGGATCGATTATAGATTGGGTCGGTATGGCGTTTCGGCCGGGGCATAATAGCCCTCGCCCCGGCAGTTCAGACAGCGCCGTCCCTGGCTGGCGGCAAAGGCTTCGCCGCAGTCGGGGCAGACGGCGATGCCGGCCTTCTTGCACCGCCGGCAGAGGTCTGTCATCACCACAGCCTGCGCGGACAGGACCTGGCGGCCGGCGGCCAGAATCACGGGCAAAAGCACTTCAAGCGGCAGCTCGTTTTTCGGCACCTGCCGCATGAACCACTGGTAAAGCCTGGGAAAGCCCTTGGCTTTTTCCAGATCGAACCAGACCCGGTACCCCTTCTGCTGCCGGCGGTCGTAAAGCGTGAGGGCGTATTTGTCCCAGTCGACGATTTTGAGCCAGCCGTTTCCCACCGTGCAGGGGGTAAAGAGCTGCACGGCGTCGGGCAGGCAGTGGCGCGTCTCCACGACGGCGTCGGCTTCGACCTCCGGGCCGATCAGCGCCTTCGCCCAGTCCACCATATACATGCCCAGCACCAGGCCGGGGGCCTGAAAGCCGTGAAACGCCATGATCATCTGCAGGCATTCGGCCAGGGGCCGGCCGCAGACGGTGGATTTCGATATCGGATTCAGCATGCGGCATCTACCCTTTCCCGGTCTGCGCTTCGGCCGCCTGCCGCGGCGCATACCGGTTGAGGATGAAAAACGCGATCAAAGACATCAACGCCAGAACGAGAAAAACGACAAACCCCCTCGCGTAGCCGACGGATCCATATATCGTGACAAAGAGCCCCATCAGCGGCGGGATGACAAACCCGCCGAAGGCGCCCAGACCGCCCACGATGCCGGCGGCGCCGCCCACCGCTTGGGGGCTGTATTTGGGCACCAGCTTGAAGACTGCGGCGTTGGCAAACCCCATGCCCAGGGCCAGGATCATCTGGCCCGTGACGGCGATGCCCATGGTCGCGTCCGCCAGCACCATCAGCAAGGCGCCCAGGACGACGGCGGCAAAGGACATCAGGACCACGGTTTCGCCGCCGAGCCCGTCTGCGGCGTAGCCGCCCACAACCCGCAGCAGGCTGCTCGAAAGCGAATACAGGGCGGTCAGCATTCCGGCCGCAACCAGCCCGGTGGCGTAAAATTCCGCCCAGTAGGTCGGCAGCCACACTGTCAGGGCAATAAAGCCGCCGAAGCTGACGAAGTAAAAAAAGGTCAGAATCCAGGTGCGCCAGTCTCCAGCCGCTTTTTTGATGGAATCCAGCGCATGGCCCGAAGGAATGAGTTCCTGCCCGCAGGCGTGCAGAAGCGCATCGGGGTCGACTTCGATACCGAGCTGCCGGTACTGGAAATAGGGGGCGTCTTTCATGTAGACCCCAAAAAAGAACAGCAGAAAGACGAGCAGTCCGAACCAAAAGATGTAGGATGTGGTAAATCCCAGGGCCGTGACCAGGCCGGGCAGAACCAGGGCGAAAAGCCCCGGTGCCAGATTTCCCAGGCCGGCGTAGAGCGCCAGGGCGCGCCCCTGTTTTTTTTGTGGGAACCAATAGGACACCGATGGGACCCCGACGGAGAAAATGGCGATGCCGCTGCCGCAAAGAACCCCGAACAAGAGGAAAAGGGGATACTGGGCTGCGGTGGGGGCCGGTGCGATGCTGAACATGACGGTCATGCCGGCCACCCCCGCGGCGGCCAGGGAGAGCAGAATCACGATCGGCTTTTTTCCGCCCATCCGGTCCACCATGGCCCCGAAGGGAATGCGCAGCAGCGAACCGGTCAATGCCGGACAGGCGGCCAGAATCGCCATCCAAAGCGGGTCCATGTTCATGGACTGCTTGAGTTTTGCGATCACCGGGCCGTAGGCCGAAACACCGGCAAAGCCGGCGAAAAAGGCCAGGGTAATCCAGGAAAGGGCCGCGGTGGGGCTTGATTTGGCGTGGCAGACGTTTTCTTCGTTCATCTCAGGCCATCCTCTTTGTCTACTGTTCGATCTCCTGCGGCATCGACGTTTGAAAATGGGCCGTCCGTCATGCCGGCGGCAGATGCCCCGGCCGGCGACGAAAGACGATGGGCGGCCGCAGCAGGTAGAAAATCGGTGCGCTCCAGATGTGCACCAAACGGCTGAAGGGGGAAAAGGCGAGCAGAGCCCAGGCCGCGGTCACATGGATCTGGTAGCTTAAGGGCACCCCCCGCATCAGCTCGGCATCGGGGGTAAAGGTCACGATGCCGCGGACCCAGGGCGCCACGCTGTACAGCACGTTGTAGTGGCCGAACACCACGTTGAACAGCCCGACTCCGATCACGAAGGTCAGGGCGGCCAGGGTGACCGCATCGTTGACGGTCGTCACAATCTTCAACCGCGGTTGGCGCAGCCGCCGCCACCCCAGCAGAAGCACCCCGGCAAAGGCCGCCGCCCCTACGGCAAGACCGCTCCAGTAGGCGATAACCATGTGGCCCTGGGCATCGATGCCGAAGGCGTCGAACACGCGCTGGGGGATGAGCAGGCCCCCGGCATGGCCGAAGAAGGTCAGGATGATGCCTGCGTGAAAGAGGACCGACCCGCTAAAAAGGCGATTTTTCTCCAGAAACTCGCTGGACCGGGCGTTCCATCCGAAGCGGTCGGTGACATAGCGGTAGCTGTGGCCGACCACGAAAGCGGTCACGCACAGGTACGGAAAAACGGTGAAGACGATCGTATACCAACGGTCCATTTCGGTCCTCCTCGTGTCCGGGAGCTTGGTGCTATGCGTTATAATTTCGGTGACATATTTTATGACAGATCCCTCACCGCCGAGACGCAGAGGACGCAGAGAAGATTTTACTTGATCTGAGCCATTTTGCGATTGTCTTCGGAAAAAAAACCAGCCAGGAATGCGGGCGGGGATCCGTCTTCGCTCTGCGAGCTTCGCCGCGACAGGTGAACCCCGCCCCTACCTGCGGGGTGGCGATGGCCTCGTAGGGGCGGGCTTTATGCCCGACCGGAAAGAGATCCGAAGAAATAATCGCTCAATTTAGGTTTTGTTAAAATAGATTGATTTTTACATCCTCTACGGCATCTGCCCCTCTGCGGTGAAATCATCGTCACCATCATTACTCCCACACCTACTTAGTCCGGCCCGGGGGCCGGTTCGTCGCCCTGGCAGACGGCGGTTGCCGCATCGGCCAGGGGCCGCATCAGCGCCGCATACGCCGGCGCCGTTTTTTCCAGACCTGCGGTCAGGACTGTTGCGGCCCGCAGGCATTGCCACACCGGAAGCACGCGCTGCGGCCACCGGTGGATCGATAAAAATTCCAACATCAGCGGCAGGTAGTCGGGCAGTTCGCCGGCGGTGCGCTCCCATCCGGCCTGATCGTAAACGTGCTGGAGCCGCGCCAGGGCCGCGGCCCGCTTTTCGTTGTCTCCGTAGTCGTGATAGGTCAGATTCAGGGTCGTCTCAGGGCGCAGGTCGAAGGCGGCCGTATAGTTTTCCTGAAGCCGGATCGGGGGGTGGGCGCCAAGGTAGGTCAAAAACCCCTCTGCGGCCGCTTGAACGTCCTTTTCCGGCACCTGTCCGGCCGCGGCCGCGATTTCTTTTAGATGCCCCAGCAGGTCGTCATCGGGGTAATGAAACAGCACCGACAGCAGTTTCAGTGCATCGGCGGAAAGCAGGGTCATGGCGTCGTCTCCTTTTCGGCTTTTTCAGAGGGCTTCGCCGAAGCCGCATCCCCCCTGGCGTGTATAGACCCCGTCGCCGCGCACCGGTGCGGTGGGCACCACGAAGCGCTCCTCTATCAGGGCCAGGGCGAGCATGCGATAGATTTTTTCCACGGCGGCCGGGTCAAGCCCCACGGCATCCAGCGGCGCGGGGTCGTCGCGCTGCTCCACCCGGCGGGTCCGCATGAACTCGCGCACCGCCGCCAGGCGCGCCAGGGCCAGCCGCACCGGGGCCTCGTCGCCCGCGGTGAGCAGGTTGGCCAGATAAGCCACCGGAATCCGCATCCGGTCGATCAGCTCTCCGGCTGCCGACGGGTGGGCCGCCCGGCTGCTGATCGGGCTGAGCGGCGGCACATACCACACCATGGGCAGGGTGCGAAATTCGGGGTGAAGCGGCAGGGCCAGCCGCCACTGCCGGATCAGGGCGTACACCGGCGAGCGGCGGGCGGCGTCCAGCACGCTGGCGGCGATGCCCTGGGCTGCGGCGGCCCGGGCGACCTCCGGGTCGTTAGGATCCAGCAGGATGTCCAGGTGGGCCGGGTAAAGATCCTGCTCGTTTGCCGCCGCCGCGGCCTCGGCGATGCGGTCCGCATCGTAAAGCAGCACGCCCACATACCGGATCCGGCCCACGCAGCTATGGGCGCACAGGGCGGTCAGGCCCGCTTCCAGGCGGGGGTAGCAGAAGATGCACTTTTCGGCCCGGCCGGTTTTCCAGTTGAAATAGACCTTCTTGTAGGGGCAGCCCGAAACGCAGTATCGCCAGCCCCGGCAGCGTTCCTGGTCCACCAGCACGATACCGTCCTCTTCGCGCTTGTAAAGCGCTCCGGACGGGCACGACGCCACGCAGGCCGGGTTGAGGCAGTGTTCGCACAGGCGCGGCAGCCAGAACATGAAGACATTGCGAAACTGCAGGTAGGTTTGCACCTCCAGGTTTTTGAAATTGGGATCGCCGGGGCCGGTTTCGGCCAGGCCGGCCAGGTCGTCCTCCCAGTTGGGGCCCCATTTGAGCTTGATGGGTTCTCCGGTCAGCCGCGACCGGGGCCGCACCGAGGGCTGGTGCCTGCGCTCGGGGCTTTCGATCAGCCGGGCATAGTCATAGTCCCACGGCTCGTAGTAGTCGTCGATGGTGGGAAGATCGGGGTTGTGAAAGATGTTCAGGCCCTTGTGCACCCGGCCGCCGGCGCTGAGTTTCAGGCGTCCGTCGCGAAGGGACCAGCCCCCGCGGTGGATCTGCTGGTTTTCCCATTTCTTGGGGTAGCCGATGCCCGGCTTGCACTCGACGTTGTTGAACCACATGTATTCGGCCCCCTCGCGGTTGGTCCACACGTTTTTGCAGGGGATGCTGCAGGTGTGGCAGCCGATGCACTTGTCCAGGTTCAGGACCATGGCCGTTTGAACGTTAATCTTCATACCAGTCCACCTTTCCGGCCTTGCGCACGATGATCATCTCGTCGCGCTGGGCCCCGATGGGTCCATAGTAGTTGAAGCCGTAGCTCAACTGGGCATAGCCGCCGATCATGTGGGTGGGCTTGACCAGGATGCGGGTGACGCTGTTGTGAGTCCCCCCCCGCTTTGCCGAGAGCTTTGATCCCGGCGTGTTGATCAGCCGCTCCTGGGCATGGTACATGAACGCCTTTCCCGGCGGGATTCGCGGGCTGACCACGGCCTTGGCCATCACCACCCCGTTGGCGTTGAAGCACTCGAGCCAGTCGTTGTCCGCCGCTCCGATTTTGCGGGCGTCTTCGTCGTTGAGCCAGATCGCCTCGCCCCCGCGAAACAGGGTCAGCATGGTCAGCGTGTCCGAATAGGTGCTGTGAATCGACCACTTGGAGTGGGGGGTCAGGTAATTGAGCACGATTTCACGCTCCGGTTCGCGCCGCACGTTGTCCGGATCGACGGCCGTCATATCCAGCGGCGGCCGGTAGACCGGCAGCTGCTCGCCGAAATCGCGCATCCAGGGGTGGTCCTGATAGAACTGGGCGCGGCCGGTGAGGGTGCGAAACGGGACCCTTTCTTCGATGTTGATCACGAAGGGCGAATAGCGCCGCTCTTCGGATTCGATGCCGCTCCACACCGGCGAGGTGATGATCTTTCTGGGCTGTGCGGTCAGGTCGTCGAAGCGAAAGCGCTCGCCCTGCCGGCGCAGGCTCAGGTGGCGAAGAGAAAGCCCCGTGCGCTTTTCCAGCACTTCCCAGGATTTGACCGCCGTCTCGCCGTTGGTCTCCGGCGCCAGCATCAGGATGGTTTCGGCCGCCTGCTTGGCCGTCTCCATAACCGGCTGTCCTTTGGCGATTCCTTCGGAAACGCTCCCCAGAGACGCTTTCAGGGCCTCGACCTCTTCTGCCGCCTTCCACATGATCCCCTTGGAGCCGACCCCCGCCGAGGCGGCCAGGGGGCCCAGCGAGGTCATTTTCTCGTATACCTGTCCATAGTCGCGGGTCACCACTGTTAGAGCGGGCATTGTCTTCCCCGGTACGGGATCGCACTCGTCCAGTCCCCAGTCCCTGACGTCGGCCTGGGCGATTTCGCCGGGGCTGTCGTGCATCAGGGGGGTGGCCACCAGGTCCTTGACGGTGCCCAGGTGGTCTGCGGCCAGCTCGGAGAATTTTTCGGCGATCGTCTTGAACTGCTCCCAGTTGGTGCGGGTCTCCCAGGGCGGATCGATGGCCGGGTTGAACGG
>CAYPFH010000083.1:0-13600 GCA_964409825.1 uncultured Desulfobacterales bacterium | reverse complement strand
AAACCCCGGCTTCGACCGAAGTTTCACATAAGGAATTAAAAACCATAGCCGATCTCATCCAGATCCAGATCCAGATCCAGCATCCAGATCCAGCATCCAGCGACCAGCATCCAGCATCCAGAAGCATCCCTATTCCCCGTACCGGTAGTAGGCCGCGCAGGTTCCTTCGCTGCTCACCATGCACGGACCCACCGGGTCCATGGGCGTGCAGACCGTTTTAAACAGGGCGCATTCGGGCGGCGTTTTGGCGCCGGTCAAAATGTCGTCGCAGGCGCAGCCTTTTGGTTCTAAAGTCTCGGGCAGGGCCAGATCGAAATGACGGGCCGCATCGAAGTCTGCAAAGGCTGGGCGGATCTTCAGGCCGCTTTGGGCGATGGTCCCCAAGCCCCGCCAGACCGTGTCGGCCCCTTCGAAGACCGCGTCCATGAGCTGCCGGGCCTTTTTGTTTCCCTCGGCGGTGACCGCCCGCGGATAGGCGTTTTCCAGCGCTGGCGTTCCGGTTTCGATTTGGCCGGCGAGCCGGAAAATCCCCTGAAGAATGTCGACCGGTTCAAATCCGGTGATCACGCAGGGGATCCGATGGCGATCGAAGAACGATCGGTACCCGTTTTCTCCCAAGATGACCGACACGTGGCCGGGCAGGATGAAACCGTCCAGGGCGACGCCGGGAAAATGCATCAGCGCTTCCAGGGCCGGAGGGACCAGCTTGTGGGCCGAGAAGACGAAAAAATTCTTTCGTTCCATGTCCCGGGCGGCCGACAACGAAGCGGCAACGGTCGGCGCGGTGGTTTCAAATCCCACGCCCAGGAAAACGATTTTTCTGTCCGGGTGTTCTTCTGCGATCGTGAGCGCATCGAAGGTCGAATAAACGATCCGGATGTCGGCGCCGCCGGCGCGCTCCAGCTGCAGGGACGACTCGGTGCCCGGCACCCGCATCAAGTCTCCGAAGGTGGCGACGATCACCTCCGGCTTGCGCGCGAGGGCGATGAAAGCATCGATATCGGACTGGGCGGTGACGCAGACCGGACATCCCGGTCCAGAAAGAAGGGCGATGGTCTCCGGCAGGAGCGAGCGGATGCCATGTCTGAAAATCGACATCGTATGGGTGCCGCAGACTTCCATGAGACGGATCGGCCGGCGGCTCGTCGCCGCGATCCTGTCTGCCAGCCGGCGGGCGATTGCCGGGTCCCGGTATTCTTGAGCATGTTTTGTGGGCATATTTTCTCCACGTTTGCTACGAGGGCATCGCCTCCCCTACTGCAGAGCGCTAAGGGTGTTTACCCTTCCAGGGAAGCACGAAATCGGATTTCGAATTTATTTTTTATAGGATGCGTTCAATCTTCCAGCAAGCCAAGAAGATCCGCCCCTTCTACCTGACATTTCCGCCCCGCCGCCGTCGCGGCGGCCACCACGGCCTGGCCCAGGCTGATCCCGCCGTCGTTAGTGGGCACAGCCCGTTGAGAAAACACAGAAAAACCGGTTTCTGTCAAGGTGTCGGTCAGGGCCGAAAGCAAAATGGCATTCTGAAAGACGCCGCCGGAAAGGACGATCTGCGAGAGGCCGGTCTCGTTTTTCAGCTCGATGCAAAGTTCGGTAAAAAGCCGGCCGATGGTGGCATGAAATCGTCCGCCGATCCGTTCCACGGAAACCCCCTCTTTCAGATCCGACACGACCTGCCGGACCATCGGATCGATCGAAACGGTGCGAACCGGGCCGTCGCTCCATTCGAACGGGTAGAGACCGGTTTCGTGTTTTGCCGAGCGCATCTCCAGTTCCATGGCCGCCTGGCCCTCGAAGGCAACGCGGTCCCGGACGCCGCAGATGGCGGCGATGCCGTCGAAGAGGCGCCCGAGGCTCGAGGTTTTTGGGGCGTTGATCCCCTTTTCGATCATCTCTGCCGCCACCCGGACCTTTTCTGTCCCGGCCCGGACCAGCACGGCAAGATCGAGGCTGGAAAACGACGGGCCGAAGGCGTGGCGCAGGTAGCTGACCGCCATTCGCCAGGGCTCGCCGATGGCTGCACTGCTTCCCGGCATTTCGACCGGCTCGAGCATGGCTGCCCGGCGAAATCCGGCCAGGTCGGCAAGGAGAATTTCGCCGCCCCAGACCGTTTGATCCGTGCCGTAGCCGGTGCCGTCGAAGGAAAGTCCGATGACCGGGCAGTCGATCCGGTGTTCGGCCAGGCAGGCGGCAATGTGGGCATGGTGATGCTGGACGGCGATTACAGGAACGTCCTGCTCCCTGGCCCAGGCGGTGCTCAAATAGTCCGGGTGAAGATCGTGGGCCACCACCTCGGGCCGGATGTCCAGGATGCGCTTCAGATGCGAGATCGTCTGCTCGAAAAAGGCGAGGGTTTCAGCGTTTTCCAGATCGCCGATGTGCTGGCTGACGAACGCGTTGCTTTCCTTGGTCAGGCATACCGTGTTTTTCAGCTCCGCACCGACGGCCAGCACCGGACAAACCGGGTCTTTGAGAAACACCGGGACCGGTACGTATCCCCGGGACCGCCGGACAAACCGGGAAGCGCCGGCGATGTGCCGGACGATGGAATCGTCGCTTCGCAGAACGATCTCCCGGTCATGAATCATGAAATCGTCGGCAATGCCCGATAGCCGGGCAAACGCCTCGTCGTCGCCGATGGCGATCGGTTCTTCGCTCAGGTTGCCGCTGGTCATGACCAACACCTTCGGCCCGGTTTCCAGCAGCAGGTGATGCAGGGGCGTATAGGGGAGCATCACCCCGAAGTACCGATTTTTCGGAGCTACGGCCTCGGCAATGCCGGTTTGCTCTCTTTTTTCCAGCAGCACGATCGGACGACGGGAGGAGGTCAGCAGGGTGCGCTCTTCAGGGGCGATGCGGCACAGCCGCTCGGCGACGGACAGGTCTTTGACCATCACGGCAAGAGGTTTTTCCTCCCGATGCTTGCGGATCCGGAGCCGGACGACGGCCTCGTTGTTTGCCGCATCCACGGCCAGGTGAAAGCCGCCCAGTCCCTTGACGGCCATGATTCTGCCCGCCGCAAGACGGCGGCCGGCTTCGGCAATGGGGTCGTCGCAGGGCACCGGCGAGCGGTCCGCGCCAGACAGCGAAACCTGCGGGCCGCACACCGGGCAGGCGTTGGGCTGGGCATGAAACCGGCGGTTGGCCGGATTGTCGTATTCCGCCTGGCATTCCGGACACATGGCAAACCGGCGCATGGAGGTTTTGGGCCGGTCGTAGGGGACGTCTTCGATGATGGTGTATCGGGGACCGCAGTTGGTGCAGTTGATGAAGGGATAGCGGTGTCGCCGATCCGCCGGATCATACAGCTCGGCCAGGCAATCTTTGCAGACGGCGACATCCGGGGAAATCAGGGTGGCCCGCTCGGTTTGCGCGGTGCTTTTCACGATGGAAAACCGGCGGTAGCCGTTGACCCGGGACGGCGTGCAGGTGATTTCGGTGATATGGGCCAGAGGAGGAGGAGAAGCGACGAGGGCCTGTTGGAACCGTTTTACGTCGCTTGGCCGGCCTTCAACCGAGATGATTACTCCTGATGCGGTATTGGCGACCTCGCCGGCCAAACCGAAACGCCGTGCCAGCTGAAACACAAACGGCCGAAACCCGACCCCTTGGACGAGGCCCCGGACAGAGAGCCGCCGGCCGACGATCTCTTCATCCATGTCTCACGGCTGCCGCTCCGAAAACTCAGCCGCTTCCCGAAGAAAGGAAATGGTTTCCAGGGCGCTTTTTTCATCGATTTTGTGGATGGCAAAGCCGGCATGAACGATGACCCAGTCGCCGACTTCGGCATCTTCCAACAGCATCAGATTGGCTTCCCGACGGACGCCGTCGACGTCGATGACGGCCAGATTTCCTTTTTTTTTCAAGATTCTAGATGGGATGGCGAGGCACATCTTCATTTACTCCTCTGGAACTTACCGGCACGTTCAACCGTTTGAGTTCTGCCAGGACTTTTTCGATCATCGATTCGACTTTTTCGGAGACCGCCGGCGTCATCTCGATGCTCAAGGTATCGATATCCTCCGGTTCGATGCCGAGGATGACGGTTTCCGGGACCTTGTCCAGGGCCTGGCACAGGGTCAACGCCTCTAGCAGATCGATCTGGTGCAGCGAGTTTTTCGCCCGGATCCGTTCCGGGATGGCGCCTCCTTCGAGACGATAAAAGTCGCCGGGTTTGCCGCGGCCGCGAATCGCGTCGATGACGATGAGACAGTCTGCCTGAGAGATGATTCCCAGCAGGTTGATTCCCAGCACGCCGCCGTCGACAAGCGTGACGTTGTCCGGAAACCGGTACCGGTCTGCCAGCGCTTCCATCACCCGAACGCCGAAGCCTTCATCCGTAAACAGGGTGTTTCCAGTGCCGAGAATCATGATCTGTTCTTTTTTCATGGCAACCATCAAATAGCATTGAATCCGGCAGGTTTCAAGATGATCTCAAGGACAAAGAAACCTTCCCGCCCCAGGGCGGGAAGGTTTCTATTGCTTTGTTATTCCAATTAGTTAAAGGACTTTGATTTTGTAGACCTCGTTGCTGTCCGGATCGATGACATGAACACCGCAGGCGATGCATGGATCGAAGGAATGGACGGTTCGCAGCACCTCCAGGGGCCGCTTCGGGTCGGCAACGGGGGTGCCGATCAACGCCTCTTCCACCGGCCCGAGCTTGCCCTTTTCGTCCCGGGGGCCGAGGTTCCATGTGGAGGGAACCACGTATTGGTAGTTGGCGATCTTGCCGCCTTCGATATTGATCCAATGCCCAAGGGATCCTCGGGCGACGTCGTTGAGTCCGACGCCCTGGGCCGAGTCGGGCATCTCCCAGGACGCATAAGTGGCCGTGTTGCCGTTTTTGAGGTTATTCACCAGCTCCATGACCCAACCTTCCATGGCGTTTCCGATGACGAGGGCATCCAACCCGCGGGCCGCAGTCCGGCCGAGAGTGGAGAACAGTGCCTGGACCGGAACGCCGAGCTGGGACAAGGTGCTGTCCACCGCTTCCTTGAAGCCCTGGTGCCCATTGGCATAAGCCACCAGCACGCGGGCCAGGGGACCGACTTCGCAGGGCTCGCCTTCGTAGCGCGGCGCCTTGAACCAAGTGTATTTCCCGCCGCCGGGACGGTACTCGGGGTCTTCCTGCAGCGGCCTGGTTTCGCCTTCGTAGGGGTGCTTGGGCGCACCGTCTTCGTACCAGCCGCGGGTGACATGTTCGGTAACCTTTTCCTGCCGTGCCATCTGAACGCCGCCCAGGTTTCGCTTGAAGATGACCCCCCGGGGCATGAATAGGCTTTCGGGTTCCTGGTTTGTCATGGGCAAATCGCCCCAGGCCAGGAAGTTGGTGGTGCCGCCGATGGCTCCCCAGTCTTTGTAAAAAGAGGCCACTGCCAGCAGGTCCGGGATGTAGACATTTTTGATAAAATCCTGGGTTTCTTTCCAGATATACAGAAATTCGGCGATCCGGTCTGGTGTCAGGTCCCTGACGCTGGTCACGCCGCCAACCACCAGAGACTGCAGATGCGGGTTTTTGGCGCCGAAAATGGCATGCATCCGGGCGGCCTTGGCCTGCAGGCGCAGCGCCTCGATATAGTGGGCGGTGGCCATCAGGTTGGCTTCCGGCGGCAGTTTGTAGGCCGAGTGGCCCCAGTAGGCGTTGTTCAACGGGCCGAGCTGGCCGCTGTCGACAAAAGACTGCAGCCGGGCCTGGACGTTCTTGTAGTAGGTGGCGCCGCCCCAGGGAGCGTTGCTCACGTTCTCCGAAAGGGTGGCGGTTTGTTTCGGATCGGCCTTCAGGGCGCTGACCACATCGACCCAGTCCAGGGCGTGCAGGTGGTAGAAATGGACGATGTGATCGTGCTGGTACTGAGCGCCGTGAAGCAGGTTTCGGACGATCCGGGCATTGTCGGGAATCTGGACGCCGACGGCGTCTTCGACTGACCTCACCGAGGCCAGGGCATGGGTCAGCGTTCAGACCCCGCAGGAACGCTGGACGAAGTGGTGGGCATCGCGGGGGTCGCGGCCCTGAAGAATCAACTCGATGCCGCGGAACATCTGACCGGAACTCCAGGCGTTGACCACCTTTCCGCCGGCCACCTCCACTTCGATGCGAAGGTGGCCTTCGATTCTGGTAATTGGATCTATGGTGATTCGCTGACTGGCCATATAGTCTCCTCCTTATGATAAAGGCATATTAGCGCTTTTTTTGAGCAGATCAGAGCATTTCGTAAAACGGCGTGTATTGGTCCCAGAACTTGGGCTCGCTGCAGCCGATGCAGCCGTGTCCGGCTTGTACCGGCCAGCTGGTGCCGTCGTTGTACTTGACGATGGGGCAGTTGTTGTAAGTCTCCGGCCCCTTGCAGCCGACCATGTACAGACACCACCCTTTGGCAGCCTCTTCGGAGCCGAACTCTTCGACCATCTCGTCGTTTTCGAAATGCGATCTTCTGGGGCACTGGTCATGGATGGTCTTGCCGTAGGCAAACAGGGGCCTTCCGAGGTAGTCTAAAGCCGGGAGCTTGCCCAGGAGGAGATAATTGACGACCGTGCCGACAAAGTTGACCGGGTTGGGCGGGCAGCCGGCGATCTTGATGGTTTTGACGCCCGTGGCCTCTTCCACGCTGACGTAGCCGCCGGGGTTCGGTGCGGCCGCCTGCACCCCGCCGAAGCTGGAGCACTGGCCGATGGCGATGGTGGCCGCCGCCTTGGGCACTACCTCCTTGGCGATATCCAGAAAGGTTTTTCCTGCCACCTTGCCGTAGCCGCCGTTGAACTTGGTGGCCACCGCGCCTTCGCAGACGCAGATAAACTTGCCTTCGTACTTTTTCATGGCCATGTGCAGGTTTTCTTCGGCCTGGTGGCCGGATGCGGCCATGATCGTCTCGTGGTAGGCGATGTCCAGGACTTCCAGTACAAGCTGGTCGATCCATGGATACATGGACCGAAGGACCGCCTCGGAACATCCCGTGCACTCGGCAAAGTGAAGCCAGACGACCGGCGGCCGCTGTTTCGGAGCGGCGAAGACTTCCGCCACCTTCGGCACGAACGACGAGGACAGCCCCATGGTCGCCGTGAGGAAGGTACAGAATTTCATGAAGTCCCTTCTTGAGACCCCCTTCTGCTCCAGCCTCTCAGCAAACTGTTTTTGTTCCTTTTCCATTGGCACCTCCTGATGCAGTTAAGGACCGGCTTGAAACCGGCATACGATGGATGGGACGGGCGTTATGATATGCAGATGGCCGGCGTGAACCGGCGCTATGGCTGTCTGAGTCATAAGGAGTGCCTTAAAAAGGGTGTGATGCACACTTACATATACTTGTTAACCTGTTGAGACAAAGTATTTATTATTAAAATACCCATATAGAAGTCAAGGAGAAATGAATTCCATGATAGGGAGGCAGCAGATTCATGGCTCCAAAAAACGTGAAATTCGGCGTCGGAGTCAGCTTCTTGGTTTCAGTTCTCCTTTAAAGCCCAGATCTTGTGCTTTGATGTCCAGATGGAGGGTGGTCAGGACTTCCAGAGGAGGGTAGATCGTCCGGTCGGTTTTCCGGGTGTCGACGGTTTTCAGGTAGCGGCGGCAGGCATCGCAGAGATCGACCCGGCTTTCCGGCTCGGTTTCATCGCAGAAATAGCGAAGCTTGTTGCTGTCTGTGGTCTGACAAAAAGGGCAGGCCACGCGGCGATGATGCCATTCGTGCCAGCAGAACCCGCAAAGCAGGATGCGCCGGCTCTCTTCCTCTATAATGGAAAGAGCGGGGAAGCTGCCGCAGACAGGACAGATTCCGCGGCGCCACGATGCGAAAATTTTTTTCTGCTCAGAAAGGAATCGGGAAAAGGAAACGATAGAAGGCCGGAGGCTGTGGTAGGAGACGAGAGCTAAAATTTCCCGATCCACAGCGAGATCCTCTGCTGTTTGTTGGATCCAGTCGTCGTCACCGGCCAAAAGAGCGGTGAACAGGCCTGGCAGATGAAGCCGACCGTCTGAAGCGGCGCGCTTAAAAACAGGGCCGGCCTCGGCGAGTGGACCTTTCAGGCCTTTGGCTTTGTCACAGATCCAGTGGAACAAATCGGCCGCGGCTTCCGGATCTACGGGAAAGTCCTCCATGGAAAGAAGAGGAAACCTCCCGGCTTCTTTGGTCTTCGCCATCTCGGGGGGGACGGGGTCGAGGGCTACCGACGGCATGGCGCCGCCGCGGAGCTCCTGCTCTAAGAAGAGGGGGCCGTAAAAGGCGAGGATCTCTTTATACGCCGGGCGCTGATCCTTCAGACGGGCCACAGCCTCCTGCACACGGGATCGGTTTTGGGCGGATGTCGATGTCATGGTTCTCCTCGGCAGACGACGGCCGCACTCCGGCCGGATTCGTTCGAAATAAAAGGAGAAGGGGCCTCGGGCTCCTTCTCCCTTTTTATCCTGATTACACGGCTAAAGCAAACGCGATCCGAGGTTTTTGAACGGCTGCACCATCTTTCGGAGGGCCATCTGGCGGGTCATGCCCAACGCGCCGGCCGAGGCCACCGCGTAGTCATGATAAAGCTTCGGATCGTATGCCACCAGGTAAATGACATTGACTGCGTTGGGGTCGAGCAAAGCGGCTTTGGGCCAGCGCTGCTTGGCTGTGTTGAGCCGCTGCTCGGCAAGCTTGAGGATGTCTTCCCGGTCTCCGAAGTTCATGGCGCCGGTGGGACATACCTGGATGCATGCCGGAAGGAGCCCGTTTTGCACCCGGTCCAGGCACATGTCGCACTTGGCCAGAAGCCCCCTGTTTCCCTGGCGCGGGATGTTGTAGGGGCAGCTGCCGATCACGTCGTCCGGCTCGTACAGGTCCTTGGTGTTGGCCGTGTAGATCACCGCACCGGTGCTCGAATCGGTGAAAATGGCTGCCGGATAGTCGGCTGCCGCCTCGCAGGGGGCGTCGAAGCAGTGGCGGCACTGATCCGGAAAAAAGAGCCACTGAAGACGGTTGTCGACGACTTCTTCATTCATCCGCACCAGTTTGTGGGTATAAAAGGAAAGATCTGGCGGATTCTGCATCGTGCCGCGGTTTTTCGTATCCTCGGCCGGAAGATTGTGCCACTGCTTGCAGGCCACCTGGCAGGCCCGGCACCCGGTGCAAACGGTGGTGTCGATCAGAAACGATTTGCTCATGATGGATCACCTCCTCCCTATAATTTGGTCACGTTGACCATGAAGGCTTTGGTTTCCGGGATCCGGGTGTTGGGATCTCCCGTAGAAGGGGTCAGCAGATTGGCGCTTTCTTCCAGGGTGTCCCGCGGCCATATCCATCCGTAATGCCAGGGGATGCCGACCTGGTGAACCGTCGAGCCGGCAATCGTAAACGGCTTGAACCGCTTGGTGACGATGGCCGTGCATTCGAGGCTTCCCCGCGCCGAGGAGACCTTGACCCGTTCGCCGTTTTGAATCCCCCTCAGCCGGGCCAGCTCCTCGCTCATCTCGACAAAGACCTGGGGCTGGAGCTCCAGCAGGTAGGGCTGCCAACGGGTCATCAGACCGGTCTGCCAGTGCTCCGAGACGCGATAGGTCGTTCCCACATAAGGAAACCTCGGGTCGCAGCTGGCAAACGCGTCGGCCTCCGTGCCGTAGACCGGTGCCACCGGGTTGAGGATCTGGTCGTTCATGTAGTTCTTTTCCACCGGGCATTCGAGCGGTTCGTAGTGCTCGGGGAAGGGGCCGTCGGCCAGGCCGGGGCCGAAGATCTGGCTGTGGCCGTGCTTGCGCATGATAAACGGATGCTTGCTCTTGGGGTTTACGGTGCCGTCTGCGTTTTGCAGCGGAGGCCATCCCCCGTCGGGGACATCTCCCTCCCAGCCCGAGCCGGTCCAGCTGATGACCGGGTCTTTCTTGTCCCAGGGACGCCCCTTTGGGTCGACCGAGGCCCGGTTATAAATGATGCGCCGGTTGACGGGCCAGCACCAGGCAAACTCTGGATAAAGCCCGATGCCGTTTGGTGCATCCTTGTCGCTTCGCCGGGCCGCCATGTTCCCTTTTTCCGTGTAGCTGTTGCAATAGAGCCAGTTGCCCGAAGAGGTCGAGCCGTCTTTCTGCAAAAAGGCGAAGCTGGGAACCAGGGTGCCCTTGGCGTAGGTTTTTCCACTGATCTCGATGTCTTTCAGGAAATAGCCGTTGATTTCTTTGGCGACCTTGTGGGGGTCGTAGACGCCTTCGGTGGCATAGCCCCACTTGAGGTTTACAATCGGGGTCGGAAAGACCCCGCCTTCGGCATAGAGTTCCTTGAGCTTGTGCCCGAGTTCCAGGATGATGTCGCCGTCCGGCCGGCTGTTTCCCAAAGGCTTGGGGCCCGGATACCGCCACTGCATCCACCGGCCGCTGTTGGTGATGCTTCCTTCCTTTTCCACCGAGACGCAGGCCGGAAGCATGAACACTTCGGTTTTGACTACGGTCGGGTTCAGCCCCGGGCCCCGCCAGAACGATCCGGTCTCGTTGTCGAACAGGTTGACGTTGACCATCCAGTCGAGTCTGGTGAGGGCCTCGCGGGTCTTTCCAGAGTTGGCGCCGCTGCAAGCCGGATTCTGCCCCCAGGCAAAGAAGCCTTTAAAGTTGCCCTTGTACATTTCATCGAACATGTCGAGCCAGGAGTAGGTCTTGCCGTCGTCGACCTTGGGCAGCCACGAATAGCCGAAGTCGTTTTCCGGTGTGGCCTTGTCTCCGAAAAAGGACTTGAGGAGGCTGACCGAGTACTTGGGGTAGTTCTGCCACCAGTTGGCGCTCAAGGGGTCGCTGCTCTTGGGCGTCCATTTTTCATTGTAGGCGGCCAGGGAGGTGTTGGAGGCTCGCGGGGTCTTCAGATACCCGGGCCAGATGTGCCAGAGCAGACAGTGGTCGGTGGAGCCCTGGACGTTGGACTCGCCGCGAAGGGCGTTGACCCCGCCGCCGGCGACGCCCATGTTGCCCAGCAGCAGCTGGATCATGGCCATGGTCCGGATGTTCTGGACCCCGACGGTGTGCTGGGTCCAGCCCATGGCGTACATGATGGTGCCGGCTTTTCCCGCCTGCCCCGTGGCTGCAGAGGTGCGGTAAACTTCCTCCAGCTTGTCCACGGGGGTTCCGGTGATGTTTGAAACGGTCTTGGGATCGTATCGTTTGTAATGCTTTTTCAGCAGCTGAAAGACGCAATTGCGGTCTTTTAAACTGCGGTCCATTTTCGGCACGCCGTTTTCGTCCATCTGAAAGGCCCAGGTGGATTTGTCGTAGGCGCGCTTTTTCGAATCGTACCCGGAAAAAAGGCCGTCCTTGAATCTGAAATCCTTGCTCACCAGAAAAGCCGCATTGGTATACTGGGCGACATATTCCTCGTGATAAAGTCCTTCGTCGAGGATATACTTGATCATCCCTCCCAGAAAGGGAATGTCGGTTCCGGAGCGCAAAGAAGTGTAAAGGTCGGCCTTGGACGACGTACGGGTAAAGCGGGGGTCGACATTGATGAGTTTGGCCCCGTTTCGCTGGGCCTCGGTCACGTACTTGAAAGAGATCGGGTGGTTTTCGGCAGCATTGCTGCCCATGATTAAAATGCAGTCACTGTTTTTGAGGTCGATCCAGTGATTGGTCATCGCGCCGCGTCCGAACGACTCTGCCAGAGCCGCAACCGTGGCGCTGTGTCAGATACGGGCCTGATGTTCGATCCAGGTCAGCCCCATGGCACGCAGCATGGCCTGGTAAACCCAGCACTCCTCGTTGTCCATGGCCGCGCTGCCCACCGACGCGATGCCGGCGGTGCGGTTGACGACCTGGCCTTTGTCGTTTTTATGCTCGAAGGTGGCATCGCGGGCGTCCTTTACCCGTTTTGCGATTTGCTCGAGCGCCCAGTCCCAGGAAACCTGCTTCCATTCCCGGCTGTATGGGGCCCGGTACATCGGTTCGGTGAGACGGTTTTCATTTTCGGTGAGCTGGGCAAGGGATGCGCCTTTGGAGCAGAGCGAGCCCCGGTTGATCACATGGTCCGGGTCTCCTTCGATGTTGATGACCCGGCCGTCTCCCTTCAGGCTCGTGTGGACGATGGCGCCGCAGCCGACCCCGCAGTAGCAGCAGATCGTCGTCGTCTCTTTGGCATAGGCCGTTTTCAGCATCTGGGCGTGGGCCTTGACGGGAGACAGATCGAATCCGATGCCGGAAAGCGATAGGCCGGCGGCGGCAGCCCCGGTAAGCTGCATGAACTGCCTTCGGGTGACATCCATAGACGACCTCCTTTCATTTCGTAGGGAATGGTGCCGGCATGTCCGGCCTGCAGTTTTTCCACGGTCGGTATAACGGCCTTCGGCCTGGGCTGAGGAGGTGCCAACCGCAGTCAGCCGCGGCCGAAGGCCTGATCCCGCGGCCGATGCGGATCCGGGCCGCGAAATTGCCTACGCTCAATTTCATACCGAAGGGGCGGTTACAAGGAGGTTACAAGGCCGGTTACAAACTGTTTTTATCCGCAGCCCCGGCCTTGCCGGCGACGGGGCTGTCTTGAAGCTTTCGATACAAGGCGGTGGTTTTTGGATCGGGCTCGACGCCGATATCGGACATCACATGGGATTTGAACGCTTCATACGTCTTCAGCGCCGCCATTCGCTTCCCCTGCCGATGATACAGTTCCATCAGCCCCCGGCACGCCGTATCCGAGCAAGGGTCAACCTGCAGAATCTGTTTGCAGCAGTCGGCCGCCTGGGCGAGCCGGTTTTTTTTGCGGTAAAGGTCGACGCATTTGACCATGATCTCCAGATAACGGTCCTGCAATACCGTTCGCTTCATTTCGACCCACGGCAGGTAGGGCTCTTCGGGAAGAAAATCTCCGGTGTATAGGGCGGCGGCCCGTACGCAGCGGGACAGCAGCTCATCGGGCGCCGCCCGACCTTCCATGTTTCGGATTTCTTTGAACAGGGCCAGGAATTCTTCCACGTCGGTTCGGCAAAGCTCCAAGTCAAGAGAAACCAGGTTGTCTTTTAAATGCAGATACGCCGAGCCCAACTCCCGGGCCAGCCCCGGCTCCAGAACCTTTCGAAGCCGGTGCAGCGTAACCTTGAAACTTTTTGCGGCGGATTCTCCGTCGCTGTCGGGCCATAGGTCTTCGATGAGGATATCCTTGGGGATGTCCCGCCCGCCGCGGGCCACGAGCGACTTGAGAAGAAGTTTGGGACGGGTTCCCCCCCACTGATGATCTTCGATCGGCGTCCGTCCGTCTTTCAGGACCATAAATCCACCGAAGGTGACGATCTGGATTTGCGGAAGGCGGGATCGATACAGGGAACGACGGACGGACAGGGGATGGCTTCGGTGGCCGCTCCGGTTGTCCCGGAGCAGGGTTTCGACGTCGGCCTCCGCCATGCCGCCCAGGCGGGAAGACAGCAGCCGGGAGGCGTATTTTTCTCTCGGCCCGCCCCTGTCCGAGACCAGCAAACAGGCTCCTGCGACGTCCGCCGCGCGCATCATCGGAAAATGCACATACCCTTTTTCCTCCGCGATGGAAAAGCCGGAGTGCAGGTGTGCTTCAGCCCTATGGTCGCCTCCGGCGGCATGGTAAACCAGCCCCAGACCGAGATGGGTTTCGGCCAGGGTCAGGGGGCTGATCGCACCGGCCGCAGGCGACAGGACTTC
>CAYPFH010000082.1:0-13735 GCA_964409825.1 uncultured Desulfobacterales bacterium | reverse complement strand
CGGAAGGCTTGAAAGGAGAAAAAACCCGAAAGCTGATGCTTTCGTAAAAAAGCCGCTCTTTCACGTCCTGCCCGGCAGCCGGTCCTACTCCGTAGCTACGGTCGGGTGCAACTTCCGATGCCGCTTCTGCCAGAACGCCGATATCGCACAACTGCCGGCAGACCGGGACGGCATGATCGCGGGCCGGCCGGTCCAGCCCGAAGCGGTGGTCGAAGACGCCGACAGACACGGGTGCGCCACCATCGCTTACACCTACACCGAACCGACGGTCTTTTTCGAGTTTGCCTTCGATACGGCAACGCTTGCCCTGGAAAAAAAGATCCGCAATGTCTTTGTCACCAACGGCTACATGGCCCCGGAGGCGGTCGAGAGGCTCGGCCAGGTCTTGGCCGCGGCCAACGTCGACCTGAAGGCGTTTTCCGACAAGTTCTACAAGGAAATGTGCGCCGCCCGGCTGGCGCCGGTGCTCGACACCCTCCGGCTCATGAAAAGGGCGGAGATCTTCGTTGAAGTCACCACCCTGATCGTTCCGGGTGCAAACGACGATCCGGGGGAGCTCCGGGAGCTGGCCGAATTTATAGTGGAAGATCTCGGGCCTGAAACGCCCTGGCACATCAGCCGTTTTCATCCCACCTACAAGCTGACAGACCGGCCGCCCACGCCGGTGCAGACCCTCCGCCAGGCGCGGGATATCGGCCTTTCAGCGGGGCTCCGGTACGTGTACACTGGAAATGTGCCCGGCGAAGAAGCCGAAAGCACGTTCTGCCATCAATGCGGGAAAAAGCTCATCGAACGGTGGGGATTTTCGGTCAATGCCAACCGAATACGGGACGGAAAATGCCCCGACTGCGACGCTGAAATCGACGGAATTTGGGTGTGAGCCGGCCCATAGCCGAATTGGCAGGCCAGTTTGATCAATACTGAAACTTCCCCCGAAGCCTCTGCCGGTGGAGGGACGCGCGCAGTCTAGTCCGTGTTGCCGGTAATAAACAAAAGCCTGCCACGACGGAGCGTGGCCCTCCAACCGCTGCCAGACGAATCAACGAATCAACCTGTCAACCAATCAACCACCCTTCTACCCCATCACGCCGCGCAGCCTGAGCACGGAGCAGCCGGCGTGATCGGCAACCCGCTCTGCACAGGATCCGCTGAAGACCTCGTTGATGGCGCTGCGCCGGTTGTGGTAGACCACGATCAGCTCCGCACCCCAATCTTTTGCCGCATCGATGATCTCCGCCCAGTTTTTCCCGGTACGAATTTCGTAGGAAACCGATTTGTCGCAGTGTTCTTCGATAAACTGCTTCATCGCCTCCCGCACCCTCTTGCCGGTCTGTTTGCGGACTTCTTCGGGAATATGGGCGGCGACGATCGGCATACCGAACCCGGGCACCACGGTGACCAGGCGGACTTCCGCCCCGCAGCATCGGGCAAGCTCCGCCGCCTTGCGGTACACGGCGGCGGCGGCTTTCGAGTAGTCGACATCGAGAGGCACAAGGATCTTGGAAAACATGGTCGGCTCCGGCGTAAAGGTTCACCCATTTTTGCGTTATTTCCGCCCCGGATCGAGTCGGGGGCGGAAATGACACAAAAATTGGATTTTTTTCAAGATCTTCAACCTTCGAGCCCTGAACCGGGAACCGCCTCTTAAGCGGTTTCGGGCGCCGGACCTGCCGCCCCCCCGCCCTTGGCGGCTTCTTCTTTTTTCAGCCGCCCCCGCTGGAGGCGGTATATCAGGGCCAAAAGCGCGAACGCCGGAATGAACATGAGCTGCTTGGGCGGCCGGTCGTTTGGAACCTCGACGCTGACTATTTCCTGGTCGAAATCGAGGCCGGATTTTTCCGCCAGGCTGGCAAAGGTCACCATATCGACAAAGACCTTGCCGTCTTCGACCCGGGTTTCAAATCCCATGGCCGTCAGCTTTTCAGCACCGGTTTCTCCCTCGCCCACCGGCAGCATCAGAACCTTTTTGTACTCGCTTCCGCTGAGCTTTTCTCCCTTGACCCAAATCAGCAGCTGGGAGTCGGGCTCCATTTCTTCGACGATCTGCTCGATCTTGGCGGGCGGTTCATGGGTAAACTCCGGATACGCCATGTCCCACCAGAACCCGGGCCGTAGAAGCGTGAATGTCACCAGCAGAAGTGCGAACGTCTCCCAGATGCGGTTTTTCGTCAACCAGAATCTTCGGGTGCCCGCGGCGAACATCAGCATGGCGACAATGGCGGCAAACACCACGATCAAGAGGTGGTACCAGGAACCGATTCCGATCATCAAAAGCTCGGTGTTGAAGATGAACAAAAAGGGCAGAACCGCCGTGCGGATGTCGTAGCTGAACCCCTGGATGCCGGTTCGGATCGGATCGCCGCCGGAGATCCCGGCCGCGGCAAAGGCCGCCAACCCCACCGGCGGAGTGTCGTCGGCCAGGATCCCGAAATAAAAAACAAACATGTGCACCGCAACGAGCGGAACGATCAGCCCGTTTTCGGCCCCCAGGTTGACAATGACCGGCGCCATCAGGGTCGAGACCACGATGTAATTCGCCGTGGTGGGAAGCCCCATGCCCAGCATCAGGCTGATGATCGCGGTGAAAAAAAGAATCAGGATCAGATTCCCGCCGGAGATGAACTCCACAAACTGGGTCATGACCAGCCCGATGCCGGTGAGGGTCACCGTCCCCACGACGATGCCGGCTGCGGCGGTAGCCACACCGATGCCGATCATGTTCCGGGCGCCGGTCACCATGCCGATCACCAGGTCCTGAAACGCGGTCTTGAAGGCGAACGCCTCTCCCTGAGCTTTCCGGAAAACCCCCTTCAACGGCCGCTGGGTAACGATGATGAACATCAGGACCACGGTGGCCCAGAAGGCGGCAAGACCCGGGGAAAGACGCTCCACCACGAGACACCACATCAGCACCACGACCGGCACCAAAAAGTAGTAGCCCGCCTGGGCGGTCTCACCCAGCTTGGGAAGTACCTCGATGCTGTAGCTGGACTCGAGTTCCGGCACCTTGCATGCAAACCAGATCAGCAGCAGATAGACAAGGGCAAGCAGGACGGCGACGATGTACTTGGCGCCGCTGCCGGCCACCACCTTGATCCAACCGATGCCGTAGTAGGTGACGGCGGCCATGGCCATCATGAACAGAATCGTCCCGAAAAACAGGAGCAATTTGTAGGGCAGCGAGTGGGACACCGGCTTTTCCAGCCCCTTCAATCCCATCTTGCAGGCCTCGAGATGGACCAGGTAGACCAGGGCGATGTAGGAGATGGCGGCCGGCAAAAATGCGTGTTTGATCACTTCGATGTAGGAAATGCCGACGTATTCCACCATGAGAAAGGCCGCGGCGCCCATCACCGGCGGCATCAACTGCCCGTTGGTGGAGGCGGCCACCTCCACCGCTCCGGCCTTTTCCGCCGGAAAACCGACCTTCTTCATCAGCGGGATCGTGAAGGTGCCGGTGGTGACCACGTTGGCAATCGACGACCCGGAGACCAGCCCGGTCAGACCCGACGCCACCACCGCCGCCTTGGCCGGCCCGCCGCGCAGATGCCCTAATCCGGCAAAGGCGACGCGGATGAAATAGTTGCCGGCGCCGGCGGTTTCCAGAAGGGACCCGAACAAAACGAACATGAACACCATGCTGGTGGAAACGCCGAGGGCGACGCCGTAGACCCCTTCGGTGGACAGCCAGTAATGGGACATTCCCTTGGACAGGCTGGCGCCCTTATGGGAGATCACATCCGGCATATACGGCCCGCCGAAGGTGTAGATAATGAACACCCCGCAGACGACCATCAACGGAGGGCCCAGCGCCCGGCGTGTGGCTTCCAGTAAAAAAACCAGTCCGACGACGCCCACCACCAGATCGAAGGTGGTCGGATCGCCCGGCCGGTCGGACAACCCCTCGTAGAAAATAAACAGGTAGGCGGCGCAGAAGGCGGCCAGCAGGGCAACGGCCCAGTCCTGGAGGGGGATGTAGCTTCTCGGCGACGATTTGAACGTAGGATAGGCCGTGTAGGACAGGAAAATGGCAAACGCCAGATGAATCGCCCGGGCTTCGGTCGAGTTGAACACGAAAATATTGAACATGAACGGAAGGGGCGATGAATACCACAACTGAAACAGGGTCCATGCCAAAGGCACGAAAAAAAGGATTCTTTTGGAAACCGCGCCGGTGGGATTGCGGGCACCGGTTTCCGACTCGGCGATCATTTCCTGGACCTTTTCCAGCGGTACCTGGCCTTCCGGCTTTTCGCTCATCGGTGCGGATTCCTTTACTGCGGAAAGGTATTTTCGAGCAGAAGGGTCCCCGGACAAGCGCGCTGCCGGCAGGGCAGCGCACTTGCCCGGTTCTGGCAGTGCTTACATCAGGCCGGCCTCTTTGTAGTATCGGGCCGCCCCGTCATGGAGGGGAGCCGACAGGCCGTCTTTGATCATTTCCTCTTTTTTCAGGACGGCAAAGGCCGGATGAAGCTTCTTGAACTGATCGAAGTCCTCGAAAACCGCCTTGACCACCTGGTAGATCACATCCGCCGGCACCTTGGCCGAGGATACGAAGGTGGCGCCGACGCCGAAGGTCTTGGTATCCTGCGGATTTCCACGGTACATGCCGCCGGGAATCGTCGCCCACCGGTAGTAGTCGTTTTTATCGACGAGCTTCTTGATCGCCGGGCCGGTGACATTGACCAGCACCGAGTCACAGGTGGTGGTGGCCTCCTGGATCGAGCCGGACGGATGGCCCACGGTAAAGACCATGGCATCGACCTTGTTGTCGCACAGGGCCTGGGACTGCTCGGCGGACTTTAGCTCGGAGGCCAGTTTGAAGTCGTCTTTGGTCCAGCCCATGGCTTCCATGACCACTTCCATGGTGCCGCGCTGACCGGAACCCGGGTTTCCGATGTTGACCCGTTTTCCCTTGAGGTCTTTGAAGTCTTTGATGCCCGAATCCGCCCGGGCGACCACGGTAAACGGCTCCGGATGAACGGAGAACACGGCCCTCAGGTCTTTGTTCGGGCCCTTGTCGGCAAACTTGTCGGTGCCGCGATAGGCATGGTACTGCCAGTCGGACTGGCAGACGCCCATGTCCAGCTCTCCTGCAGCGATGGCGTTCAAGTTGTAGACCGAACCGCCGGTGCTTTCCACCGAGCAGCGGATGCCGTGCTCGTCCCGGTTCTTGTTGACCAGGCGGCAGATAGACCCGCCGGTGGGATAATAAACGCCGGTGACGCCGCCGGTGCCGATGGTGACAAAGGTGGTGTCCGCCTGGGCCTGCGCGGGCATACCGCCGGCCAAGAGCGCAAATCCAAACAGAAAAACAGCCGTCAGAACAATTCCTTTTTTCATCTGTACCTCCTTTTTCTTGTTGAAAACAAGGTGGATCATCATCGTTGGCGAAACCGGATATTTACCTGCCTGCTGCCACCTCCCTTCCACGGCGGGTCCAGGATTCATCGTGAATCGAATCGCCGCGTAGAACACCTTCATTACCGCGATTCAATCCTTTATATTTCTACCAAATCGATGCCGGCAAGGCAACTCTTTTATCTGGCGTCCGCAAACGTCCGGTTGCCGGTGTTTTTCATGATCCACCATCTTTCCGGCCTTCATATGAAAGGAAGCCGAAGACCGGCTCCCGGATCCCGTTTTGGCGGCGATTGTCCAACCGTATCGAGTTGACATCCGGCATGCCATCCTGTAACGTTTTTTATAAACGGAAACGACATTCCGCACACCGAAAGAGATACGACGATGTGCAAAGAACATGCCGCACGCGGCCTCTTTTCCCGGGCCTTCCGGCTATTGATGCTTTTTCTCCTGGCCTTCCCGCTGCCCGCGGCTTCGGCCGCCATGGACCTTTTGATCGGCACCGGAGAGATCGGTTCTTTTTCCCACTTTGCCGGCCGGACCCTTTGCCGCACCCTCGACAGCCGTCTTGCCGACATCCACTGCGAGGCGGTGCCGGCCCCCGACGATCTGCACAACCTGACCAATCTTCAAATCGGGGCCCTGGATCTTGTCCTGGTCGACTCTTACACCCTTCATGAGGCCGTCGGCCAGACCGGGGAGTACCGGTTCCTGGACTTTGGCTACGACAGCCTTCGCGGCATTGTTCGCCTCTACGAGGTGCCGGCAGCCCTGGTGGTCCGAGAAGACGCCGGCATCGAATCCCTGGAGGATCTCAAGGGAAAACGGATCAATATCGGCATTCCGAGATCACGGCAGTATCGGTTGTTTTCCTCCATGATGAATGCCAAGGGCTGGTCGGTGAAGGATTTCAGCCTGGTGGAGAACCTGTCTTCGTCCCAGTCGGTGGACTCCATGGCCTTCTGCCACGGGACGATACAGGCGATGCTGCACATCAGCATCCATCCCGATGCCCAGCTGCTTCAAATGATTCGGCTCTGCGGGGCAGGCCTGATCGACGGCGTCGACCGGGATATCGCACAACTGATTCAAAATCATCCCGCCTACTCTCAGGCCGCGATTGCCGCGGGCACCTATCCTTCCCAGGCACAGGCCGTCTCCGCCGTCGGTACCCGGGTAATGCTTGTCGCCTCTGAAACGCTCGACGATCATACGGCCTACCGGATCATCGAAGCGATGGCCGCCGGACGGCGGCAATTCGAAAGCGCCCACCGGGCCCTGGCGCCGTTCGACCCAAAATCGGCCGCAAAGGACCCTCTCGGGATCCTGCTTCATCCAGGCGTATCGCGCTATCTTAACGAGCGCGGATACTAGCCGCCAATGACCGGGCAATTTCAGATCAGGCCTCCATCGCCATGATCGCTTTTTTGATCCTTTTTGTGCACCGCTTTCCTCCTTCTCCCGGATTTGAGCAACGCCCGTGAATCCTTTTCCGCCTTTGCCGGTCAGCGTCATCCTTCCTGTCTACAACCGCGCCTGGTGCATCCGGGAAGCCGTCGATTCGATGCTGGCGCAGACATACGGCAACCGGGAGCTGATCGTCGTCGATGACGGCTCCACGGACGAGACCGGCCGGATACTCCGGCAATATGGAGACCGGATCACCGTCATAAGCCAGCTCAACCGGGGGGTGAGCGCAGCTAGAAACCGCGGCGTCCGGGCGGCCTCCGGGAATCTGATCGCCTTTCTCGATTCAGACGACCTGTGGCTGCCGGAAAAACTCGCCCGCCAGACGGCTTTTTTCCAGGACCATCCGGAGGTGCGGATCTGCCAGACAGAAGAGCTCTGGATCCGAAACGGGATCCGGGTCAACCCTCGCATCCGCCACCAAAAGCCTTCCGGAGACATTTTCACACGCTCCCTTGCGCTTTGCCTGGTCAGTCCCTCTGCCGTGATGCTGGAGCGGCGCCTTTTTCAAGAGATGGGGGGGTTCGATGAATCGCTTCCGGCGGCCGAAGACTACGACCTGTGGCTCAGGATCGGGGCCCGGCATCCGGTATCTCTGATCGAAGAGCCGCTGGTGATCAAACGGGGAGGCCACTTAGACCAGCTTTCCAAAACGCCGGGGATCGACCGGTACCGGATCCGGGCATTGGGAAAGCTGCTTGAAGGAAAGGATCTGACACCTGAACAGCGCCGGGCGGCCGCGGAGACGCTCCAAAAAAAATGCGCTGTCTACGCAGGCGGCTGCAAAAAGCGGGGGAGGCTTGCAGAGGCAAGGTATTACGAGGCCCTTGCAGCGCGCTTTGCGCCTATAGGTAAATAGCCGCTAAGCTGTTGAGCTCCTAAGCCAAACAAAAAAAACAGCATCGAAGGAGGGCGGAAGCCCGCATTCTGATTTCCAGGCAGATGCCACCTTGCTCGGCAGCTTAGTACTCAACTTTCGGCTTTCGTCTCCAGAGGAGCGAAATGGATGATTTGATGGCGATGTGCGCTGTTTGAGCCCCTTAGGATGCCTTTCATCAGCGCTTGCTACGCTTTTCTTTATCGCTACTGCCATCCAACAGCCTCATCGTTTTGATAATTTTTAGGCCTGCGCTGATGATAGGTAGCCTTAGGGGCGAGTTCGCACACCGACAGCAAATTATTCATTTCGCGGATTCATGAATCCCGAAAGTTGCGTTAGCAGCTTAGCAGCTATCGCGGCGCCCCGCCTCAGGTCATCCTCCGGATCTCCGCCAGCCGCTTTTCCATCTTCTTCTTGGACACCGGATGGGCAGTGCCCAGCTCCTGGGCGAAAACCGACACCTTGTACTCTTCCAGCATCCAGAAAAACGCTTCCACGGCATCGCGTTTGGCTCCGGTCGTCGAAGGCGAAAGCGATTGGAGCATCTCCGTCAGGGCATCGGCAAAGGGCAGGACCGATGCTTCCTTGACCCGGTCTTTTTCCAGGTTCTCCACCCCGCGTCGGGCGCGAAGGGTCAAGGCAGAGACGTAGCGGGGAAGATGACCGATGCGTTTCTCGTCGTATAGTTCGATGAAATTTTCGGGCACCAGGCCGGCCAGCGTGTTTCGAAGCGTTTGTAAAAAAGCGAGAATGTGGGGCCGATCGGCGCTGGCTTCCTCCAAAGCAGACAATGCCGACCGGGCCTCGGCCGCCGCCTCGACCACCGGCACCACGGCGGCCAGAAGCTTTTGGCCGCGGTGGAAAAGCCCGGCGGCGGCTGTTTGCCGATGCGCTTCGAAGGCCTCTTTCGAGCGGATGTTTTCGGCAAACAGATGTTGAAGCGTTTTTTCGAAGATCTGGGTTTCGATCCGCTCTTGTCCGCCCAGAACGACGGCCAGCCGGGAAACCCCTTGGGGAAGGGCGATGTGGCGGCGGAAAAAGGCAAGGTCCTTTTTGTACAGTCGCCGGTAAAGGGCCGCCACCCCTCGCCGGTGGGCTTCGACCGCCCGGCGCCGGTCCTGAAACAGCCGCAAATCGATCCGCCCTTCGTTTTCCTGAAGGCCGGGGTAGACGGTCCAAGCCGGGCCGCCCCCCGTCTCCAGGACGATTTCCCCGGGCAGGTCTCCGAAGTCCCAGGATTCGATTCCGTCGCGCTCCCACCGGCGCCGGGCCGATGCCAGGGGTTCGGAGTCGACGCTGCCGGCGGCATGACCGCTGAGCAGCCGCCTGTCTCGTCCGACCTCGATCTCTTCGCCCTTCGGCCCCACCAGGGCGATCCGCATTTTCAGATGCTCGGAAAGCGCGTCGTCCGGCCATGCCGAGGCCGGGATTTCCAGGTTGAACCGCCGGTAGATGAATTCTCCCAACGCAGAGGTCAGGGCTCCCTCGGTTCGCGGCATCTCGCTTACGATCGTTTCCACCGTGTCGGACACCGGCACCAGGTGCCGCCGGTAGGGCTTCGGAAGCCCCCGGATCAGGGCACCGACCTTTTCCCGGAAAAGACCCGGTACCAGCCAGTCCAGGGATGACGGCGGCACTCTGGACGCATCGGAGGCCGGAATCCGGACGGTGACCCCGTCCTCTCCGGCCCCCGGGGAAAAACGGTAATCGAGTGCATACTGCCGGCCGCCGGCCTCGAACCGGTCCGGATACCGACTGATCTCCGATCGGTCGGGGGGTTGAAGCAGCAAATCGTCTTCGGTCATTTGAAGAAATGAATCACCGCCTTGCTGCTTCAGGTAGCGCGAAAACGAGCGGATATCGGAAATGGTCTCCGGAATCCGCTCCCGGTAGAAGAAAAAGACCTCCTCGTCGGAAACCAGCAGATCCCGCCGGCGCAGCTTGTCCTCTATTTTACCGATTTTATCGATGAGCGCCCGGTTGTGATCCATAAAGGGAAACGGCTGGCGGAGGTCTTCCTCGACCAGCGCGCTTCGGATGAAGACGTCCGAGGCTTCTTCCGGGGCGATCTTTCCGTAGTCGACCTTTCTGGCTTCTACGACGATCAGCCCGAACAGGGTGACCTGCTCGGAAGCGACCACCTGCCCCCGCTTTCGTTCCCATCGGGGGACAAGATAGGTGCGGCGACAGAGCGATCCGCCCAGCGGCTCCAGCCACCGTCTGTCGATCCGGGCGGCGGTTCGGGCAAAGAGCCGGCTGGTTTCGACCATCTCGGCAGCCACGATCCATTCCGGGGGTTGATCGAACAGGGACGATCCGGGAAACAGCATCGCCTCCTTTCCGCGGGCCGCCTGATAGAGCTGCTGTTTCCTGCGGACTGCAATGGCCGATAAAAATCCGCTCAAAATCGCCCGGTGAATCGCCCCGTAGCGGGCTTTGCCGGGATCGCCCAGGGCCTCATGTTTCTTTGGCGACGCATCTTTGCCCCCGGCCAGGCCCGCTTCCTTGATTTCCTCGAGCAGCTGCCGATGCAGATCCCGCCATTCGCGCATCCGGCGAAAGGAAAGAAAATGCTCCCGGCAGTATCGCTTGAGCCGGGTCGATCCCATGGTGGACCGGGCCCCGGCAAAGGCGTCCCAGATCCTGAGCAGCGTGAGAAAGTCCGATGCCGGATGGCGAAACCGGCTGTGGGCGGTGTCGGCCGCACCGGCCTGATCTGCCGGCCGCTCCCGGGGATCGGCAATGCTCAAGGCCGCGGCGATGACCAACACTTCTTTGATGCAGCCCTCGCTTTCGGCTTCGATGAGGATTCTTGCAATTCGCGGATCGACCGGCAGCGACGCCATCAGGCGCCCGCGCCGGGTGAGGCGGTATCGGCCCGAGACGTCCCTTTTTTCTTTCGGCGCCCTTGGCTCTTTTGGAGGTTCGGCACCAAGGGCTGAGGTCTCGGCGATGGCACCCAACTCCAACAAAAGCCGGCAGCCGTCTTTAACGCTTACCGAGGAGGGTGGATCGATAAAGGGAAACCGATCGATGTCGCCCAGACCCAGGTCGAGCATGCGAAGAATCACCTCAGCCAAATTGGCTCTCAGAATTTCCGGCGGCGTGAACCTCGGCCGGCTCAGGTAGTCCTCCTCGGAATAGAGGCGATAGCAGACGCCGTTTTGAACCCGTCCGCACCGGCCCATCCGCTGATCGGCGCTGCTTTTCGATATGGGCACCACCGGAAGTGCCGTGGTCCGGGAACGGGGCATATAGCGGGGAATCCGTGCAAGACCGGTGTCGACGACATAGCGGATGCCGGCAATGGTGATCGATGTTTCGGCCACATTGGTGGCCACGACGATCTTGCGGCTCCGGCTGGTCTGAAAAATTTTGCGCTGTTCGCCGCCTGCCAGCCGGGAGAACAACGGCAGCACCTGCGCACCGGAACGGCGTCCGCCTTCGATGATTTCGCAGGTCTCCCGGATGTCCTGTTCGGTGGGCATAAACACGAGCACATCCCCGTGGCGGGCCTGCTTCTGGATTCGGTCGACAACGGCGGAGGCCTGTTCGGCAATGGTGGCCTCTTCTGCGCTCTGCTCCGCCGAGGAATCGGCCAGGTACCGAACCTCCACCGGATACAGCCTGCCGGAGACCTCGATGACCGGCGCACCGTCAAAGGCCCGGGAAAACTTTTCAGTGTCGATGGTGGCCGACGTGACGATGACCTTCAGGTCCCTTCGCCGGGAAAGGAGCGTGCGAAGAATCCCGAGGATGAAGTCGATATTCAGGCTCCGCTCGTGGGCCTCGTCGACGATGATCGTATCGTAGGCCGTTAAAAACCGGTCCCTGCGGGCTTCTGCCAGAAGTATTCCGTCGGTCATCACCTTGACGAAGGTGTTCTTGCCGGTGCGGTCGGCAAAACGGATCTTGTGCCCCACCGCATCGGTGCCGGCGGTGCCCAGTTCTTCTTCGATTCGCTGGGCTACGGTGACCGCGGCGATGCGGCGCGGCTGGGTGCAGCCGATGGCCCCGTCTATACCTCTTGATGCCTCCAGGCAAAACTGCGGTATCTGGGTCGTCTTGCCGGAGCCCGTCTCCCCGGAGACGATCACCACCGGATGTGCGGATATCGCCTCGAGAATTTCGCTTTTCTTTTGGAAAATGGGCAGGACGGTGTTGTAGTTGGGCGCCGGCAGATGGTCCATCCGCCACCGGCGCTCCCGGATGGACCGGGTGATCCGCCCCTTGGCCCCGGCAATGCGTCGGCTCAGCCGCAGGGGGTCCTGACCCTGTGCCGCGCAGCGGCGCAGCTCTTTTACGATGCGCTGCAGCCCGTGACGGTGGGGGCGACGGACCTCCGAAAGCCGCCTTTCCAATTCTCGAATCTGTTTTTCCGTCTGTCTCATGCTGTTTTCCAAATTTGAAAAAATCGTTCAGTTATCATACTATCACGGCATCGCAAGGGCAAAAACCGGTCTTTTCCCGCAGAATCAAGGAGATGAGCATGAAATTTGTCGTCATCGGCGCCGACGCCGCCGGCATGAGTGCAGCCAGCCGAGCCAAACGAAACCGCTCCGACCTGGAAGTCACGGTACTGGAACAGACCTACGACGTCTCCTACAGCGCCTGCGGAATGCCCTATAACATCGCAGACGCGGACCGCGATATCGAAGAACTGGTGGTCCGCCGGGCGGAGGTGTTCCGGGAAAAGCAGGGCATCGACCTTCGCACCGGGCACCGGGCGCAGACCATCGACCGGGCCGCCCGCACAGTGTCCGGAACGACCCTGGACGGAAACACCTTCAAGGTCAAATACGACCGGCTGCTGATCGCCACCGGAGCGTCTCCGGTGGTTCCCGATCTTCCGGGACTCGACCGCCCGGAGGTGGTCACCCTCAAAAACCTGCAGGACGGGCGCAAGATCCGGGAGTTGCTGACCACCAGGCGCGTCCGCCGGGCGGCGGTCATCGGCATGGGCTATGTCGGCCTGGAGATGATCGAAGCCTTCCGCAGCCGCGGCATTGAGGTGTCGATGGTCAAACCGAGAAGAGGCTTCATTCCCTGGCTCGACGGCGAGCTTGCCGATGCTGTCCGCAAAGAGGTGGAGCACCACGAAGTCGGCGTTCATCCCGGGCACGAAATTCTTCGCCTGGAAAAGACCGCAGACGGGCTTCGCCTGGTTTGCGACGGACTGGACCTGTCGGCGGACCTCGTGCTGGTAGCCGCCGGAATTCGCCCCAACAGCCGGATCGCCGAAGAAGCCGGACTTTCTCTGAGCGTGTCCGACGCCGTTTCCGTGGATCGCACCCTGGCCACTTCCGACCCGGCCATTTACTCGGCCGGCGACTGCGCCGATGCCTACCACATGGTCACGGGGAAAAAGGCCTGGATCCCCCTGGCATTGGTGGCCAACCGCGCCGGCTGGGCCGTGGCGGACAACGTCTGCGGCAAGCGGACCGAAATCGAAGGGGTGGCCGGAACGGCGGTTTTCAAGGTCTTCGACTTGCAGGTGGCCCGCACCGGCCTGACTGTTTCCGAAGCCGAACAGGCGGGTTTTTCACCGGTCAGCGTCACCGTCAAAACCCGCTCCCGCGCCCATGCCCATCCCGGGTCCACCCCGGTGCACGTGCATCTGGTCGGCGACCGGGACTCGGGCAGGCTGCTGGGGGCGTTCATGGTGGCAAGAGAAGGCGTTCACCGAATCGATGCGGCGGCGGTCGCCCTCCAACTGCAGATGAGCGTTTTCCGGTTTGCCCAGGCCGATCTGGCATACGCCCCGCCCTTTGGGCCCACCTGGGATCCGCTGCTCACCGCAGCCAACCAGCTCGTCAAGAAGCTTTAGTGCTGCTGCGGCAGCCGGAACCGGTTGGAGCCGGACCGACGGGTTTTGGGCTGGGCCCCGGCAAAGTCCGCGCAGCGGACAAGCCATTGACAGGGCGCCGGTCGTATCGACAATTGGAGGGACGCGCGCTGTCGCGTCCGACTCTGTCGGGGCCGACCGGAGGGACGCGCTCTGTCGCGTCCGACCGCGGGCGGCCG